>MGCF01000076.1:28220-35295 GCA_001788495.1 Candidatus Rokubacteria bacterium RIFCSPLOWO2_02_FULL_73_56
GCCCGAGACCGAAGGGCGCGCCTCCGGCACGCCGGGCGGCGAGCGCGCCGCGCGCCACATCGCCGACGCGCTCCGCGCCGCGGGGCTCCGGACCGAGCTCCAGCCCTTCGCGGTGCCGACCGGCACCCGCCTGGGCCCGGTCAACACGCTCAGCGTCCTCGGCCCGGCGCCGCAGGCGCTCGCGCTCGGCCGCGACTGGGCACCGCTCCCCGTCTCCGCCGACGGCGCCGTCGAGGGCGAGGTGGTCTTCGCCGGCTACGGTATCACCGCGCCCGACCTCGGCTGGGACGACTACGCGGGCCTCGACGCGCGCGGCCGGATCGTGCTCGTGCTCGGCGGCGACCCGCGGCCGGCGGACCCGGGCACGCCCTTCCGCCGGCCCGAGGCCTATCACTACTCGGAGCGCAGCCACAAGCTCATCAACGCGCGCGAGCACGGCGCGCGCGCGATCCTGCTCGTCGCGCACCCCGAGGCGCCAAGCGAGGCGCTGCCGCCGCTCGCGGGCATCGCGCAGCCGGCGGCGATCGCCGCCCTCGGCCTCACGCGCGCGGCCGCCGACCTCCTCGCGGCGCCGGCCGGCACGCGCCTCGCCGACCTCGCTGCCGCGATCGACCGGCCGCTCCAGCCGCGCGCGCGCCCGCTCGCCGGCGTCCGCGCCCGCGTCGAGGTGAGCCTGGTCCGCGAGCGCGGGAGCGCGGCCAACGTCGTCGCCGTCCTGCCCGGCACGGACGGGCGCCTGGCCCGCGAGGCGGTCGTCGTCGGCGCGCACTACGACCACCTCGGGCACGGCGGCGAGGGCTCGCTCGCGCCCGACCGGGTCGGCGCCGTCCACCCGGGCGCGGACGACAACGCCTCGGGCACGGCCGCGGTCCTCGGGCTCGCGCGCGCGTTCGCCGCCGCGGGCGGCGCGCCGCGCACGCTCGTGTTCGTCCTCTTCGCGGGCGAGGAGACGGGCCTGCTCGGCTCGGCGCACTACGTGAAGCACCCGGTCCACCCGCTCGAGGCCACCGTCCTCATGGCGAACCTCGACATGGTCGGGCGTCCGCGCGAGGGCCGCCTCTACGTGGGCGGCGTGGACGGCGGCACCGGCCTGCGCGCCCTCGTCGGGAGCCTGCCCGCGCCGGGCCTCTCGCTCGCGCTGCGCGGCGACCCGATCGCGCGCTCGGACCACACGCCGTTCTACGCCGCCGGCCGCCCCGTCCTGTTCTTCTTCACGGGCGCGCACGCGGACTACCACCGGCCGAGTGACACGTGGGACAAGATCGACGCCCCCGGCCTCGCGGCCGTCACGGCCTTCGTCGCGCGCGTCGTCGCCGCCGTCGCCGCGGCGCCGACGCCGCCCGCGTACGTGCGCGTCGAGACGGCGCCGGCGCCCGCGCGCGCCGGCTACGGCCCGTTCTTCGGCCTGATCCCCGAGTTCGGCGAGTCGGCCGCGCCCGGCGTCCGGGTCGGCGGCGTGCGCCCGGGCAGCCCCGCCGAGCAGGCCGGCGTCCGCGCGGGCGACGTGCTCGTGCGCTTCGGCGGCGTCACGGTGAAGACCCTCGAGGACTTCGCGTTCGCGCTGCGCCGCCATCGGCCCGGCGAGGGCGTGGACGTCGTCGTGCGGCGCGACGGCGCCGAGCAGCGGCTGCGCGCGGTGCTCGGGGAGCGCCGCTGATGTCCGCGCCGGGCCTCGGCCGGCGCGACGCCCTCCGGCTCGGCCTCGGGGCCGCCGCCGCGGCGCTCGGCGCGGGCTGCGCACCCGCCGCGCGCGGCGCCGCCGTGCCCGTGCCGCCCGAGCCACGCGAGCGGCGGCTGGCGAACCTCCGCCAGCTCACGTTCGGCGGCCAGAACGCCGAGGCGTACTGGGACTGGACGGGCACGCGCCTCGTGTTCCAGTCCACGCGCCCGCCCTGGGGGTGCGACCAGATCTTCACGATGCGCGAGGACGGCGGCGACGTGCGGCTCGTCTCGACCGGGCGCGGCCGCACCACCTGCTCGTTCTTCTTCCCCGACGGCCGGCGCGTGATCTACGCCTCGACGCACCTGGCGGACGCCGCGTGCCCGGCGCCGCCGGACCGCTCGCGCGGCTACGTCTGGCCGCTCTACCCGGGCTGGGACATCTTCGCGAGCGACCTGGACGGCGGCCGTCTCACGCGGCTCACCGCCAACGACACCTACGACGCCGAGTGCGCCGTCTCGCCCGACGGGCGGCGGATCGTCTTCACCTCGCTCCGCGCGGGCGACCTCGACCTCTACGTGATGGACGCCGACGGCGGCGCCGTGCGCCGGCTGACCGCGGAGCCCGGCTACGACGGCGGGCCGTTCTTCTCGTGGGACGGGCGCTTCATCGTGTTCCGCGCCGCGCGCCCCGAGACGCGCGCGGAGCTCGAGGAGTACCGGGCGCTGCTCGGCCGGGCGCTCGTCCGCCCGCGGCGGCTCGACGTGTACGTCATGCGGGCCGACGGCACCGGCCTCGCGCGCGTCACGCGCACGGGCGGCGCGAGCTTCGCGCCGTTCATGCACCCGGACTCGCAGCGGATCGTCTTCGCCTCGAACCACCACGACCCCTCGGGGCGCACGTTCGCGCTCTGGCTCGTCGGCGTGGACGGCTCGGGGCTCGAGCGCCTCACGTGGGCCGAGTCGTTCGCGTCCTTCCCGATGTTCTCGCGCGACGGGCGCAAGCTCGTCTTCTGCTCGAACCGCCAGGCGACGGCGCGCGGCGCGCTCAACGTCTTCGTCGCCGACTGGCTGGACTGAGCGCGCGTCAGGCGATCAATCGCGCTGGGTTGACTGCCTCGCGTATCTTGCGCAGTCGGGTGCCAGCGACTTACCGGTCACGGCCTCACGTGGAGTTGTGATGCCGCCGCAAGTTCTGTGGCGAGGATCATCTGCCGCTCTTTCTCCTCTGGCCAGCCGCGGATCGTCGCGTGACGTTCCGGCCTATTGTCCGGGTGGATTGCCAGACCGACCTCGAGAACTTCGCGCGTCGTAATGTCCGCGCGCGCCCGAAGCGGCCTGCCGAGCGGGCTCGCGACCAAGCGCTGGCCGAGATCCCAAATCTCATCTGCGCCAAGCCCTCGGACCCGAAACACCGAGGTCTCCATCGAGCGAGGCTCTGGAAGAAACGCGTGATACTTGACGCGCTGATGCATGCTGCTGAACTGGCTCCTCGACAGCAAATAACGCGAGAGTTCTTCCCTCGGTCCAGGCGGAAGCGAGAAAACGCTCCTACGCCTGCGCCGCGAAAAGCTTGCGAAGCGCGAGCGTAATAGGCTCAGGAAGCGCATCAAGGAGATGCTCGCTACCATAGAGGCGTGTATGACCCATGAGAGCGGCATAGCTCAGGCGACCGGCGTCGTTCACGGACACCGTCAGAAGGCGGCGCGGTCCGAGGTCCCACTCGAATGCCAGCTCACCGTCCGGGTGAGCGGACACGTCTGGCGCCGGCAGGGCGCTCGGCAGGAGAGCGACGAGCGCGAACGCCTGTGCAATCGTCGGACTCGTCACCGGCAGCCCGCCGTAGCCGTCCCAATCGGGAGCTGAAGCCTCCTCAGCTGCTTCCTCTATCCGTTCAACGGTCGTCCGGTAGACCTCCTCTACGGACAGAGAACGACTGCTCTCTTCCGAACGAAAAAGCATCGAGCGAAGCCTCAAGGCCTCCGGCCCAACACCGCGATCGCCACCGGACGTGCGAAGCGAGCTGGCCAAACGGATCGGCAGGGCAATGGCTGTCATTCGTAAACCTTGATCAGCTTCTCGGTAAGACTCCCGAAAAAGATCGCATTCTTGTATGTGCGCAGATCGGACAGGATTGGAAGGAGCGCTCCCTCGCTTGTGCTGAACTCACCGGTACGATAGGCGTCGATGTCCAGCAACAGAGTGGGGGCCGCGCTCTGGACACCGACCTCGAGAGCCTGGGTGACGTTTGCCGACAGCTCTCGCTCCGGATCCTGGACGACGACTCGGCTCGAGAACGAGTTGAGCACCTGCGGAATCGACGACGGAAGTCGTGGTCCCGCCGTCAGGTACTCATCGAGGTCACCAGGTGCCGGAGGCAGGCTCAGATGATTGATGTAGCGGAGCGCGACCCGGGTAACAGCTTCCGGCTTGACCAACTCGACGTACGCACGCCAGAGCTTGAGAGCCTCAGGCAAGAGCTCATCCCAGCTCGTATAAGGCTTGAGACGATTGAATGTGAACCCGTCCACTCGAAACTGAGCGATGTTCTTTTCGTCTGGCGTCTTCAGCCAGACTCCCTGCAGACCGAGATCGCGTGAGCGGACGCCCCGCGGGCACCCCTCGGCAAAGTCAACGAGGGACTCGGTGCCCTTCCGCTCGATGCAGATCGGATACGTCGGCGCGAGCCGGTCCTTCGCTTCGCGCAATGTCTCTGCGGCGAACTCCTTCCGCTGCACAACACGGAAGTCAACGATCGCCTCCGTAATCGGAGCGTTGCGTAAGTGTCGAATAGCGGCTTCCAATCGACAATGTCCCTATAGTGCGAGCATTCGCGTTCCAAGCTTCACCGTAGTATAGCCCTCTTCTACGGCGAGGCGCCGAGGAGCGTGCGCGCCGCGCGCGCGATCGCGGCGGCGTCGATGCCGTAGTGGCGGTAGAGGTCGGCGCGCGTCCCGGACTGGCCGAAGTCGTCCACGCCGAGCGGGAGCTGCGGGACGCCGAGCGCCGCGCCGAGGTAGGCGAGCGCGTGCGAGTGGCCGTCGAGCACGGACACGATCGGCACGCCCTCCTCCTCGGGCCCGACCAGCTCCTCGAGGTACGGGCGCGGCGCGCGCAGGCCGCGGTAGAGGCGGTCGGGGCTCGTCACGACGAAGACGCTCGCGTGCACGCCCTCGGCGCCGAGCGCGCGCGCCGCGGCAACCGCCTCCGGCACCACCGCGCCCGCGGCGAAGACGTGGACCGCGGTCGCCTCGGGGTCCCACCCGGGCGCCTGGCGCGCGTCGCGCAGCCGGTAGCCGCCGCGGAGCACGCGCGCGCGGTGGTCGGCCGACGGCGCTGGCGCGAGCGCCTGGTCCACGGGCCGCGTCGAGAGCCGGAGGTAGAGCGACTCGCCCGTGCGCTCCTGGAGGCCGCGCAGGGCGTCGAGCAGGAGCCACTCCACCTCGCGCGCGAACGCCGGCTCGCAGTACGCGAGGCCCGGGAGCGCCACGCCGATCCCGGGGGTGATCACCGACTGGTGGGCGCCGCCCTCGGGCGCCAGGCTCACGCCCGAGGGCGTCGCGACGACGACGAAGCGCGCACCCGAGTAGAGCGCGTGGTAGAGCGCGTCGAGGCCGCGCGGCACGAACGGGTCGTAGAGCGTGCCGACGGGCAGGAGCGTCGCCCCGCCGAGCTCGGCCGTGAGGCCGAGCGCCCCGAGGAGCAGGAACAGGGTGTGCTCGGCGATGCCGAGCTCGATGTGCTGGCCCGCCGGCCCCTCGCGCCACTGCACGGCCTGCGGCACGTCGGCGAAGACGTGCGGGCGGGCCTCGGGGAAGTACACGCCCTTCCGGTTGATCCAGCCCGCGAGGTGCGTCGTCACCGCGACGTCGGCGGAGACGGTGACGAGCGCCTCGGCGACCGGCAGGCGCGCGAGCGCGCCGAGGACGCGCCCGAACGCCTCCTGGGTCGAGGTCTCGCCCGGGTACGCCTCGTCGAGGGCCTCGGGCACGCGGGCGCGCGGCGGCGCGGGCGCGGGCGGGGTGAAGAGCGGCGGCAGGCGGCGGATCCACTCCGCCTCGGCGCTGCCGGGCGGAAAGCCGTCCCACTCGTGCCCGGGCCGGACGCCGTGGGCCGCGCGTAGCGCCTCGACCTGGGCCGGCGTCAGGAGCGCCGTGTGGTTCGCCGGGTCGCCGGCGAGCGGCAGCCCCCAGCCCTTGATCGTGTGGGCCAGGATCACCGACGGGCGCCCGCGCTCGCGCGCCGCCGCCGCGAGCGCCGCGAGGATCAGGCCGAGGTCGTGGCCGCCGAGGTCGGCCACGAGGGCCGCCACCTGCTCGTCGGGGTACCGCGCGAGCAGGCGGTCGAGCGGCCGGTCGGGCCGGCCCGCAGCGCCCGCGACGAGCGCCTTGCGCGCCTCGCCCGCGGGCAGCCGCAGCAGGCGCTGGTACTCGGCGTTCGACAGCGCCTCGAGCCGGCGGCGCAGCCGCGCGCCGCCGGGGCGCCGGAACAGCGCGCCGAGCCGGCGGCCCCAGCGGAGCTCCTCCACGCGGAAGCCGCAGGCCTCGAACAGGGCGCGGAGCCGGCGCGTGCGGGCGTCGGGCACGACGCGGTCGAGCGCCTGGCGGTTCACGTCCACGATCCAGAGCACGTTGCCGAGCCGCGCGACGGCCTCCTCGCCGAGCGCCTCCCAGACGTTGCCCTCGTCGAGCTCGGCGTCGCCGACCAGCACGACGACGCGGCCGAGCCCCCGCCCGAGCCCATGATCCACGAGGTAGCGCCCCGCGAGCGCGCCGAGCGTCGCCTGCACCGCACCGAGGCCCATCGAGCCCGTCGAGAGGTCCACCACCTCCGGGTTCTTGCGCCGGCTCGGGTAGGCCTGGAGCCCCTCGAAGCTCCGCAGCGTCGCGAGCGCCGCGCGCTCGAGCCGCCCGCGCAGGTACTGGGCCGCGTAGAACGCGGGCGCGGCGTGCGCTTTCACCGCCACGAGATCGTCGGGGCCCAGGGCCTTGAAGTAGAGCGCGGTGAGCAGACTCACCACCGAGGCGGACGACGCCTGGTGGCCGCCGACCTTGACGCCGTCCGGGTTCGGGCGGACGACGTTCGCGTGGTGGACCATCCAGGTCGCGAGCCACAGCACCTTGGCCTGGATGCGCTCGAGGATCTCCCGCTCGCTCACGTCCGGAGGTAGGCGTGGCGCACGAGGTCCGAGGCGGCGAGCTCGGCGGCCGTGCCCCGGCCGACGACCTCGCCCTTCTGCAGCAGGACGCCGGCGTGCGCGATCTCGAGGGTCTTTCGCGCGTTCTGCTCGACGAGGAAGACGGTCGTCCCGCTCCGGTTGATCGTCTGCACCATCCCGAAGAGCTGCTCGACCAGCAGCGGCGCGAGGCCGAGCGAGGGCTCGTCGAGCAGCAGGAGCTTCGGACGGCTCATGAGC
>MGCF01000077.1 GCA_001788495.1 Candidatus Rokubacteria bacterium RIFCSPLOWO2_02_FULL_73_56
TGATCCGCATCACGATGTTGTCGAGCCAGCGGACGTAACCGGTCACGATCCCGATCAGGAGGCCGCTCGCCGCGCTGATCAGCGCGACCGAGATGCCCACGATCAGCGACACGCGCGCCCCGTAGATCACCCGGCTGTAGACGTCGCGCCCGAGGCTGTCCGTGCCCATCCAGTAGGTCCGCGTCGTCCTGGTGCCGTCGTCGTTCCGGACGACGCGCTCCGCCCCCGGCCGCTTGTTCCGGGCGACCGGGTCGATGCGCGCGGGGTTGCTGGTGCCGAGGTACGGCGCCAGGAGCCCGATCGCGACGATCACGGCCAGGATCGAGGCGCCCACCAGCACGCTCCGCTGGCGCGGCATCTCAGTACCGGATCCTCGGGTCGAGGAACGTGTAGATCACGTCCACGAGGAGGTTGATCAGCACGTAGACGGCCGAGAACAGCAGGACCACCGCCTGCACCGTCGGGTAGTCGCGCGCCAGCACCGCGTCCACCGTGAGCCGTCCGAGCCCCGGAATGCTGAAGACCGACTCGGTCACGACGACGCCGCCGATCAGCAGCGCGACGCCGAGGCCGATGACGGTGACGATCGGCACGGCGGCGTTGCGCAGCACGTGCCGCAGCAGCACGGGCAGCTCGCCGAGCCCCTTCGCCCGCGCCGTCCGCACGTACTCGGCGTTCATCACCTCGAGCACGCTCGCACGCGTGATGCGCGCGATCAGCGCCACGTAGATCACGGCGAGCGCGACGCTCGGCAGGATCAGCCGCGCGAGGAACCCGCCGAGGCCCTCGCGCAGACGCTGGTAGCCCTGCACCGGGAGCCACGCCAGCTCGATCGCGAAGAGGTAGATCAGCGCGTAGCCGATCACGAACACCGGCACCGAGAAGCCGAACACCGACAGGCCCATGACGCTGCGGTCGATCCAGGTGCCGCGCTTCCAGGCGGCGAGCACGCCGAGCGGCACGGCCGTCGACACGGCGAGCAGCACCGTGCAGACCGCCAGCGCGAGCGTCGGCTCGACCCGCTCGACGATCAGCTCGGCGATCGTTTTCTTGAAGAAGAACGACTCGCCGAAATCGCCGCGGAGGATGCTGCCGAACCAGATGGCGAACTGCTGGACGATCGGCCGGTCCAGGCCGAGCTTCTCCCGGATGGCCGCCACGTCCTGGGAGGTGGCGTTGTCGCCGGCGATGATCGCGGCGGGATCGCCGGCGGTGAAGCGGAGCAGCATGAAGACGAGGACGGCGACGACCGCCATGACGGGGATCGTCGCGAGGAGTCGCCGGGCGATGTAGCCGAACATCGTGGCCCGCTAGCCGGGGCAGGCGCCCGGAGCCAGGAGGCGGCGGCAGACGCGTGGCGTCCCGCGCCGGGCAGCCTCCTGGCTCCGCGCCGCCTCCGGGCGGCTCAGCGTCCCTTCTTCTCGACGTTCCAGAAGACGGTGACGGGCGCCTCGATCATGCCGGTCACGTTCTTCCGCGCCGCGACCGCGCCGTACCACTGGCCGAGCGGCAGGTGCGTCGGATAGTGCGTCTCGCGCACCTGCACGGCCTCGGCGATGGCCTTCTGCTTCGCCGGGTCGGTCTCGCGCGCGAACTGGTCGCGGAGACTCTCGATCTCCTTGTCGCACGGCCAGCCGAACATCGCCTTGTCACAGCTCGCGTTCATGAAGCCCATCATGACGGGGTTCAGGATGTCACCCGCCACCCAGGACGTGAGGAAGGCGTTCCAGCCGCCCTTGTCCGGCGGGTCCTTCTTCGAGCGGCGCGAGACCAGCGTCTGCCAGTCCATCGAATGCATGTCGACCTTGAAGCCGGCCCGCTCCATCAGCGCCTTGGCCACCGGCGCGAGGTTGGCGAGGACGGCGAGGTCGGTCGAGTGCATCAGGATGACCGGCGTGCCGTCGTAGCCGGCCTCCTTCAGCAGGCCCCGCGCCTTCTCGACGTTCGACTCGAGCAGGCCGTCCATCCCCTTGGTCGTCGCCAGCGGCGAGCCGCACGGGAAGAACGACTTGCAGGTCTTGTAGTAGGCCGGGTCGCCGATGACCGCCTTGAGGAAGTCCTCCTGGTTGAACGCGTAGAAGACGGCCTGGCGCACCTTCGCGTTGTCGAAGGGCTTGTAGAGCGTGTTGAAGCGGAACGTGTACTGGTTGCCGAGGGGGTTCAGGGTGACCAGCCGCACGTTCGCGTCCTGCTTCAGCACCGGATAGAGGTCGTGCGGCGGCGACTCGAGGTAATCGACCTCGCCGGCCAGGAGCGCGTTGATCGCGGTCTGGTGGTCGGGGATCGCCTTCCACTCGACGCGGTCGACCTTCACGACCTTGCCGCCGGCGAGGCCCGAGGCCGGCTCCGGCCGGGGCTTGTACCTGTCGAACTTCACGTAGACGGCCTTGTCGCCCGGCTTCCACTCCTCCTTCTTGAAGACGAACGGGCCGGAGCCGATGAAGTCCGAGATCTGCTTGTTCGGATCCGTCTCCGCGACCCGCTTGGGCATCATGAACGGGACGTTCGAGCTCGGCTTGCCGAGCGCGCCGAGCACGAGGCCCGTCGGCGCCTTGAGCACGATGCGGAACGTCTTCGGGTTGACGACCTGCAGCTCCTTGACGAAGGCCATCATCTTCTGGCCCATCGAGTCCTTCGCCCCCCACCGCTTGATCGAGGCGACGCAGTCCTCCGCCGTGACGGGTGTGCCGTCGTGCCAGAGGAGCCCGTCGCGGAGCGTCATCGTGTAGGTCAGCTTGTCGGCGCTGACCTCGTACCTGTCCACCATCTGGGGCTTGATCTCGCCTTTCGCGTCCATCGCGAAGAGCGTGTCGTAGACCATGTACCCGTGGTTGCGCACGATGTACGCGGTCGTCCAGATCGGGTCCACGATCTTGAGGTCGGAGTGCATGACGACCTTCAGGGTGGTCTCCGCCAGCGCGGAGGGGGCCGGCGCGGCCACGACCCAGAGCGCGGACACGAGGGCGAGCGCGGTTGCCAGTCGTCGTACGGGACTCATAAACGCCTCCTCTGCGGGTGCTCGGTGCCTGCGCACATCCGGGCGCGGCGACGGTGCGACGACATAACCACAGGCCGCTCCGCATGTCAACGCGCCGGCGGTGGTAAGATCGCTGGCGCCATGCGTGAGCTCGAGCCCTACCTGGCCCCCGGCGAGTTCGTCGACAGCGACGATCCGGACGTGCGCGCCTTCGCCGAGAAGACGGCCGGTGCCGCGGACGGCGCCCTCCCGCGGGCCGTCGCGCTCTACGCCGCGGTCCGCGACGAGATCCTGTACGACCCCTACTACGTCGGCGCCGACCGCGCCTACTTCCGCGCGAGCGACTGCCTGCGCGCCCGGCGGGGCTTCTGCATCCCGAAGGCCGCCCTGCTCGCCGCCGCGGCGCGCGCGCTCGCCATCCCGGCGCGCGTCGGCTACGCCGACGTCCGCAACCACCTCACCACCAGGCGGCTCGCCGAGCTGGTCGGCGGCGACCTCTACGTCTGGCACGGCTACACCGAGCTCCACCTCGAGGGCCGCTGGGTGAAAGCGACGCCCGCCTTCAACCTGAGCCTCTGCGAGCGCTTCGGCGTGCGCCCGCTCGAGTTCGACGGGCGCCGCGACTCGCTCTTCCACCCGTTCGACCGCGCCGGCCGCCGTCACATGGAGTACGTCCGCGAGCGCGGCCACTACGCGGACGTGCCCTACGAGGCCATCGTCCGTGACTTCAACCGGGCGCATCCGCGCTGGCTCTCGCTGCGCGCGGGCGGCGGCGGGGCGGACTTCGCGCGCGAGGCCTCCAGCGAATCCTCCGGCTAGCCCTCTGACGCGCCGCAACAGGGGGAGCGACCTGCCAGGCGGGCGGAGGGATCTCGTCAGGCGACGATGACGTGCTCGCGCGTGATGATGAACGGCGCGGCCGGCGCGAGGAAGTTCGCCTCGTCGGCCCGCACGGCCGCGTACTCGGGACTCGCCGCGGAGGCGCGCATCGCCTGCGTGTCGTCGAACCACGTGAGCGCCGCGCCGTCCCAGCGCGGCGCGCGCCCGCCCTCGTAGGCCGAGCGCCGCGTGTGACTCTGGACGTAGCGCCGGATCACGCCGATCCGCGCGGCCAGGGGCCCGTGGACCTCGCGCCAGTAGCGCTGGAAGGCCTCGATCGTCAGGTCCGGCCGGTGCGTCAGGAACTCGACGTTCTTCACGCCGGCGGCCGGCACCGGCCCGTCCTTGATGACGTGCTCCTCGGTGATGATCAGGCCCATCGTGGCGCGCTCGATGAATTTCGCCTCGTCGGCCTGGACCGCCGCGTACGCGGGCGTCCCCGCGAGCGCCCGCATCGCCTGCGTGTCGTCGAACCAGATCTCGGCGATCCCGTCGTAGACGGGCTCGCCTCGGCGGTAGGCCCCGGGCAGCGTGTGCGACTGCACGTAGCGGCGGACACCCGGCAGCCGCACCACGGCCTGCGGATGGCTCGCGCGCCAGTACGCCTGGAACGCCTCGACCGGCATCCCGGACCGCCGCTTGAAGAACGAGAGCGCCTTGACCATGGCCGGTCAGCCGCCCCGCTTGAGCGAGCGGATCATCCGCTCGAAGGCCGCGCGCTCCTTCTCGAGCGTCGCCCGCGGGCCCGTCGCCCGGAAGAACCAGCGCGCGTCGGGCCCCTCGGCGATCGCGCCGAGCAGCATGTGGTCCGGCTGCGGCGCGCCGGCCGGCCCGCTGCCCATCCCGCCGACGTAGGTGCCCGTCACCTCCACCAGGGTCACGGGGAGGTCGCCGACCGTGATCTCGCGCGTCGTGAACGCGTCGCCGAGCGGGGCGCCGTCGGGGCGCTGGAACTGGCCGGCCCAGCGCGCGACGTTCGCCCGCGCGTCGCCGCCCTGCCCGGGGCCGAAGTAGAAGACCACGCACTCGGCGGGCCCGGTGGCACCCGGGATGCGGTACTGCGCGCGGCGCATCGCCGAGCGCGGCGGCTCCGCGGCCCAGCCGGGCGGCGCCGTCCACGTGAGCCCCCGCGCGCCGGTGCCGCTCTCGGCGGGCGGCGGCGGCACGGACGGCAGCGGCGCCGGCGCGGGCAGCGGCGGGTGGTCCGGCGGGAGTGGGCTCGTCTGCGGCGGCGGGCTCGTCCGCGCGCGGCCCCCCGCGACGTAGACGCCGGCGGCGATCCCCGCCGCCACCAGCACGATGCCGAGCAGCACGACGCGCCAGCTCCTCATCGAGGTCCTCCGCTCACGGCTAATCGTACACGGTCTCGAGATAGTGCGCGGGATCCACCGCCGCCTCGATCACGGTCGGGTGGTCGGCGCGGAGCGCCTCGCCGAGCGCCTTCGCGAGCGCCTCGGGCGTGCGTACGCCGACGGCCGGCACGCCGAAGTAGTGCGCGGGCGGCTCGAGGAACGCCGGGCGGCCGAGCTCGGTGCCGTAGATCCCGAGGCCGCGGCGCTGCTGCTTGACCCGGATCAGCGAGAGCCAGCCGTCGTCGAGCACCACGATCGGGAGCGCGAGCCCGAGGCGCCGGGCGACCGCGACCTCGCCGCACGTCATCTGGAAGCAGCCGTCGCCGACGAGCGCGACCACGGCGCGCTCGGGCCGCGCGAGCTTCGCGGCGATCGCGGCCGGCAGGCCGAAGCCCATGGACGACCAGCCGTTCGTGATCAGGAACGTGCGCGGTTCGTGGGCGGTCCACTGCGCGGCGATCTGGTGCGTGTGGGCGCCCACGTCGAAGGCGAGGACGCCCTCGCGGGGCAGGACCTCGCGCACCACGTCGATGGCCGCGTGCGGCGCGAAGCCCGCCGCCCGCGGCCGGAGCGCCCGCTCCCAGCGCTCGCGGTGCTCGCGGACCGCGCCCTCCGGCCAGTCGGGGCGCGCGGGCTCCGCGCGCGCCAGGCGCGCGAGCGAGGCGTCGAGGTCGCCGACCACCTCGTGCGCGACGACCACGCTCGCGTCCGCGTCCACGGGCTCCCCGTCCACCGCGAGCAGCGGCACCCGCCCGATCCACGCCTCGTACTCGACCTCGACCGGGTCGTAGCCGAGCCCCACGACGAGGTCGGCGCCGCGCAGGAAGTCGCGCTGCACCCGGCGCCGCGCCCGCTCGATGCAGCCGAGCGCGAGCGGGTGGTCCTCGTCGACGAGCCCCTTGGCCATCGTGGTGGAGGCGAACGGCAGCCGGTGCCGCTCGAGGACCTCGCGGAGCGCGCCGGGGTTCCGGAGGCGGAGCGCCGAGGCGCCGACGACCGCGAGCGGCCGCCGCGCGCCGCGCAGCAGCTCGGCCGCGCGCCCGAGCGCCGCGTCGGGCGCGGGGCGCAGCCGGCGCGCGCGCGGGGCGGGCGGTGGGTCCTCCGTCGCGGGCGCGCTCGCGACGTCCTCGGGCAGGTCCAGGTGGACGGGTCCCGGCGGCTCGGCGAGCGCCAGCTCGAGCGCCTCGCCGAGCGCCGCGGCCACCCGCCCGCGGCGGAGCGCGAGGCTCGCCTTCGTGAGCGGCCCGAAGAGCGCGCGGTGGTCGATCGCCATCTGGATCCGGCGGCCAAGCTGCGCCGTGGGCAGGTTGCACGTGAGCGCGAGCAGCGGCGAGCGGTCGAGGTACGCGCTGCCGACGCCCGTCGTGAGGTTGGTCGCGCCCGGGCCGAGCGTGGCGAGGCAGAGCCCGGGCGCGCCGCTGAGGCGCCCCATCACGTCCGCGGCGAAGGCCGCCGAGCCCTCGTGGGCGGTCAGCACGAAGGCGAGCCCGCCGGTCCGCATCGCCTCGAGCAGCGGCAGCACGTTGCCGCTCGGCACGCCGAAGCCGTGGGTGATCCCGGCGTCGCGCAGCACCCGGACGATCAGCTCCGCGTTGGTCACCGGGGCGAGTATACCCACAGCGCGGGCGCGGGGGCGGCGTGCGTCGAGCCCGAGCATGCCGTGGGGTAAGATGTGGGGCATGGTCGGCCAGCCGGCGTCCATTCCCGTGGCACGCCGGCACGTCGTCCGCCGGCTCTACGACTGGACCGTCGGCTGGGCGGAGCGCCCGGGCGGGACGTGGGCGCTCTTCCTGA
>MGCF01000078.1:0-17823 GCA_001788495.1 Candidatus Rokubacteria bacterium RIFCSPLOWO2_02_FULL_73_56
GTGACCGGCCGCTCGGGGTACTCGGCGAGGGCCGGCGTGGCGAGGGCGAGCAGCAGGAGCGTCACGGTCAACCGGGCCAGCGACATGGCGCACCTCCGTCCGGGGTTGGGTGGAGCCGCATGGTAGCACGAGGCCAGACCTCGACACGCCCGGCCTTCGGGTCCACGCGCACCCGGTCGCCGGTCTCGATGACCTGCATGGGATCGGGCGCGAGCTGGTCCATGAGCGCCACCCCCGCGAGGACGGCGCCCTGGACCATCACGGGGTTGGCCCAGCCGAAGAGCATCGCCAGGGGCGCGAGGCCGCGCGCGCGCAGATCGTAGAGCGCCCAGGACGTGGCGAAGCCGCCCTTGGCCAGGGGGCAGACGAACACCTTCCCCGCGATGGACTGGCCGTGGAGGGCATGGGACTCCCGCGCGATGACGCCCGTCGTCCGGTCGAGGTCATAGCGCGCGCTGAAGCCGTCCGGCGAGACGAGGGCGTCGCCCTCCACCACGTCGCCGACTCCCGGGTGGGCCGTGAGCACGAGGGGCGCCGTCATCGCGCGATCCGCCCGCTGACCGCCGCCTCGACGCACTCGGCGGTCGGGCGGAAGATCGGGTTGTAGCCGTACGCGGCGATGATGTTGGCGAGCTTGGCCGAGTCCGTGACGATCGTCCGCAGCGAGTGCCGTCGCGCCATCTCCCGCGGTGTCATGATGTAGTAGCAGACCCCCACCACGATCCTCCCGCCGGCGGCCTCGATGCCCTGCGTGTAGCCGAACCGGTCGGCCATCGCCTTGACCTCGGCGTTGGTCGTCAGGAGGAGCATCGTCTTCGGGTGGATTGTCTTCCCCTGGAGGAGCCCGGCCAGGCGCCGGACCTCGAAGAGCGAGAGGTGGGGGGTGCCCGAGACGACCAGGTCCACCTCCGCCTGCTCCGGGACGAAGGAGCGATAGGCGCGCTCCAGGTCGCCGGGCTCCACCACGATCCGGCCGCGCGGCGCGCGCCCGCCGAAGGCGTCCTCGAGGGTCCGCGCCTCGGGCGTCATCCCGACGATGTGGAACATGGCGAGGGAGCCGTAGCTGGCGAGGGTCGCGCCGAGCTGCTTCAGGCCGTCGGCGTCCGGCTCCACCTCGAGCCCCGTGAAGACGGGGACGAGCCAGTAATTGGTGAGCCGGCGGCCCACGAGGACCCCGAGGGCGCCCCAGTCGCTGACGCCCCGGGGCTGGTCGCGCACCTCCACGAGGTGGGTGCCCCGGCGGCACGCGGGCAGATGCATCCCGTACGCGGGGACGCGCCCGGTGAGGGCCGCGGCGTAGGAGGCCGGGCCGCCCTCGAAGTTGGAGCGGGCGCCGCAGACCGCGTTGGCGTAGATGACGGTCCCGGTGTCGCCCCAGCCGAGATGCTCGCCGAAGCGCGGCTGGTAGATGGTCTGGTAGTTGGTGCAGGAGGTGAGGAGGATGCCGCCCATCGCGCCGATCAGCTCGCGGAGCCGCCGCTCCTGCTGCGCGGCCTCCTCGGGTTGGCCGAGCTGACGGTAGAGGTCCAGGTCCACGTTGCAGGAGTTCGTCGTCGTGGGGACGACGAAGCGCGCGCCCTGGCGGACGAGATCCTCGACGAAGCCGAGGCCGGCGTCCCCCATGGACTCCGGATCGCCCGTCAGATGGGCGGCGCTGATGCGCACCATCGCCTCGGCGCCGAAGAACCCGCCCGTGGCGACCTGCATCTCGAGCGCGCGCCGCGCCGGC
Organism: Candidatus Rokubacteria bacterium RIFCSPLOWO2_02_FULL_73_56; assembly: GCA_001788495.1. Lineage (GTDB taxonomy): Bacteria > Methylomirabilota > Methylomirabilia > Rokubacteriales > CSP1-6 > GWA2-73-35. Next base: position 1,730 of record MGCF01000078.1, read on the forward strand.
GCGCCCCACCGCCCCGCCAGGATCTCCTGTTCCTCCGCCGTGAGTCTCATCCCGGCGGACTGTGGTCGCGCGCTCGGGAATTGTCAAGCCGGGCCCGGGCTGGTAGAAGAGAGCCCGACGCCATCCTCGTGGAGGTGCCCCGTGGCCCAGGTCTTCATCCTCGGTGCCGGCACGCCGACGCCGACGCCCCACCGGTTCGGCTCGGCCTTCGCGGTCCAGGTGGGAGGCGAGTTCCTCATGTTCGACTGCGGCCCCGCCGCCACCTACAAGCTCGTCCAGGCCGGGATCTTCCCCACCCAGGTCGACTATCTCTTCTTCACCCACCACCACTTCGACCACGACGTGGACTACCCCTGCTTCCTCCTCTGCCGGTGGGACCAGTCGATCGGCACGGAGAACACGCTCCAGGTCTACGGCCCCACCCTCACGGAGACCCTCACCGAGCGGATCCTGGGCGAGGGCGGCGCGTTCGTCCACGACTGGAAGGCGCGCGTCAACCACCCCCTGAGCCAGCGGGTCTTCGTGAACCGCGGCGGGACGCTCCCGCGCAAGCCCCCGCGCGTCCTGGCCAAGGACGTGGGCCCGGGCCCGGTGCACCGTGGGCGCGAGTGGAGCGTCAGCGCCGCGCCGGCCGAGCACGTCCAGCCCTGGCTCGACTCCCTCGCCTACCGGCTCGACTCCGCCGACGGGAGCATCGTGTTCACCGGCGACACCCAGCCTTGCCAGACGGTGGTGGACCTGGCGCGGGGCGCCGACATGCTGCTCTGCATGTGCTGGGACGACCAGGGGCGGATGCAGACCCTGGGGGAGGCGCCCGGCCAGTGCGGGACGACGGGGGCGGCCCGGATGGCCCAGGAGGCAGGGGTGAAGAAGCTCGTCCTGGTCCACATCGGGCCGCACCTCGCCGCCCACGGCCCCATGGAGCAGGGCATCGGCGACGTGCGGAAGATCTACGACGGCCAGATCATCTTCGCCGACGAGCTGATGTCGCTCCGGGTGTGAGCCGGGGTCTCGCGCGTGCCGCGAGGGGCTACCGGCGGATGCCGATCTTGGCGGCCATGTCGGTGTAGCCGGCGACCTCCTGCTCGACGAAGGCCCGCGTCCGCTCCGCGTCGAGATAGTCGATGTTCATGCTGATCCGCTCGGCGCCGGCCAGGAACGCCGGGTCCTTCGTCATCGCGGCGGCGGCGGCCTCCCACTTCTTCACGATGGGGTCGGGCGTCCCGGCCGGGAAGGCGATGGCCCCCCACCACTGGACGCGCACGCCCTTCATCACGCCCTGCTCCTCGGCCGTCGGCACGTCGGGAATGTACTTGATGCGCGTGGGCGAGAGCACGGCCAGGAGCCTGATCTTGCCGGCCTTCAGCATGGCGTTGGCCTCGGCCACGGAGTGGATGGCCAGCGCCACGTGGCCGCCCGCGAGCTTGGCGAACGAGTCGCCCGCGCCCTCGGTGATCACCATCCTGGTCCTGGTCGCGTCCACGCCGATCTGGGTGAACCAATCGTAGGCGGTGTAGCGGGACGGGCCGGAGGGGCCGACGCTCGACCAGATGAGCTCCCCGGGATTCGCCTTCACCCAGTCGGAGAGCTCCTTGAAGTTCTTCCACGGGGCGTCGGCCTTCACCGCGAAGACCATGGGGTCGCGGACGATCCGCGCCGCGTAGGTCCGGTCGGCCAGGACCAGCCGGGGGGTCTTCCACGCGCCGATGTGCATGGACGAGGTCGTGTGGATGTCGACGAGGATCGTGTAGCCGTCGGGCCGCGCGTCCTTGAGCGCCGCCCGCGCGCCGACGATCCCGCCGCCGCCCGGCTTGTTCACGACCAGCATCGGCTTCCCCCACTTCTTGCCCATGTAGTCGGCGACGAGGCGGGCGATCAGGTCGGTCCCGCCGCCGGGGACGAACGGCACGACGAGCTCGATCGCCTTGGTCGGGTAGTCCTGCGCCCGGGCCACGGCGGGCGGGACGAGCAGCAGCGCGGCCAGCAGCGCGCACACGAGGGTCCGGATCCGAGGGCAGCTCATGCCTTGGTCCTCCTTGTCCGGGGATGCACTACAGCGCCAGCTCTTCCGCCGTCTCCTCCTTCACCCGCCGGCCCGTGTAGCGCACGAGCACGAGCGACGCGAGGAAGAGGAGCGCCGCGCCCACGATCAGCACGAGCGAGAGCCACCGCTGGAAGAAGATCAGCGGGCTCCCGCCGCTCATGGACAGCGACTGGATCATGTACTTCTCGAGGAGCGGGCCCAGGATGAAGGCCAGGAGCAGCGGGGCCAGCGGCCACTGGTACTTCCTGAGGAAGTAGCCGATCGCGCCGAAGACCAGGCTCACCGCCACGTCGAACATGCTGTTGCGCACCGAGTAGGCTCCGAGGACCGACAGCAGCAGGATCAGCGGCCCCAGGATGCCGTAGGGGATGCGCGTGAGCCAGACCCACATGCCGATCAGGGGCAGGTTGAGGATCAGCAGGACGATGTTCCCGATGTACAGGCTCGCGATGACGGTCCAGACGAAGTCCGGATTCTTCTGGAAGAGGAGCGGGCCCGGCTGCAGGCCGTACACCAGGAGCCCGCCCAGGAGCACCGCGAGCGGGGCGGAGGCCGGGATGCCGAGCGCCAGGAGCGGGATGAACCCCGCCGAGGAGGTCGCGTTGTTGGCCGACTCGGGGGAGGCGACGCCCTCGATGGCGCCCCGGCCGAAGCGCTCCGGGTGCTTGGCGATCCGCCGCTCGGCGTCGTAGGCCATGAAGACCGTCACGCCCGGGGCGCAGCCGGGCAGGAGCCCGAGGAAGAAGCCGATGCCCGTGCCCCGCAGAATCGCGGGGAAGGCTTCCTTCAGGTCGGCCCAGCGCGGGAAGACGTTCGTGATCTTCTCCGCGATCGCCACGCGCGACTGCTCGAGCCCGAGGAAGACCTCGGAGAGCGCGAAGAGGCCGACGACCAGCGCGATCAGCTCCACGCCGCTCATGAGGGGCGTCCAGCCGAAGGTGAAGCGGGGCTCCGCGGTGGACGGGCCCAGGCCGATCAGGGACAGGAAGTAGCCGAGCGCCGCCATGGCGAAGCCTTTGACCAGCGAGGCGCTCGAGAGCGAGGCCACGACGGTGAAGGCGAGGACCATGAGGCCGAAGTACTCCGGCGGGCCGAACCTGAGCGCCTGATCCGCGAGGAACGGCGCGAAGAACGTCAGCGCGGTCACGCCCAGCATCCCGGCGAAGAAGGAGCCGATCGCCGAGATGCCGAGCGCGACGCCGCCCCGGCCCTGCCGGGCCATCGGGTAGCCGTCCAGGCACGTCGGCACCGACGCCACCTCCCCGGGGATGTTGAGCAGGATGGCCGTGGTCGAGCCGCCGTACATCGCCCCGTAGTAGATCGCGGCCAGCATGATGATGGCCGGGACGGGCGGCAGCACCGTCGTGAGCGGGAAGAGGATCGCGATGGCGGCGGTCGGGCCGAGCCCGGGGAGGACGCCCACGAGCGTGCCGAGGAGCGAGCCCACGACGGCCATCAGGAGGTTGGTGGGCGAGAGCGCCGCGCCGAAGCCGTGCGCGAGCTGGGGCAGGACGTCCACGCGCCCCCGTCAGAACCCCAGCCAGCCGGTCGGGAGCGGCTCGACGAGCCACACGCGGAACATAAGGTAGAGCAGGCCCGTCGTGGCGGCGCCCAGGAGGACCGAGATCGGCCACCGGTAGCCGCCCATCGCGCCGAACAGCCCGATCGAGACGAGGGCGGTGCTCGCCGTGTAGCCCGCGTAGGGCAGGACGAGCCAGTAGACGACCAGGAGGGCGCCGGTCACGAGCATCCGGCCGCGCGGCTCGCCGTACGGGAAGACGACCCTCAGCGTCGCAGGCGCCGTGACGAAGGCCGCCAGGACCCCGAGCGCGACCATCGAGGCGCCGACGATCAGCGGGAAGGTGTCGTCGCCCACGACGGCCCCGGCCACCATCTGCGTCCTGAGGCCGTACAGCCGCCATCCCTCGCCGAGCGACAGGCTCCCGAGCACGATGAGGCCCCCGCCCACCACCCTCGCTCGCTGCCGTCGGAGGTCAGGCGTGCCCGTCGTCCTTGACGCGGATGCCGGCGTCATCCCACGCGATTATGGGGCATCGTCGAGCGCGGGGAAAGCCGGTCCCGCGCGCGGCGCTTCGCCGTGGCTAGTCGCGCGCGTCCTCCACGCACACGGTGATCGCGGCGCACGCGAGCAGCGTGTCGGCGCCCGGGACGCGCAGGCCGCCCTCCACGGCGCACACGGTGACCTCGCCGACGGGCAGCTCGCGCTGCACCCGCTCGACGTCGACGGCGTCGGGGTCCGGCACGCCCACCGTCACGTCGACGAGGATCCGGCCGCCGCCTTCGAGGTACGGGCGCAGCAGCGGCAGGCTCGAGTGCCGGATGGCGTCCGCCACCGCCCGGCACGCCGCCTTCGTGCTGTCGCGCCCGTGGACGTCGACACCCATGCCGAACTCGTGCACCAGCGCCCGTGCCCTCACGTGCTCTCCTCCTGTCGATCCCGGGCTACGACCGTCCGGCGAGCAGCTCGAGCGCCCGCTCCAGCAGGCGGCTCGCCGAGGGTCGCAGGACCTCCCAGTAGGGGTCGTGTCGCTTGCCCCGTCGGTGCAGCATCAGGTTGAAGCCGGTGATGATCGAGAACTTGTAGGCGGCGAGCGCGCGGTACCAGGCGACGTCGCCGACGGCCGCGCCGAAGGCGTCCGCGTACATCGCCTGGAGCGCGGCCGGCGCGGGCAGGCGCGCGGGGCCGCGGCCCTCGTGCGCCCAGGCGGCGTCGTCGGCGAAGAGCAGGATCCAGCCCAGGTCGGTCAGCACGGCGCCCACGCCCCACAGCTCCCAGTCGACGATCGCGACGAGCCGCTCGTCCGTGTAGAAGAGGTTGGCCCACTGGTAGTCGCCGTGGCAGATGCCGATCCGAGGGGCCGCCGGCAGGCGCTCGAGCAGGCGGCGCTTCACCTCGGGGCCGAGGCCGACCATGGCGGGCTCCGCGGCGCGCTCCCGGAACCGGTCCCAGCGCTGCACGTCCACGACGAGGTCGAGCGGCGGCCCGTCGTCCGGGACGTACCGCCGCCAGTCCAGGCGGTGGAGCCGCGCCAGGGTCTCCATGGCCTGCCGCGCCATGGGACGCAGGCGCTCGGCGGACAACGCCCCCGCCCACTCGCCCGGGCCCGTGCGGAGCCCGTCGCCGCGCAGGCGCGGCACGATGAAGTACGGCCGCCCGAACCACCGCGGATCGTCGCCCGACCAGGCGACGGCGACGACGGGCACGCCGGTGCCCCGGAGCGCGGCGATCACGCGCGCCTGCCGCAGGACGTCGGCGGTGCCCTCGCGCTTCACGCTCGGCGGGGGGACGCGGAGGACGTAGTCCCGCCGCGCGCCCCGGCTCTCCACGGCGACGAAGAAGGAGAACCCGGCGTGCCCCGGCGTCCGCTCGACGGAGAGGACGCTCGCCTGCGCATCGTCGAGATGGGCGCGGCAGAACGCCGTCAGCTGGGTCTTCAGGATCGCCAGCTCATCCACGGGGCGAACACTCGGTCGCGGGCCCTCGAGCACCGCGCGCATCCTAGGGCCCGCGCGCGCGGCCTGTCAAGGCGAGGCCCGCGCGCGAGGCGCGTGCTAGGATCGCCCCGGCGGCCGCGCCACGGCCCGGGGGAGGCCCTCCATGATCGAGCTCACGCTCAACGGCGGTCCCGCGCGGACCGCCGCGGCGCCCGCGACGCCGCTCGTCACCGTGCTGCGGGACGAGCTGAAGCTGACGGGCACCAAGGTGGGCTGCGACGACGGCCGCTGCGGAAGCTGCATGGTGCTGGTGAACGGGCGCGTGGCCCGCGCCTGCCGGACTCCCGTCGGGAAGGTGGGCGGCGCGGCCGTGCTCACTATCGAGGGCCTCGGCTCGCCCGAGCGCCCGCATCCCCTGCAGCGGGCCTTCGTGGAGACGGGCGCCGTGCAGTGCGGCTTCTGCATCCCGGGCATGATCCTGACCGCCAAGGCCCTGCTGGAGGCCGCCCCGCGCCCGAGCCGCGCGCAGATGGTCAAGGCCCTCGGCGCCAACTACTGCCGGTGCGCCGGCTTCTCGAGCATCTTCCAGGCGGTGGAGCGGGGCGCGGCGCTGCTGCGCGGCGAGGCCGTGCCGCCGCCGCCCCTGCCGCTCGACGAGTGCTGGGAGGAGCTGGCCAAGGCCACGGGCCGGGCGCGCTACGGCGCGGACCTCGTGCGCGAGGGGATGCTGCACCTGAAGGTGGTGCGGAGCCCGCACCCCCACGCCCGCGTCGTCGAGGTGGACGCGGCGGAGGCGCTGGCGCTGCCCGGCGTGGAGGCCGTGCTCACGGCGAAGGACGTCCCCTTCAACCACCATGGCCGCATCATCCAGGACGAGGCGGTGCTGGCCGGCGACCGCGTGCGGATGCTCGGCGATCCCGTGGCCGCCGTGGTGGCCGTCTCCGAGGCCGTGGCGGCCGAGGCGGCGGCGCGGGTGCGCGTGCGCTACGAGGGGCTGCCGGCCGTCCACTCGCCGCGCGAGGCGCTGGCGCCGGGGGCGCCGCGCCTGCACGCCGGGGGCAACGTGCTCGCCCGCCAGGCGATCCGGCGCGGCGACGCCGAGGCCGGCCTGGCGCGCGCGGCCGTCACGGTGGACGGCGCCTTCAGCACGCCCTTCAACGAGCACGCCTACCTGGAGCCGGAGGCGGCGCTCGCCTGGGTGGACGCCGGGGGGCGCGTCGTGCTCGAGACGGGCTCGAGCCATCCGCACCTGCACCGCCTGGAGGTCGCGCGCGCGCTCGGGCTGCCCGAGGACCGGGTGCGCATCGTGTCCGTCGCGCTCGGGGGCCACTTCGGCGGCCGGACCGACGTGGCGATGCAGTGCATCCTGGGCCTCGCCGCGTGGCGCCTGCGCCGCCCCGTGCGCTGCGTCTACACGCGCGAGGAGTCCTTCGCGAGCACGACGAAGCGCCACGCCTTCGAGATCCAGGGCCGCCTCGGGGCGGACCGCGACGGGCGCATCACGGGGCTGCGCCTGCACATGCTGGCGGACGGCGGGGCCTACGCGTCGGCCGGCAACTTCATCATCACGCGGGCGGCGATCTCGGGCAGCGGTCCCTACGCGATCCCGGACGTGTGGCTCGGGGGCGAGGCCGTCTACACCAACAACACGCTGGCCGGGGCCATGCGCGGCTTCGGCGCGCCGCAGTCCACCTTCGCGCTCGAGTCGCTGCTGGACGAGGTGGGCACGCGCCTCGGCATCCACCCGATCGACCTGCGCGTGCGCAACGCGCTCCGCCCCGGCGCCGTGCTGGCGACCGGGTTCCCCGTCGGCGAGGGGACGGCGGTCGTCGAGACGCTGGAGGCCCTGCGCCCCCACTACGACGAGGCGGTGCGCCGCGCGCGCGCCGCGCGCGCGCGCGGCGACCTGCGGCGCGGGGTGGGCGTGGCCTCGATGTGGTTCGGCATCGGCACGACCACCGGCGAGAAGCCGAGCCACGCGGACATGGAGCTGCTCCCCACGGGCCGCGTGCGCGTGCTGGCCGGCGCGCCCGACGCCGGCCAGGGCTCCGACTACGTCCTGCGCCGGGTGGCGGCGGAGGCGCTCGGCGTGTCGCTGCCGCAGGTGGACCTGGTGCGGGGCGACACGGACCTCACGCGCGACACGGGCTCGTGCACGGGCAGCCGCGTGACCTTCTACGTCGGCAACGCCGTGCGCCTGGCCTCGGGCGCGCTGCGGCGCGCGATCCTCGAGGCGGCGGCGCAGGAGCTCGAGGCACCGACCGACATCCTCGAGATCCGCGACGGCCACGTGGTCGCGCGCGAGGCGCCGGGGCGGCGCATCGCCCTCGGCGAGCTCGCGCGGCGCGTCGAGGCCCGGGGCGCCCGGCTCCGCGAGGGCGGCACCTGGGACCCCGAGACCTGCCCGCTCGACCCCGCGACCGGCCTCGGCCGCCCGTACGCCACCTACGCCTCGGCGAGCCAGATGGCCGAGGTGGAGGTGAGCGTGCGCACCGGCGCGGTGCGCGTGCGGCGCGTCGTGGCGGCGCACGACGTCGGCCGGGTCCTGAACCCGGTGGGCGCGCGCGGCCAGGTGGAGGGCGCCGTGGTCATGGGCCTCGGGTTCGCCCTGACGGAGGAGTTCGTCCCCGGCGTCACGCGGGGGTTCGCGCAGTACCGGATCCCGACCACGCACGACGTCCCCGAGGTCGAGGCGATCTTCGTCGAGCGCGCGGACCCGAAGGGGCCGTTCGGCGCCAAGGGCCTCGGGGAGTGCGCCCTGATCCCGACGGCGCCGGCCATCGTCAACGCCATCGCCGACGCCACCGGCGTGCGCCTCACGCGGCTCCCGGCCACGCGTGAGCGCGTCCTGCAGGCTCTGGCCGCGGCGCGCGGGTAGCGCGGACTATTCATGAACGGTTGCCGAGGGAGCCGGACGGGTGGCGCCGGGGGCGGTCCCCGGCGACAGGACCCGTCCGCCTCGCGCGACGGTCGTTCATGAATAGTCCGCGCTAGGGCCGGCGGCCACGGAGGACGCATGCAGAAGCGCGTGATCCACACCGACAAGGTCCCGCCGGCGCGCGTGCCGCTGTCCCAGGGTATCCGGGCCGGCGACTGGGTCTTCGCCTCCGGCCAGCTCGGCCTGGACCCGCGCACGGGCCAGCTCGCCGAGGGCGGCATCCGGGCGCAGACCCGCCAGGTCCTCGAGAACCTCGCGGCGGTGCTCGAGGCCGGCGGCTCGTCGCTCGACCGGGTCGTGAAGGTGACGATCTACATGGCCGACCTCGGCGAGCTGCTCGAGATGAACGCGGTCTTCAACGAGTACTTTCCCGAGACCCCGCCCGCGCGCACCACCTTCGAGTGCGCGCGCCTGGTGGCCGACGCGCGCGTGGAGATCGAGGCGATCGCGTGCGTCGCGGCGTGACGCGACCGCTGCTGCTCGCCGTCGGACTGGTGCTCGTCGGGCTCGCGGGCGTGCTCGCCACGCTGTCCGTCGTCGGGCTCGAGCCCCACGACCGCCGCCCGGGGCTGTGGCTCACGGGCACGCGCGTCACCGCGCCCGTTGGCGACTGGTCCTTCACCGACCGCTACCAGACGATCTTCGTGCAGACCCGGAGCTGGTACGGGCTGCCCCACTCGGTGACGACGGTCTGCGTCGCGTACGAGGGCCGCCTCTACCTGACCTCGACGTATCCGCCGGGGGGGCGGTTCCCGCGCGACCGGGCCTGGAACCGGAACGTCGTGCGCGATCCGCGGGTCCGGCTGAAGATCGGCGCCGAGCTCTACGACGCGACCCTGGCCGTCGTCACGGATCCGGCCGAGAAGGTCGCCGTGCTCGAGGCCAAGGCGCGGAAGTACCCGCGGCTGTCCGCGGTGGACACGCGCCGCGTCCATGTCTTCCGCGTCTCGCCGGGCTAGCCGCGGTCCGGCGAGCGCGTGACGGGGCCGGTGGCATGACGGGGCCGCTCGGCGTGACGGGCGCCAACGGCGCGGTCGGGCGCGCGATCCTGCGCGCGGCCGCGCGGCCCGGGACGGCGCCCCTCGCCGTGCGCGCGCTGGTGCGGTCCGCGCGCGCGGCCGAGGCGGTCCGGCCGCACCTCGGACCGGCGGGCCGGGTCGCGTGCGTCTCCTACCGCGACCCCGCGAGCCTGGAGGCGGCGCTCGCGGGCGTCGCCGCGCTCATCCACCTGGTGGGCGTCCTCGTCGAGCGGCCCGGCTCGAGCTACGAGGAGGCGCACGTGGAGACGACCCGCCGGGTGGTGGACGCCGCGCGGCGGCGCCGCGTGGGGACGCTCGTCCTGGTCAGCGCGCTCGGGGCGGATCCCGGTGCGGCGAACCGGTACTGGCGCACGAAGGGCGAGGGGGAGGCCGTGGTGCGCGCCTCGGGGCTCGCCTTCACGGTGCTGCGGGTGCCGCTCCTGCTCGGCCGCGGGACCGAGGCGGCCGCGGCGCTCGGGCGCCGCCTGCGGCGGGGCCGCGCGGTCCTGCTCGGCGGCGGCCGCACGCTGCAGCAGCCGCTGGACGTCGACGACCTGGCGCGCGCGGCGCTCGCGGCCGCCGCGCCCGGCGCGGCGACCGGCCGCACGCTCGAGCTGGTCGGGCCGGTGGCGCTCGCCGAGCGCGAGCTCGTGGCGCGCGCGGCCGGGCTCGTCGGCCGGCGGTGCCGGATCCGGTCGGTGCCGACGGGGCTCGTGAGGCTCGCGCTCGCGCTCCGGCAGCGCCTGGCGGGCCCGGGCTTCTCGACCGACGCGCTCGAGGTGCTCACGACCGACACGCGCGTGGATCCGGCGCCCGCCGCGAAGGCGCTCGGGCTCGTCCTGACCGGCCTCGACGACATGCTGCGCGAAAGTCTCGCGCCGGGCGCGCGCGCGTGAGCCGGGCGCGCGGCTGGCGGCGCCTGCTGCCCTGGCTCGTCACGCTCGCCTGCTTCGCCTACCTCTACGGCCGGCTCGAGGGGGCCGCCGCGCTGGAGGGGCGCCGCCTCGGCCCCTACCTCGCCGCGGTGTTCGAGCGCATCAGCTGGGCGCACTGGCTCGCGCTGATGGTCCCGTACTGCGTGGTCTTCCTGCTCGTGGACAGCCTCGTCGTGTGGCGGGTGCTCGGCTGGTTCAACGCCCGGCTCCGGTACGCCGACGTGCTGCCGATCCGGGCCAGCGCCTACATCCTGTCCCTCGTCAACGAGCAGGTGAGCAAGGGGGCCATCGCGCTCTACCTGAGCCGCCGCGACGGCATCCCCGCCTGGGAGGTCGCCTCGAGCATGCTCTTCATCATGTTCTGCGAGTTCTACTACCTGCTCGGCTGGGCGACGCTCGGCGTGCTCCTCCAGTGGGAGCGGTTCCCCGCGGTCTTCCACGTGCTCCCCTGGCTCGCGCTCGCCACGGCGGCGTTCTTCGCGCTCTTCCATCTCTTCTTCAGCGGGCGGCTCGGCTGGGGCGGGGCGGTGCGCGAGCGTCCGCTCTTCCGCGCGTTCCGCAACGCCGGGGTCCGGCACTACGCCGCCACGCTGGCGCTGCGGTCGCCCGTGATGCTGGCGGCGGTGGTCGTCTACGCGCTGGCGCTGCGGCTGTTCGGCGTGACGGTGAGCTTCGGGGAGATGCTCGGCTACCTGCCGGTGATCTTCTTCGGCGCGGCCACGCCCGGGCCCATGCACTCCGTCGCCATCGTCCTCTGGGTGCTGCTGTTCCCCGAGCGGCCCGGCGAGATGATCACGTTCGGCTTCCTCCAGCACAACTTCTTCGTCGTGTTCAACGCGGCGATGGGCCTCCTCTTTCTCCGGCGGGCGTCCCGGGAGCTCTTTCCGCCCGCGGCCTGACCGCCCAGAGCCGCTCGCCCATCGAGACGAGCGTGCTCAGGACCAGCAGCCAGACGAGGAGCCGGAGCGGCGTCGCCAGCCCGGCGAGCCCGAGGCGCACGAGGACGTCGCCGGCGAGCGGCGCGAAGTAGAGGATGCCGTTCAGGCGGCCGAGACGGCTCGTGCGCAGGCGGCGCGCGCGGTGGAGCCAGTAGGAGTCCGCGACGTACTGGAGGAAGGCCGCCGCGACGAGGACCGGCAGGATCCACGGAAACGCGCCGCGGGCCGCGCCCGCCGCGAGGCCGCCCGTGACGAAGAGGACGTCGGTCGTGTGGTCGAAGGCCGTGCCCGCCGCGCTCACGGTGCCGCGGCGGCGCGCGAGGGGCCCGTCGAGGAGGTCCGTCGCGATCGCCGCGGCCAGCACGAGGGCGGCGAGCGCCGCGTGGCGCGCGTCGCCCTGCGCCATCAGGGCGGCGAACGGCAGGATCAGGAGCGCCCGGGCGGCGGTCAGCGCGTTCGCCATCGGGGGACCGCGCCGGCGGGGCGCGCTCAGCTCGTCAGCAGCCGGTGCGTCGGCGCCAGGAGGCGCTCGAGGGGCAGCGCGTGGTGGCAGGCGCCCCGGCACGGCTGGGCCGCGCAGGACAGACACGCCGCGGCGCCCGCGACGAGCCGCGCGTACTCGCTCTTCGCCAGCGCCAGGTCGCCGTAGTCCACGGCGTACATCCGGGTCCGCAGCACCTCGCCGATCGGCACGCCGTACGGACAGGCGCCGAGGCAGTCGTCGCACCCGTGACGGCAATAGGACGCGCCGTGCAGCTGCGCGTAGCGCCGGAGCAGCGGGAGGTCGTCGGCCGCCGCCCGGCGCCAGCCCGACGCCCCGAGCGACTCGTCGATCAGCTCCCGGCTCGTCATGGAGATGATCAGCGCGTCCACGTGCGGGTTCGAGAGGGTCCAGCGGAAGGCCGCCTGGGCGAAGGTGGCGCCGCCCCGCTCGAAGGGGCGCAGGTCGTTCAGGCGCGCCCCCATCAGGGTCTTCATGGCGATCACGCCGACGTTCCTGGCCTTCGCCTTCTCGAGCACCCGCGGCAGGGCCGGCTGGCGCGCGACGAAGTCGAACGAGCGCGTGAACTGCTGGTAGAAGGCGGGGTCCTGCCCGAAGTTGTACCCGACGAGGATCACGTCCACGCTGTCCGTGTCGAGCGCGTGGTCCAGGCACTCGATCAGACGCCCGGCGTGGCCGGACACGCCCACGAAGCGGAGCTTGCCCTGCTGCCTGGCGCGCGCGGTGAACTCGCGCCACTCGGGGTTCCGGAGGCGCTCCACGTCGTTGACGGCGTGGTTGAAGTAGACGTCCACGTAGTCGGTGCGGAGCCGCCGGAGGCTCGCCTCCAGCGCGCGCATCATCGAGTCGCGGCGGTCGGTCGGGCTGGTGTAGGTCTTCGACGCGATGTGGATCCGGTCGCGTTTGCCGCGCAGGGCCTCGCCCAGGGTCGTCTCGGAGTCGCCGCCGCGGTAGCTGTCCGCGGTGTCGAAGTAGGTGATGCCCCGGTCGAGCGCGTGCCGGACGAGGTCGCCCTCGCCGGCCCCGAGCCGGCTGCCGCCGAAGGAGATGTCGGACACCCTGAGGCCGGTGCGGCCGAGCGTCGCGTAGCGGCCGACCCGCGCCCCGGCCCGTGCCGTGGGCTGGGCCGCCGTGGGCTGGGCCGCGGCGCCCAGCGGCAGCAGGCTCAGCCCCAGGCCGGCGAGCGTCCCCCGCTGCAGGAGCTCGCGGCGGCTGATCCGGTCGTCGTCCGGCGTTTGCACCAGGTCCGCCCTCCGAAGGGACGGTACAGGGCGCCGGCGCTCCTGTCTAGCCGCGACGCAGCGAGACCGTCACGGGCGGAGATCGAGCTCCACGCGTCCGCTTCCGGCGGCCTCGATGAGCGGGAGGCGGCGCGTGGGCGCGGCGAGGCGCGCGGCGTCCACGCCGCCGCCGGTGAGCGCCTGGCGGACGACGTCGAGCCGGCGCGCGGTCAGCTCCCGGAGCGCCTCGGTCGCCGCCGGCGCGGCCGCCGCCGGCGGCGACGCGTGCTTGAGCGCGTCCACGTCGGCCTGGGTGAGCACCGGGACGAGCGCCGCCCGGAGCGCCGGCGCGCCGCGCAGGAACGCGGCCACGCGGTCGAGGTGGGGCGCCATGCCGGGGCCGAGCCGCGCGGTGCCCGCCTCGAAGCGGACGGGGTCGATGGCGACCGCCTCCACCTTCGAGTCCTCGCTGAAGAAGAGCGAGCCGACCTTGGCGAAGGGCAGCGCGAGGAGCCGGATGGCGAGGTTGCGCACCGTGGCCCACACCGTCTCCTGGAAGTCGAACTCGCGCGTGGCGAGGTCGCCCGAGACGGGCACGGACAGGCGCAGCTCGCCGCGGGCGTCCTTCATCAGCGCGACCAGGAAGCCGAGCGGGAGGCCCAGGCGCCGCTCGACCTCGTCGTCGCCCTCGGGCTGCTCGACCTCGAGCTGGCGCAGCAGGACGTCGTGGCGCGCGTCGAGCCGGGTGCCGTCGAGGGTGTAGCTCGCGGCGATGCTGAGGTGGCCGCGCGACGCCCGCCAGGAGGTGAGCCGCTCGAGGTAGGGATTGGCGCGGGGGACGAGGTAGTCGCGGACGTCCACCGTGAGCTCGACGTGCGGCCGCTCGCCCGCCGTCAGCTCGCCGCCGAGCGCGAACGAGGCGCCGCCCGGCAGGAGGCCGGCCGCCTTGAGGCGCGCGCGGCGGCCGGGCGCCGTCCCCAGGCCGGTGACGGCGACGTCCACGGCGGACAGCTCCTCCACGAAGGCCGGCGTCGTGGTGTGGTCCACGAACCGCGCCGACGCGCGCTCGAGGCCGAGCGCGCCGACCTCGACGGTCGTCGGCGCGCCGGCCGGCCCCACCGCGCCGGCCGGCGGCGGTGCGCCGGCCGGCGGCGTCGCCCAGCGCGGCGTCACCAGCCGGCGCAGGAGGAACTCGCCGCGCGCGTCGCGCTCGATCAGGAGCCGCGGGCGCCGCAGCCGCACGCTCTGGAGCGTGACCCGCCCCGGCCAGGCGACGTCGATCCCTCCGACGTCCAGGCGCCCGACCGTGACCAGCGGGCGATCGCCGTCACCGAGCCTGAAACGCTGCAGACGCGCCCGGCCGTCGAGCGTCACGGCGAGCGGCTCGAGCGCCACCTTCACCGCCAGCTCGCCGCTCGCGCGTCCGGTCACCCGGCCCTCGATCGGCAGGTACGGCTGGGCGGGCCCGAGCTCGACGCCCTCGAGGACGGCGCGCGCCTCGAGCCGCAGCGGCTCGAGCGCGAGCGTCCCCTCGACGTCGAGCGTGCCGCCTTCCGGCGTGGGCGAGGTGAGCCGGAGCTTCACCGGGCTGCGCGCCGGCCAGGCGAAGTCGCGGACGGCGAGGCGCGCGCCGGCCACCTGGAAGCGGGCGGCCGGCGTCGTGATCCCGTCCACGATGCTGACCGCGCCCTCCTCGAAGAGGCCCTCGCGCACGCTGAGCTCGAACGCGGCGCCGGGGCTCGCGCCGGCGGGCGGCGCCGCCGGGGCTCCCGGAGCGGGCGCCGCGGGGGCGCGCTCGAAGAGCGCGCGCAGGTTGAAGCGCCGGTCGCGGTCGCGCTCGACGAGGGCCCACGAGCCCTTCACGTGGACCCGGTCCACGGCGACGCGCTCGGGCCACGCCGCGTCGATGCCCGTCACGTCGAGGCGCCCGACGGTGAGCACGTCGCGCCGGCCGTCGGAGATCGTCAGGTTGCGCAGGCCGGCGTCGCCGCGGGCGGTGAGGCGGGGCGCCGGGGCCAGCGGGCCCGCCACCGCGAGGGTCGCGCTGACGCGCCCGCCCACGCGCGCGGCGAACCCGAGGTAGGGCTGGGCCAGCGCGAGGTCCGCGCCCGTGAGCGCGATGCGCAGGTCCACGCGCGCGGGCTCGCCGCCGACGGTGCCCTCGGCACCGAGCGTGCCGCCGGCGGGCAGCGCGGCGTCGAGCGCGAGCCGCGCGGGCGCGCGCGCCGGCCACGTCACGTCGCGGAGCGTCGCGTCCACGCGCGGCACCTCGAAGCGCGCGGGCTCGGCGGCGCGCTCGTCCACGAGCAGGAGGCTGCCGCGCTCGACGACCACCTCGCCGACCGCGAGCGCGGGGCCCGCGCGCGGCGCCGGCGGGGAGTCCGCGGGCGGGGAGCCCACGGGCCGCGTCGGCGCGAGCCGGGCGGCCAGCGCGAAGCCCCCCTGGCGATCGCGCTCGAGCAGGGCGTGCGGCTGCTCGAGCCTGACCTGCCCCACGGCGACGCGCGCCGGCCACTGGACGTCGAGGCCGCTCAGCTGGACGCGCCGGACCGAGAGCAGCGTCGTGCGGTCGTCGCGCAGGGCGAGCGGTGCCGCGCCCACCTCGCCGCGCACGCGGGCCGTCAGCGCGCCGGCCCACGCGACGCTGGCCGTCACGTCGCCGCGCGCGCGGCCGCGGAGCCCGCGCGCGGCGGGCACCCAGGCGACGAGCCGCCCCACGCGCACGGCCTCGAACGTGAGGGCCAGCTCCGTCGTCCAGGCGAGGTCGGGCGGCGGGGCGGTCAGCGCCACCGTGCCGCTGGCGCTGAGCGCGCCGCCGTCGCGCAGACGCGCGCTCACCTCGACGCGCGCGGGCCCGCGCGCCGGCCACGCGAGGCCCTCGCCGGCCAGGCGCAGCCGCTCGACGTCGAAGCGGGCGATGGCCGCGCGCGGGTCCGCGAGCACGCCGCGCCCGGTCAGCTCGAAGCGGCCCAGGTGGAGGGCCTCGCCCCGGCGCCGCGCGTCGGCGAACGTCACGCGCAGCGCGGGCGCGCGGAGCCGCGG
>MGCF01000078.1:17841-41006 GCA_001788495.1 Candidatus Rokubacteria bacterium RIFCSPLOWO2_02_FULL_73_56
CCGTCCGCCGTGGTGTGCGCGACCTGGAGCGAGCCGTTCACCGTGCCGCGCTCGGGCACGACGGGCGCCGCGGGCGGCAGGTAGAGCCGGAGCAGGGCGAGGTCCAGGCCCCTCACGATCGCCGTGGCGTGGAGCTCGAGCGGGTCGAGCCTGAGACGCGCGAGCCATGCCGACACCGTCGCGCCCTCGACGGTCGCGCGCGCGGTGGCCACGCCCTGGACGTCCTCGCGGCGGCTCGACAGGCGGCGCGCCTCGACCTCCAGGGCGCGGACCCGCCAGGCGCGGGCGGGGGTGAGCGTCCGGTCCTCGATCACGAGCCGGTCGCCGGAGAGCGCGGCCCGGCCGACGCTGACGGCGCCGCCGCCGAAGGCGATGTCCTCCGCGGTGACCCGGAGCGCGGGCGCCGTCACGACGTGCGCCGGGCGGCGCAGCTCGACGCCGCTGAGCCCCGCGTCCAGCGCGAAGCGCGTCCCGCGGCGGGCGTCGTGCGCCACGCGCACCGAGGCGTTGACGACGCCGCGCTCGGGGCGCACCGGCAGGTCGGGCGGCAGGGAGAGGCGGAACAGCGTCACGTCCACGTCGCGCAGGACCGCCATCGCCTGCAGCTCGAGGGGTGCGAGCCGCAGGTCGCTGACCCACACGGACACCGGCGAGCCCGCCACCACCGCGCGGGCGGTCGCGACGCCGGCGGGGTCCTCCCGGGCGCTCGACAGGCCGCGCGCCTCGAGGGCGACGCCGTCGGCGCGCCAGCGCCGGACGGGCCCGAGCCGCGCGTCCTGCAGCACCACGCTGCCGGCGTCCACCGCGAGGCGCCCGAGCGCGACGCCGCCGGGGCGGACGCGGAGGTCGTCCACCTGGACGCGCACCGAGGGCGCGGAGAGGTAGGCGCCGTCCTGCCCGGGCCGCGTGAGCTCGACGCCCGCCAGGCTCGCGTCGAGCGCGACGCGCGTGCCGCCCGCGACGTCGCGCTCGATCGTCCCCGACGCGTCGATCTCCCCGCGGGCCGGGCTGAGCGGGCTGGCGGGCGGCAGGTAGAGCCCGAGCAGCGAAGCGGCCACCTGCCGCGCGATGGCCGTCGCCCTGAAGCTCAGCGGGCGCAGCCGGACGTCCGTCACCCAGAGCGAGACGGGCGAGCCCGCCACGACCGCGCGCACGGTCACGATGCCGGGCGGCGCCGCGGCGCGGGTCGACACGTCCCGCGCCTCGAGCGCGAGCGCCTCCACGCGCCAGGTGCGCGGCGGCGCGAGCGTGCGGTCCTCGATCTCGACGGTGCCCCCCGCGAGCGCCACCCGCTCGAGCGTGAGCGCCGGCCCGGTCCCGCCGCCGCTCTCGCGCGCGAGCAGATCGGAGACGTTGAACGCGCTCGGGCCCGTCCTGACGATGCGGAGCGTCGGCGCCTGCAGCGTCGCGTCCGTGACGCGGAGGTGGCCGCCGAGCAGGTCGCGCAGGCTCAGCCGGAGCTCGAGCCGCGCGAGCGTCGCCAGCGGGCGCTGGTCCCGGTCCAGCACGCGGAGCTCGTGCAGGGCGACCCGGCCGTCGCGCAGGCCCACGTCCACGCGGGCCAGCGTGACCGCGCGGCCCGTGGCCGCGGCCAGGCGCCAGACCACCACCCGGCGGGCGATCCGGGGCAGGGCGAGCAGCCCGACGCCCGCCAGCGCGACGAGCGCGACGGCCGCGAGGGCGACGAGACGGAGCGCGCGGCGTCGGCTCACGATGCCCTGGCTCACCCCGGCCGGGCTAGAGCCGCCCGCCGCGCAGGGCGATGGACTCGCCGGTGAGATAGGCGGGCGCCTCGGCCACGAGGAAGCGCACCACCTGCGCCACCTCCTCGGGGCGCCCGAAGCGCCCGATCGGGAACTGCGCGGCGAGCCGCTCGCGGGCCTCGGCGCTCGTGGCGATCTCGCCGAGCATCTCGGTGTCGATCACCGAGGGCAGCACCGCGTTGACGGCGATGCCGTCGCGGGCGAGCTCGCGGGCGGCCCTGGCGGTCAGCGCGAGCATCCCGGCCTTGCTCGCCGCGTAGTGGGCGCCGATGGCGCCGCCGGTCCGCGCCGCGCCCGAGGAGACGTTGACGATCCGGCCGCCGCCCGCGGCGCGCAGCCGCGGGATCGCCGCGCGCATGCAGTAGAAGGCGCCGTCGAGGTTCACCGCGAGGGTGCGGCGCCAGGTGTCGTCGTCGATCGCCGTCAGGGCCGCCACGCGCCGGCCGATCCCGGCGTTGTTGACGAGGGCATCGAGCCGCCCGAAGCGCCCGTCCAGCTCCTGGAACATCGCCTCGACGGCCGCGCGGTCGCTGACGTCGGCGGGGAGCGCGAGCGCCTCGCCGCCGCGCGCGCGGATCTCGTCCACGACCCGCTCGGCCTCCGGGCGGCGCGCGACGTAGTTCACGCCGACGGCGTAGCCCGCGGCGGCCAGCGCGAGGGCGATCGCGCGCCCGATGCCGCGCGAGGCGCCGGTGACCAGGACGACCCTGTCCGCCATGGACCGGCGCCCGCCCCCTCAGGGCCCGCGCAGCTCGCTCGTGCGCGTGTTCTGCGCGACGACGCGGCCGCCCTTGAGCACCCAGAGCTTCTCGGCCTGCTCGGTGATCGCCTGCGCGGGATCGCGCGCGTCGAGCACGACGAGGTCGGCGCGGCAGCCCTCGGCGAGGCCGTAGTCGGCGAGCCCGATCGCGCGCGCGGCGCTGGTCGTCACCAGCTCGAGCAGCCACGCCATCTGGTCGAGGTTGCCGAGGTGCGCGGCCATGGCGGCGACGAGCGCCTGGCGGAGCGGGTCGGGGTGGCCGTAGGGCGTGAACGGGTTGACGATGTTGTTCGTCGAGACCGCGACGGTGACCCCGGCCGCGCGTAGCGCGGCGAGCGGCGCGATGCCGCGCCAGGTGAGCCGCCGGTCGCCCCGCCCCTTCACGTGGAGCTCCGTGGCGGGCAGGCTGATCACGGAGATCCGCGCCTCGGCGAGCGCGGCGATCACGCGCGCCCGGGGCTCGGGCTCGAGGGCGTCGAGGGTGCAGAGGTGGCCGAGCGTCACCCGGCCCTGGAAGCCGCGCGCCACGGTCTGCGCGGCGATGTAGTCGCTCGTCAGCATCGCCGGGTCCTCGGCGGTGTCGGCGTGGAAGTCGAGCGGCACGCCGAAGGCCTGCGCGGTGTCGAAGCACCAGTCGATGTGGGCGCGCTGGTCGCGGTCCATGTAGGGGCAGCCGCCGAGGGCCTCGACGCCCCCGCGGAGCGCCTCGCGCAGGAGGCCCTGCGTGACGCCGTCGTTGAAGACCCCTTCCTGGGCGAAGGCGATGAGCCGCAGATCCAGCACGCCCGCGAATTCGCGCTGCAGGCGGGCGAGCGCCGCCAGGCCCCGCAGCTCGACGAAGGCGTCGATCTCGACGTGGGCGCGCATCGTCGTGCAGCCGTGGCGGACGGCCAGCTCGAGCACGCGCCGCGCGCGCCGGTAGACGTCGTCCTCGGTGAAGCTCTTCTTCAGCTCGGCGACGAGCGCCAGGGGGCTCGGCCCGCCGGCGCGCAGGCCCTCGGTGCGGTCGGCGATGAAGGCCTTGTCGGGGTGGATGTGGGTCTCGACGAACCCGGGCAGGACGAGCCGGTCGCCGACGTCGAGCACCTCGCGGCCGGCCGGGGGGAGGTCCGGGGCGATCCGCTCGATGCGCCCGGCGCGGATCGCCACGTCCTGCCGGCGCCCGCCCACCAGCCCGCCCCGGAGCAGCAGGTCGCGCGCGTTCGGGTCCGTCACGCGCCCGAGTATAGCGGCTCGTGAGATATTCGGGCAGAGGAGGATCCCCGCCGATGCCCGGACCGCCGCCGCTCGCCCACATCCGCGTCGTGGACCTGACCCGCGCCCGCTCCGGCCCGACGGCGGTGCGCCAGCTCGCCGACATGGGCGCGCAGGTCGTGCGCGTGGAGGCGCGCGAGGCGACCGAGGGCGACTCCACGGCGCTCGGGTTCGACTTCCTGAACCTGCACCGCAACAAGCGGGCGCTGACGCTCGACCTCAAGCACCCGCGGGGGCTCGAGGTCCTCCGGCGCCTCGCCGCGCAGGCGGACGTGGTCGTCGAGAACTTCCGTCCCGACGTCAAGCGCCGGCTCGGCATCGACTACGAGGCGCTCGCCGCGCTCAACCCGCGCCTCGTGTACGGCTCGATCTCGGGCTTCGGCCAGACGGGGCCGTACGCCGAGCGCCCCGGCTACGACCAGATCGCGCAGGGGATGGGCGGCCTCATGTCCATCACCGGGCTGCCCGGCCAGGGGCCCGTGCGCGTCGGGATCCCGGTCGCCGACCTCGCGGCCGGCCTCTACCTCGCCCAGGGGATCCTCGTCGCGCTGCTCGAGCGCGAGCGCTCGGGCCGGGGCCAGTGGGTGCACACCTCGCTCCTGCAAGCGATGGTGACGATGCTCGACTTCCAGGCGGCGCGCTGGCTGATCGACGGCGAGATCCCGCCGCAGGCGGGCAACGATCACCCGACGGGCATTCCCACCGGCGTCTTCACGACCGCCGACGGCCACATCAACGTGGCCGCGTCGGGACAGGCGATGTACCGGCGGCTCTGCGCCGCGATCGGCGCGCCCGAGCTGGTGGACGACCCGCGCTTCCGCACGCTCGCGGACCGCTCGACGCACCGCGCCGCGATGAACGCGGCGCTCGACCGCGTCTTCGCCACGAAGCCGAGCGCCGAGTGGATCGAGGCGCTGAACCGGGCCGGCGTGCCCTCGGGGCCGATCCTCGACGTGCGGGAGGTCTTCGAGGACCCGCAGGTGCGCCACCTGGGCCTCGCCCAGCCGGTGCGCCACCCGACGCACGGGGAGATCCAGGTGCAGGGGCTCCCCACCGCGCTCTCGCGCACGCCGGGCGCCGTCCGCCTGCCCGCGCCCGGGCACGGCGAGCACACGGACGCGATCCTCGCCGAGCTCGGCTACACGCCCGCGGAGATCGCCGAGCTGCGGCGGGTCGGGGCGGTGTGAGCGGGCGGGTCCAGCAGGCCGCGGCTCACCATCGCGTGGACGCCCTTGTTGCCGTCGACGAGCTGCGTGACGCGCAGGTCGCAGGCGAGGCTGCAGAAGACGTAGGCGTCCGCGGGGCTCCAGCCCTTGAGCTCCACGAGCCAGGCGATCATGTCGCGCAGCGCCTGCTTGGCCGCGTCGTCGAGGTCCGGGTCCATCCCCATGGCGATGTAGTGGGTCGGCGTCACGGCGCGCGGGAACGCGAGCCGCCGCCCCTTGTGCAGGACGAGCGCGAAGGTGCCGGTCAGGCAGGTCTCGAGCGCCGTCAGGCACACCTCGCCGTCGCCCTGCACCGCGTGGCCGTCCCCGGCGGAGAAGTTCGCGCCGGGCACGAAGACCGGCAGGAACAGCGACGTGCCCGGCACCAGCTCCTTGTTGTCGATGTTGCCGCCGAACTCGCGCGGCTCGATGGACGAGATCGTGCCGTACTCGGGGCGGGGCGCCGTCGCCAGGATCCCGAAGAAGGGCCGGAGCGGCAGCGTCGGCCCCCACGGCAGCGTGGCCGTCCTCGCCGCGCGGTCGATCGGGATCAGGCGGCGCTGGAACGCCGGGAAGTCCTCCGGCAGCGTGCCCTTCAGCGGGCGGATCACGTTCCAGCCCCAGTCGACCGACAGCTCGATGGACTCGATGCGCACCTCGAGCGTGTCCCCGGGCTCGGCGCCGCGGACGGCGATCGGCCCGGTGAGGATGTGCGGGCCCAGGACCGGCCGGAGCGTCTCGACGATCGCGCGGTGGGCCGGCCGCAGGATCGCGGGGTCGGCGACCTCGACCAGGCCGCCCGAGACGGTGTCGACGGTGACGGTGTCGCCCGGGTCCACCGTCAGCCGCGGCGGGAGCGCGGCGTCGAAGTAGCCCCAGTGCACGGTGTCGGGCGAGGGATCGAGCGCGTGGTGAACGGGCATGGAGGATCTCCTTACCGGTTTCCGGAGACGCCGAGGTGGTGGTCGAGGACCTCGACCTCCCGCGACAGCGCCGCCGGGGTGCCCTGGAAGACGAAGCGCCCGGACGCGAGGACGTGGATGTCGTCGGCGACCGACATGGCCAGCTCGAAGTTCTGCTCGACCAGCAGGATGGAGTGGCCGTGCTCGCGGACGCTCTTCATGATCCGCTCGATCTGGCGCACGAGGAGCGGCGCCAGCCCCTCGGAGGGCTCGTCCATCAGGATCAGGTCGGGGTTCGCCATGAGGGCGCGACCGACCGCGAGCATCTGCTGCTCGCCGCCGCTCAGCGTGCCGCCCGGGTGGTCGATCCGCTCGGCGAGCTGCGGGAACTCCTTCAGGACCTCGTCGAGGTCCCAGCGCTTGCGCCGGCCGTTCGCGCCGGCCACGTGGGCGGGGTGGGCGAGCCGGCTGGTCGGCAACAAGAGATTTTCGCGGACGCTGAGGGAGCGGAAGATGCGCCGGCCCTGGGGCACGATCGCCATGCCCCGCTGCGCGATCGCGTAGGGCGGCTGGCCGTGCAGCGGGCGGCCCTTGAAGACCACGGCGCCCCGGCGCGGCGGGGTGAGCCCCGCCACGGAGCGGATGAGGGTGGTCTTGCCCATGCCGTTGCGCCCGAGGATCGCCACGATCCGGCCCTCGAGCAGGTCGAGGCTCACGCCCTGCAGCACGTAGCTGTCGCCGTAGTAGGTGTGGATCTCCCTGACGGAGAGCAGGGGCTCAGACATGGCCGAAGTAGACCTCGCGCACCTCGGGATTGGTCCGGACCTCGGCCGGCGTGCCCTCGAGGATCACCCGGCCGCGATGCAGGACCGTGACCCGGTCGGCGAGCCCGAGCGCCACGTCCATGTCGTGCTCGATCATCACCACGGTGATGTCGCGCGGCAGGGCGCCGATCATCCTGGAGATGCGCTGGCGCTCGCTGGGCGAGAGGCCCGCGCACGGCTCGTCGAGGAACAGCACCCGGGGGCTCGAGTTGAGCGCCAGGGCGAGCTCGAGCTGCCGGCGCTCGCCGTAGGACAGGAGCCTCGCGGCCTGGTGCGCGCGGTGGGCGAGCCCGACGGCGTCGAGCCCCTCCCGGGCGCGCCGGCACACCGCGTCGAAGGCGCCGACGGGCGCGTGCATCACCCACTTGCGCCGGTCGGTCCCCAGGATGGCGAGGACCAGGTTCTCGAGGAGCGACAGGTCGGTGAAGACGTTCGAGATCTGGAAGGTGCGCCCCATGCCGAGGGCCGTGCGGCGGTGCTCCGGGAGCCGGGTGACGTCCTGCCCGAAGAGCGCGACGCGGCCGACCGACGGCCGCAGCGTGCCGGTGATGCAGTGGAACAGCGTCGTCTTGCCCGCCCCGTTCGGGCCGATGAGCACGCGGCGCTCGCCGGCGGCGACGCGGAGGGAGACCCGGTCGACGGCGCGCAGGCCGTCGAATTCCTTGGTGAGCTCGCCGACCTCGATCGCGGGGAGACCCATGCTCACCCGGCGCGCGCCCGCGCCGCGCGCGCGCGCAGGCGGCCGGCGAGGCCGACGAGCCCGTCGGGCGCCCAGAGCACCGCCGCGATGAACACGAGCCCCATCACGGACGCGTAGAGCGCGAAGAAGCTCGACACCCAGTTGCGCAGCCCGAGCAGGATCCACGAGCCGATGAACGGCCCCACGATGGTCCCGGTGCCGCCGATGATCGCCATCAGGGCGGCCTCGACCGAGATCGGAAAGGACGCGGCGACCGGGTTGACGAAGCGGTTGTAGTAGACGTAGAGCACGCCGGCCAGGCTCGCGAGCGCCCCGGAGACGACGAAGGCCGCGTACAGGTGCAGGCCGGAGGCGTAGCCCAGGCTCCGCATCCGCGTCTCGCTCGCCTTGATGCCCCGCAGGGCGAGGCCGAAGGGCGAGGCGACGAGGACCCGGTAGCCGATCGCGCACAGCAGGACGACCGCCAGCACCAGGTAGTAGTACTCGGTGTGGGATTCGACCCGCAGCCCGCCGACGGCGGGGAAGGGCACGTTGGTGACGCCGTTGTCGCCGCCGGTGAACGACGACCAGCGGTGGGCCATGCCCCAGACGACGTACCCGAAGGCCAGCGTGATCAGGATGAAGTAGACGCCGCGCGTGCGGACCGCGAGCCCGAAGACGAGGGCGAGCAGGGTGCCGGCCAGGATGCCGGCGGGCGCGGCCAGCGCGGTCGGCACGTCGTGGCGCACCTGGAGGATCGCCGTCGTGTAGGCGGCCACGGCGAAGAACGAGGCGTGGCACAGCGAGAACAGGCCCGTGTGGCCGAGGAGCAGGTCGACCGAGAGCGCGAGCAGCCCGAAGACGTACATCTGGGTCACGAGCCCCGTCCAGAACGGGCCCGCGACGTGCGGCAGGAGCGCGGCCGCGCCGAGCGCCACCAGGACGAGCGCGACGCGGCGCGCGGCGGCCATCAGACGTCCTTGCCGAAGATGCCCCGCGGCCGGACGAGGAGCAGCACCGCCATCGGGCCGAAGAGGACGAAGTAGGAGAACTCCGGCAGCAGCCAGCGCCCGTAGGCGTCGAGGAGGCCGACGATCAGCGCGCCGAGCATCGCGCCCTCCAGGCTGCCGAGCCCGCCCACGATGACGACGACGAGCGCGACGACCAGGATCTCCCACTCGGCGCCGGGGTACAGCGTGAGGAACGCGCCCCCGACGACCCCCGCCATGCCGGCGAGGAAGGAGGCGAGCGCCGAGACCAGCACGAACAGGCGGTCGACGTTGATCCCGGTCGCGCTCACCTGCTCGCGGTCGTCCACGCCCGCGCGGACGACGGCGCCGAGCTGGGTCTTCCGGTAGAGGACCCAGAGCACCCCGCCGACGAGGACGCCGAACAGGATCAGGACGAAGCGGTACGTGGGGTACACGAGGCCCCCGGGCAGCTCCATCGCGCCGCGCAGGAACGCGGGGGCCGGCACCTTGAGGCTGTCGCCCCCCCAGATCGCCAGCGCCACGTCGCCGATCACGAACGCGATGCCGACGGTGAGCAGCACCTGGGCGAGGTGATTCTCGCCGGTCTGGCGGATGAGGAAGCGGTCGATGAGGTAGCCGAGCGCCACGATGCCGGCGCCGCCGCCCAGGATGGCGAGGGCGAAGCTGCCGGTGCGCTCGGCGATCGTGAGCCCGATGTAGCCGCCGAGCAGGTAGTACGCGCCGTGCGCCATGTTCACCACGCGCATGAGGCCGAACGTGAGCGTGAAGCCGCTGGCGAGCAGGAAGAGCAGCGCGGCGAGCGAGGTGCCGTTGATCGCCTGCAGGACGGCGCTGCTGGTCATGGGGCGGAACGGCGTGACGCGCCGCCGGCCGCGGGGCCGCCGCGGCCGGCGGGCGCGTCGCCCGGGGCGGGGATCACCGCTTGTATGGCCCCCGCTTCAGGAACTCCGCGGGCGTCCACTTCCAGAACTGGGACACCGCCTCGTACGTCTTGAACGGCACGTTGGTGAGGACGTCGCCGAGCACCGGGTGCTTGATCTTCTGGATCCGCGAGATGTACACGTTCTGGATCGGGTTGTCGTACTCGTCCATGCGCACCGGACCGCGGGGCGCGTCGATCCGGGCGCTGCGCATCGCCCGGAGGAAGGCGGCACGGTCCTCCACCTTGCCGTTGATCGCGTCGATCGCCGTCTTGGTCCACAGACCGGCCGTGTACGCGGACTCGGCGAACCAGGAGGGCAGCCGCTTGTGCTTGCGCGCGAACGCGTCGGTGAAGGCCTTGTTCGCCGGCGTGTCCAGGCCCGCCGCGTAGTGCAGGGAGTTGCCGATCAGCCCGATGGCGCGGTCGTCCGCCTGCGGCAGCATGTCCTGGTGCAGCCAGTACCCGCCGTAGATCTTGAACTTCTTGTCCATGCCGAAGTTGAACCAGGCCTCGAACAGCCGCACGCGGTCCACGCCCACGACGACCGCCGAGACGCCGTCGGAGTCCTTCGGGATCGCCGCGATCGTGGGGCCGTAGTCCCGGGTCCCGATCGGGTTCCAGATGATCTTCGCGACCTTGCCCCCGAGCTCGGTGTAGGTCCGGACCGCGCCGAGCGTGACCTCGTGGCCCCACGTATAGTCCTGGCCGATGAACGTCACGTTGCGCAGGCCGAGCTCCTTGTACAGGTACTCGCCGAAGGGGTGCCCGATCTGGCTGGCGGAGACCGCGGTGCGCACCACCGTCGGCGTGCGGTTCCACTTGGTGATGACGTCGGCCCCGGCCGCGTCCATCACGAGCGGCACGCCCGTCTCCTTGCTGACCTGGGCCACCGCCGGCCCCTCGTGGCCGCAGAGCGGGCCGACCATGAAGTGCACCTTCTCCTGGTGCACGACGCGGCGCGCCTGGGTGAGCGCCTGGTCGGGGTTGCACGTCGTGTCGGCGATGACGATCTCGATCTTGCGCCCGCCGGCCTTGTAGCCCGCCTGCTCCCAGAAGAGCTTGAAGCCGTCCACCATGTCGCGCCCCGGCGTGGCGAGGGGGCCGGTCACGGGGGGCAGCAGGCCGATCTTGATCGGCTCGCCCTGGGCGTGCGCCGGGCCCGGCGCGCCGACGCCGAGCGCCGCCAGCAGGACGGCGAGAGCTCGCAGGAGTCCATGAATCCCGTCTCTGGTCGGTCGCATTGTGCCTCCTCCTTGCGCCGTGTGCCGGCCGCGGGTCGTCACCCAGGGTTTATACTTGGCGCGTCGCCGCGCTGTCAATCGCGTGCGCGCGGAGAACGGAGGCCGGCGGTGAGCGACAGCACCCTGCGATTCGGCAGCGACCGGGGCGCGCGGCGCAGCGAGGACGCGCCGCTGCTCACCGGGCGCGGGCGCTTCACCGACGACCTCGGCGTGGCCGGCCAGGCCCACGCCGCGTTCGTGCGGTCCACGGTCGGCCACGCGGAGATCCGCGGGATCGACGTCACGGGCGCGATGCGGAAGCCCGGCGTGGTCGGCGTGTTCACCGGGCGCGACCTCGCCGCCGACGGGCTCGGCGCGATCCCGCCCGTGGCGTCGCTGGCGGGGCGCGGGGGCACGCCGATGGTCGCCGCCGCGATGCCGCCGCTCGCGCTCGACCGCGTCCGCTACGTCGGGGAGCCGCTCGCGATCGTCGTCGCGGAGACCGCGGCGCAGGCGCGGGACGCGGCCGACGCGGTGGTCGCCGAGCTCGCCGAGCGGCCGGCCGTCGCCGACGTCGAGCGCGCGATGGCGCCGGGCGCGCCGGCGATCTGGCCCCAGGCGCCCGGCAACATCGCCCTCGACTGGACCGACGGGGACGCGGCCGCCGTCGAGGCCGCGTTCGCGCGCGCCGCGCACGTCGAGCGCGTCCGGCTGCTCGACACGCGCCTCGCGCCCTCGGCGCTGGAGCCGCGGGCGGCGATCGGCCAGTGGGACGCGGCCGCGGGGCGCTACACGCTGATCGCGAGCACGCAGGGCGTCGCGGTGGTGCGCCGGCTGCTCGCCGAGGGCGTGTTCAAGGTGCCCCCGTCGACGATCCGGGTCCTCACGCACGACGTCGGTGGCGGCTTCGGCATGAAGGTGCAGGCCTACCCGGAGTACGCCGCGCTGCTCTACGCGGCGCGGCGCACGGGGCGGCCGGTGAAGTGGTGCGCGACCCGGGTGGAGAGCTTCCTCGCGGACACCCACGGCCGGGACGGGGTGCTCGAGGGGGAGCTGGCGCTGGACGCCCGGGGGAAGTTCCTCGCGCTCCGGGCGCGCACCTTCGTGGGCATCGGCGCGTACGTCTCGACGTACGCCGCCATCTTCGCGACGAGCAACACGAAGAACTGCCTGTCGAGCGTGTACGTGCTCCCCGCCATCCAGATCGACGTGAAGATGGTGCTCACGAACGCGGCGCCGCTGGGGCCGTACCGGGGCGCGGGCCGGCCCGAGGCGCTCTACCTCGTCGAGCGCCTGATCGACGCGGCGGCGGCGGCGATGGGCATCGACCGCGTCGAGCTGCGGCGGCGCAACCTGATCCCGCCGTCCGCGATGCCGTACCGGGCGCCGAACGGCCAGGTCTACGACAGCGGGGAGTTCGAGGCGGCGCTGGACGAGGCGCTCGCGCTGGCGGACTGGCAGGGGTTCCCCGCGCGGCGCGCGGCGTCGGAGCGCGCGGGCCGGCTGCGGGGCATCGGCCTGGGCTGCTTCCTCGAGGTCGCCGGGGGCATCCTCGACGAGACGGTGGACCTGCGCTTCGAGGACGACGGCACCGTGGCGCTGCGCACCGGGGTGCAGGCCATGGGGCAGGGGCACCTGTCGACCTTCCCGCCGCTCGTCGCCCAGCGCCTGGGCGTGGACGTGCGCGCGGTCCGGCTCGTCGAGGGGGACAGCGACGCGGTGCCCGCGGGCACGCCGAGCGTGGCGTCGCGGTCCATGATGATGGCCGGCAGCGCGGCCCTCCTGGCCTGCGACGCCGCGATCGAGAAGGGCCGGCGGCTCGCGGCGCGCCTGTTCGAGGCCGCGGTGTTCGACGTGGAGTTCGCGAACGGCCGCTTCCAGGTCGCCGGGACGGACCGGGCGATCGGCATCGTCGATCTGGCCCGGCGCGCGCGCGCGATGCCGGGGCTGCCGGAGGATCTCGCCGGCGGCCTGGACGGCACGGCCAGGTTCGTGTCGCCGCAGATGAGCTTCCCGAACGGCTGCCACGTCTGCGAGGTCGAGATCGAGCCGGTCACCGGGGTGGTCACGGTGGTCGGCTACGCCGCGGTGGACGACGTCGGCAACGTCGTGCATCCGACCATCGTCGCGGGCCAGATCCACGGCGGGGTCGCGCAGGGCCTCGGCCAGGTGCTCGGCGAGGGGGTCGTCTACGACGAGCGCGGCCAGCTCCTGACCGCCTCCTTCATGGACTACATGATTCCGCGCGCCGACGACATGCCCGACCTGCGGGTCGGCCACCACGGCGTGCCCTGCACCACGAACCCGCTCGGCGTGAAGGGGGCCGGCGAGTCGGGCGTGGCGGGGTCGCTGCCGTCGGCGGTGAACGCCGTGCTCGACGCGCTCGCGAGCCGCGGCGTCCGGCGTCTCGACCTGCCGATGACGCCGGCGCGCGTGTGGGCGGCCCTGCGCGACGCCGCCACATCATGAGGGCGCGCCGAGCTACCGCGGCTCGAAGTACACCGCCCCGAACAGCGCCGCGCTCCGGCTACGCGTGTCGTTCGAGTGGCTCTCCAGGCCGATGAAGTTCGTCGCGCGCGGCTCTTCCCCGAAGACCCGCCGGTAGTCCGCGTGGACGTCGCGGGTCTGGCGATGCCACTGGCCGACGCCGGACGCGCCCGAGCGGACGACGATCAGCACGCGCTGGAAGATCTCGAGCAGGTCCGGCTGCGTCTCGGCGCCGACCGGGGCGCTGGTATCCCAGACGTAGGCGATGCCCCGCATCCCCTCGAACACGACCATCAGCCGGGCGGCCTGGTCGTTCAGCCGACGATTCCGGACGTCGCCGCGCTCGGGCAGCACGAGCGCCTTCCACTCCCAGACCAGCCGGGGGGTCTGTCGCAGGTCGACCTTCAGCGCCCGCCCGAGCCGCATGGACTCGTTGTCCGTGCTGAGGCGCAGCGCGGGGCGGCCGCCGTCCACGACGACCGCCGGCGGCTGCGTGAACGCGGGACGCTCGTAGAACGGATAGGTGCGCCACGCGCCGCCGAGCTCGAGGGGGCCCGCCTGGCGGGACGCCCAGTCGTCGACGCGCACCGCGCGCGAGGGCCCGGCGCCCAGCGTCAGGGCCAGCGCGAGCCCCGCGACGGCGAGGCTCACGCCGGAGCGCAGAGCGGACGCTCCCGCGTCATCGTCTCCTGCTTGAAGGCCTCGATCTGGCCCCTCCCGGCGTCGGCGCGATGATAGCACTACTCCGTGACCACGACACCAGGAGGACCGCGATGTTCTACATGATCGCCGCATTCGACCTCGGGCTTCCCGGCGCGACGGCCAGCGAGGCCGAGCGCGACTATCTCGAGCGGCACGTGCCGCTGGCCCGGCAGCTGCCCGGCCTCCGCGCCTACGTGGTCGGTCCGCTCGCCGCCGCCGCCGGCATCCCGGCTGACCGTCGGCGCGGCGCAATCCTCGCGTTCGAGAGCGAGGAGGCGTGGCGGGCGGGCTACCGGTCGCCGGTCGGCCGCGCGTTGCGCGCCGACGAGAAGCGGCTGATCGTCGAGCCGCGGGTCGTGCTGCTCCACGGCGAGGAGATCCTGCCGGAGGCCCGGAGCGGCGGTGATTCCTTCTTGACGCTCGACTCGCACCTGACCGTCGTGGCCTGGACGTCCGGCGCGCAGGAGATCCTCGGGTATGCGGCCGAGGAGATCCTGGGGCGCCCGGTCTTCGTCCTGGTGCCCGACGATCAACGGCAAGCGGTGGCCGCGGTGATGCGGCAGGTCGAGGCGACCGGTCACGTGCGCGGGTTCCACGCGGAGCGGATGACCAGGAGCGGGCAACGCGTGCGGGTCGTGGCCGACTTGCTCGCCATTCGAGACCCCTCCGGGGAGCACTGCGCGACGCGGATCACCGTGCGCCGCGCCTGAGGCACGGCCGCGGCGGACGGCCGCCGGTCACGCCGGGCGGCGCAGGTCGGCCACCCGGCGGAGCGGCGTGCCGTCGCGCCGCGCGAGCAGCCGCCGGGTCGGGCGCGTGCCGTCGCCGAACGTCGGCTGCCAGGCCGAGTGCTTCCCGGCGCCGCCCACCACGATCACGCTGATGTCCTCGGCCGCGCGCACGATCGGCAGCATCGTGTCGGGCGCGTCCACCGCGCCCCGCCGCGCGATCTGGTAGCGCCGGTAGTCCGCGCCGAGGCGCGCGAGCGGGAAGCGCGCGTGCTCGAACAGGAACTCCTTGACCTGCCGCTTGCTGAAGCCGTCGCGCGCGATGGTGGCCGCGTGCTCGGGGCCGAGGGACAGGAGCGGCCAGCCGCCGCCGAGCAGGTTGTTGCTCCCGGCCTGGCCCATCGCGCCCGCCACGGTGCGGAGCACGCCCTCGCCCGTCGCGCTGTAGTGGTCCTGGATGTTGTGCGGCCCCTCGCAGCCGAACGCCGTGACGCAGCTCACGTCGGGCGCGAGCCCGGCCTCGACGGAGAGCGGCTCCCACGGGTTCTCGGCCTCGTTCTCGGCGACGCAGTAGGCGATCTTGGCCGGGCTGCCCTGCGTGGCGCGGTCGCCCGTGCCGGGCAGGCCGCCGCCGACGTTCATGAGGACCAGGCGCACGGCGCGGCCGATGGTGACGTTGGCGCGGACGCCCTGGCCGAAGGCGTTGTACCCCGCGTTGAGCCCGATCTCGCGGGCGATCGGCCCGTTCACCACGAGCAGCGGCGCCACGGGATGCGTCGTGGCCTGGATCGAGTCGAGGTTGAAGAGGGGGTCGGCGAGCGCCTCGAGGGCGGCGAGGATCACCGGGAAGTACTCGGGGCGGCAGCCCGCCATCACGGCGTTCGCCGCGAT
Organism: Candidatus Rokubacteria bacterium RIFCSPLOWO2_02_FULL_73_56; assembly: GCA_001788495.1. Lineage (GTDB taxonomy): Bacteria > Methylomirabilota > Methylomirabilia > Rokubacteriales > CSP1-6 > GWA2-73-35. The sequence goes on from MGCF01000078.1 coordinate 33,171, forward strand.
CCGCTCCACGGTGGCCTCGCCCTGCCGCGGCGGCAGGACGCCCACGACGTCGCGCGGCTCGCGATCGGTGAAGTCGAGGAACGCGCGCACCGCGGCCTCCGTCGGCGGCACGATGGGGAGCCCGTCGGTCCAGCCGCGCTCCTGGTAGAGGGCGTCGATCTCCGCGTACGCGCCCGGGAAGACGAAGGTCGCGGCGGCGGGCCCGGGCGCGCTCATGGGCGGGTCACCGCCTTCAAGACCGCCTCCAGGGCGAGGTCCGCCTTGCGCACGACCTCGGCCTCGGGGATGCCGCCGAGCGGGTGCGGGACGAGGGCGAGCGGCAGGTCCCCGAGGCCGCGGTTCTTCGCCTCCAGGCGCGCGAGGGCCTCGAACTCGAACGTGCCCATCACGGCCGTGGGCACGCCGCGCTGCTCCAGCATGATGGCGCCGTGGATACTCCACGACGTGCAGGACCCTCAGTCGGCGCTGCCGACCAGCGCGAAGTCGCACTCCGAGAGCGCGGCCAGGATCTCCGGGGCCGGGGGGCCGGCCACGGGCTTGTCGCGCTTGACGACCTCCGCGACGCCGTAGCGCGCCGTCAGGATCCGCGTCACGGCGAGCATGAGCGTGCCCGCGTTGGCCTTGCCGTTGTCGAGGATGCCCGCGCGCGTGCCGGCGAGGCTCGCCAGGCGCGGCGCCAGCCGCGCCGCGACGGCGCGCGGCTCGGCGGTGGGATCGTACAGGCGGAAGCCCTCTGCGCTCATCGCTCGCTCTCCTCTCTCAGGCCGCGGGCAGCGGCCAGCCGAGCCACTCGCACACGCCGCGCCCCATCACCCAGGCGAGGTCCTCGCCCTGGAGCCACGGCAGCTCCTTCGTGAACAGGTCGATGCACTCGCGGTAGGTGCACGGCATCCGCGTGAGGTCCGTGCCCCAGAAGGTCCGGCGCGGCCCGAAGGCGTCGACCAGCGTGCGGATGGCCGCGTGCAGGTCGCCGAACGGGTAGCCCCGGGCGGACAGCGCCGCCATCCCCGAGGCCTTGACCGCGACGTTCGGGCGCTTGGCCAGCGCGCAGACGGCGGGGAGGTCCTCGAACACCTTCGGCGCCTTCTGGCGGATCTGGAGCCCCACGTGGTCGATCACGAGCTTGAGGCCCGGGTGCCTGGCCGCGATCCGGTCGAGCACGTCGAGCGAGCCCGGGACCAGGACCATCACCGGGATCCCGGCCCGCTCCGCCGCCGGCCAGAGCCAGTCGGCCGTGCCGTCCGTGAGGAAGTGGCGGTTGTGCTCGTTGTGGAAGGTGAAGCGCATGCCGAGCATGCCCGGCTGCGTCTTCCAGCCGGCCACCAGGTCGCGGCTCCGGGGATCGCGAAGATCCACGCGCCCCATGACGGCGAACCGGTCGGGGTGCAGGCGCGCGGCCTCGAGCGCCAGGTCGTTGCGGTCGCCCTCCCACGAGGGCGGCACGATCACGATGCGGCTCACCCCGGCCAGGTCCATCTCGAAGAGCAGCATGTCCTTGGTGACCGGATACGGCCGCTGGGCCTCCTGCGCCCGGCCCGGCGGCCACGGCCGGTCGGGGGTGTCCGCGGCCCAGATGTGGACCTGCGAATCGACGATGTGCATGTGCAAGCTCCCCTCGGGACGATTCTAGGATACAAAGGAGGTCATTATGACCCGGATCGATCCCGTGTGGGCCACCGTCGCCGAGCTGTCCCGCGCCTTCGGGGCGCGCACGCTGTCCCCGGTGGACGCGCTCGAGGCGCTGCTCGAGCGGATCCGCCGGCGCAACCCCGCGCTGCACGCCTACATCGCCGTCTACGAGGCCGACGCGCGGCTGGCCGCCGAGGCCGCCGACCGGGCCATCCGCGCGGGCCACCGCGTCGGACCGCTCCACGGCGTCCCCATCGCGCTCAAGGACCTGGTGGACCTGGAGGGGCGCGTGACCACGGGCGGGTCGAAGGTGTGGGTCGAGCGCGTGTCGCCGGTCACCGCCACGCTGGCGGAGCGGCTCATCGCCGCCGGCATGATCGTCCTCGGCAAGACCCACACGGTGGAGTTCGCGATGGGGAGCTTCGGGACCAACACGCACCTGGGGACCCCGTGGAACCCCTGGGACCTCGCGGTGCACCGCACGCCCGGCGGCTCCTCGAGCGGCTCGGGCGTGGCGGTCGCCGCGGGCCTGGCCCCGGTCGCCATCGGCACGGACACGGGCGGCTCGGTGCGGCTGCCCGCGGCCTGGTGCGGGATCGTGGGGCTCAAGGTGACGGCGGGGCGCATCAGCACGTACGGCGTCCTGCCGCTCAGCTCGACGCTCGACACGCCCGGGCCGCTGGCGCGCTCGGTCGAGGACGCGGCGCTGATCTTCCGCGTGCTGAACGGCCCGGACCCGCGCGACCCCCCGACGCTCCGCTGGGCGCCGCTCGACCCGCTGCCCGCGCTCCGGCGCGGCGTCGGCGGCCTGCGCCTGGCCGTCCTGCCCGACGCCGAGCGCGCCGGCGTGGACGCCGAGGTGCTCGCCGCCTACGACGCCGCGCTCACGACGCTCGCCGGGCTCGGCGCGCGGATCGTCCGCCCCGCGCTGCCGCACCGCCTGAGCGACTACGCCGCGGCCACCGGGCGGATCATCGGCGCCGAGGGCTACCGCTTCGTCGGCCACCTCGTGGACGACATGAGCCTGCCCATCGACCCGCACATCCGCCCGCGGATCCAGCTGGGGCGGGGCGTGTCGGCGCGCGACTACCTGCTGACGCTCGCCGGGCGGGAGGAGCACCAGCGGGCCTTCGCCGCGGCGCTCGCCGACGCCGACGCGCTGCTGACGCCGACGACGCAGACGGCGGCGATTCCCCTCGCCGCGATCGACCAGTCCGGCACCGCCGCGCACTTCACGAGGGCGGGGAACTACCTCGGGCTCTGCGGCCTGGCCGTCCCCGACGGCTTCACCGCGGACGGCCTGCCCACGTCGCTCCAGATCCTCTGCCACGCCGGCGAGGAGGGGACGGCGCTGCGCATCGGCTGGGCCTACGAGCAGGCGAGCGGCTGGAGGGAGCGCCGCCCCCCCGAGCCGTGACCCCTACTTCGCCGTCTTCTTCTGCTTCGGTTTCTTCTTTTCCTTCCGCATGCTGGTGCCCTTGGCCACGTGCTCACCCCCCTCGGCGCCCTCTGGAAGAGCCACCCTGCGCGGATTATACGCCGCGCGGGAGAATGCTACAGTTGGGCCGATGCCGCGCACGGAGAACGCCCAAGGGGGAGGACGCCCGATGATCCTGAACGCCGACGACGTGCTCGAGCGGCTCCGCGCCCTGCGCGCCCGGCAGCCGGTGAAGTTCTGGGCGCTGTACTCGAGCCAGCTCGGCGGGATCGTGACCGATCCCGCGCTCATGGTCCTGCCCTTCGACGACCACATGGTGCACCGCGGCCACGGCGTCTTCGACACGGCGGCGCTCGTCGACGGGAAGATCTACGACCTCGAGGCGCACCTCGACCGCTTCGTCCGCTCGGCGCGCACCTCGAAGCTCGCCCTGCCGGCGCGGGAGGAGATGCGCGACATCGTCGTGCGGACCACCGCGGCGAGCGCCAGGCGCGACGGCTCGATCCGCTACTGGGCCTCCGCGGGGCCGGGGAGCCTCGGCCTCACCCCCGCCGCGGGCGCCGCGCCGGGGTTCTTCGTGATGGTCTTCGCCGGTCTGTCCTATCCCGAGGCCTGGTACACCGAGGGCCTGCGGGTCATGACGACGACGTACCCCATCAAGCCGCCCCTCTACGCCGTCACCAAGAGCACGAACTACCTGCCGAACGTCCTCATGCAGCTCGAGGCGCAGGAGCGCGGCCTCGACAACGGCATCTTCGTGGACGAGGCGGGCCACGTGGGCGAGAGCTCCAACATGAACGTGGCCTTCGTCACCCAGGACGGCGTCCTCCGGCACCCGCGGTTCGAGCACATCCTCGCCGGCTGCACGTCCCTCCGCCTGCTCGCGCTGGCCACGGGCCTCGTGCCCCGGAAGCTCATCGGGGACGTGCAGGTGTGCGACATCCCGGTCGCCGAGGCGCGCGCGGCCCGCGAGATGATGCTCTTCGGCAGCTCGGTCAAGGTGGCGCCGGTCGTCGAGTGGGACGGCAAGCCCATCGGCGCCGGCGCGCCCGGCCCGGTCGCCCGGGCGCTCCGCGAGCTGCTCGAGCAGGACATGCGCACGGCGCGCGAGCGGCTGATCGACGTTCCGTACTGATCCGAGCTAGCGCCAGAGATTGCCGTAGGGGTGCTCGCCCGCCAGGAGCCGGCCCTCGGCGAAGCGCCCGAGGGCGAAGGCGGAGATGTCCACGGTCGCGGCCCGGCCGTCCAGGATCAGCTCGGCCATGCACACGCCGACCGCCGGCGCGATCTTGAAGCCGGTGCCGCTGAAGCCGCAGTCGAGGTAGAAACCGTCGGGCCCCGCCCGGTCCAGGATCGGGTGCTGGTCGGGCGTGATGCCGTCGTAGCCGCCGTGCGCGCTGTGCAGCCCCCCGTGCTCCATCCCCGGGATGCGCCGGCAGATGCGGCCGACGGCGCGCTCGACGAAGCCCGGCAGCGCGTGGTCGGTGTCGCCGTCCGGCGAGAGGCCGAGCGGGTTGCCGTCTTCGAGCCCGACCAGAGTCAGGCCGCCGGTCTCCGGCCGGAAGTACATCGCCGCGGCGCCGTCGATCACCGTCGGGTGCGGAGGGCGCAGCGCGGGCGGGCGACGGATGAACATCGTGTCGTGCCGCCAGGTCGTCACGGGCAGGTCGAGGCCCACCATCCGCCCGACCTCGGCCGCCCAGGCGCCGGCCGCGTTGACGACGACGGGCGAAGCGATCGCGCCGCGCGTGGTCTCGACGCCGGTGACCCGGCCGCCGGCGACGCTCACGGCCGTCACGCGGCAGTCCTGCAGCAGGCGCGCGCCGCGCTCGCGCGCGGCCTGGAGCAGGGCGCCGGCCGCGCTCGGCGGATCGGCGTAGCCCGACTCCGGCTCGTAGGCGGCGGCCTCGAAGTCGCCCGTGGCGAAGCCCGGCGCGAGGCGGCGCACGTCGTCGGGGGTCACGAGCAGCATGGGAACGCCGAGCCGCTGGTGCATGGCGACGTTGGCGCGCAGGCGCGCGGTGTGCGCCGGCCCCACGATCTTCAGGAAGCCGGTGCGCGTGAACCCGCACTCGCCGCCGACCAGCTCGGCCCAGTCGCGGAACCAGCGGAAGGACTCCCACGCCAGCCGCGACTCGGCCTCCAGGTCGTAGTGCATGCGCACGAGGCCGCTGGAGCGCCCGGTCGCGCCGGACGCGACCGCGCGCCGCTCGACGACCACGGGCGTGAGGCCGCGCCGCGTGAGCTGGAACGCGAGGCTCGCGCCGTGGATGCCGCCGCCGATGATGACGGCGTCCGCTGTCTCGGCCATCGCGCGGCGCGGCGCCACGGGAGCGAGCCTAGGGCGGTGCGGGGCGCGGAGTCAAGCGGCGTCGCGCGGGTGGCGGGAGCGGGCCACGCGTGCCAGAATCGTCGGGTCGCGTGCGCAGCCTATGAGCGGAGAGGAGACTGACATGCGCTTCGGCCTGTTCACGAGCATGGGTGCCCAGACCTGGGCGGGCGTGCTGGACCTCTGGCGGCACATCGAGGCCACGGGGTGGGACATCGCCTGTGTGACCGATCACTTCATGCCGAACACGCCGGAGCGCGAGGGCGCGATGCTCGAGGGCTGGAGCACGCTCAGCGCGCTGGCGGCGCTCGTGCCGCGCATCCGCGTCGGCACGATCGTGCTGGGCAACACGTACCGCCATCCCGCCGTGGTCGCGAAGATGGCCGCGCAGGTGGACAACATCTCGGGCGGCCGGCTCCTGCTCGGGCTCGGGGCGGGCTGGCAGGAGAACGAGCACGAGGCCTACGGCATCCCGTTCTACACGATGCGCGAGCGGCTCGAGCGGCTGGACGAGGCGTGCCAGGTGCTGAAGTCGCTCTGGACCCAGCGCCGCAGCGACTTCCAGGGGCGCCACTACCGGCTCTCGGACGCCCCGCTCGATCCCAAGCCCGTGCAGCGGCCGCATCCCGAGCTGATGATCGGCGGGGGCGGCGAGCGCGTCACCCTGCGCATCGTGGCCCGGCACGCCGACCACTGGAACGTCTGGGGCGGACCTCGGGTCCTGGCGCGCAAGGGCGCCGTCCTCGACGAGCACTGCGCCGCGCTCGGCCGCGATCCGAAGACCCTGACGCGCTCGGCCAACATGGCGCTGCTCATCACCGACGACAAGGCCGAGGTCGAGCGCCTGGCCGAGACCATCGCCACGCGCCTGGGCCGCCACGCCTCCGACGCGCGCGACACCTGCCTGGCCGGCACGCCCGACCAGATCCGCGAGCAGCTCGGCCAGCTCCGCGCGGCGGGCGTGGGCGTGCTGTTCATCCCGAGCCTGTTCCGGCCGCTCCCCGCGCTGCGCCAGGACCTGGACCGGTTCATGGCGGAGATCGCCCCGGCGTTCCGGTAGCTGCGAGTCTCGCTGATATGCGCATCGAGATCATCTGCACGGGCGACGAGGTCCTGACGGGGAAGATCGTCAACTCCAACTTCAGCCACATCAGCCAGAAGCTGGAGGACGTCGGGCTCTCGGTCACGTGGGGCACGACGGTCGGCGACGACCGCGAGACCCTGCTGCGGGCGTTCCGGCTGGCGGCGGACCGCGCCGACGCGGTCATCGTCAACGGGGGCCTCGGCCCGACGGTCGACGACCTCTCCCAGGAAGTCGCGGCCCAGGCCGCGGGCGTCGAGCTCGTCCTCGACGCGGCGTGGCTGGCCCGGATGGAGGAGTTCTTCCGCCGGCGGAGCCGCGTGATGCCGCCCAACAACCGCAAGCAGGCCATGCTGCCCGTCACCGCCGAGCTCCTCGACAACCCGATCGGCACCGCCTGCGGCTTCGCGCTCGACGTCGGCCGGGCCCGCTTCTTCTTCACCCCCGGCGTGCCGCGCGAGCTCACGCGCATGCTCGAGGAGCAGATCGTCCCGCGACTCCTCGCGCGGAGCGGCCTGCAGACGGCGATCCACCTCAAGCGGTTCCACTCCTACGGCCTCGGCGAGTCGCACGTGGACGCGCTGCTGGCGGGCGTGGAGGAGCTGGTGCCGGACGGGAGCGTGAAGCTCGGCTTCCGCGCCCACTATCCCCAGCTCGAGACCAAGCTGACGGTGCGCGGCACCGACATGGACGACGTCCGGGCGAAGCTCGAGCCGGTGGAGCGGGAGGTGCGCAAGCGGCTCGGCAACTTCATCCTGGCGGAGGACGACCAGACGCTGGAGGGCGTCGTCCTGGCGGCGCTCGCGGGCCGTCAGGCCACGCTGTCCATCGTCGAGACGTTCACGAGCGGCCAGATCGCCGCGCGCCTCGCCCACCTGCCGGGGGCGGAGCGGGTCTTTCGGCGCGGCGTCGTGGCGCGCGCGCTCGACGGGGTGTCCGCGGCCGTCGGCCTCGAGGGGCCCCCGGCGGCGGGCGCGCTCACCCGCGAGACGGCCGAGACGGTGGCACGCGCCGCGCGACGCCAGACCGGCGCCACGCACGCGCTGGCGGTGCTGATCGAGCTCGACGACGGCGCGGACCGGATCGACCTCGGGGGCACCATCTGCCTGGCGATCGCGACCGAGCAGGAGACGGCCTCCCGGCGCAGCCGCATCCTCGGCGGCCGCGAGTGGATCCGCCTGGGCGCGGTCGAGCTGGGGCTCGACTGCCTGCGCCGCCATCTGCAGGGGCTGCCGGTGCACGAGCGGATCGACTTCGAGAAGGTCTAGGCTCACAGTCGCCATGCACTTCAGTGCATAGCCACGCGATGACGATCTTGCTCCTGCGCCAGGGTGAACTGGTGATAGGCCCTGTGATTGG
>MGCF01000079.1 GCA_001788495.1 Candidatus Rokubacteria bacterium RIFCSPLOWO2_02_FULL_73_56
CGAGGCGGAGATCGCCCGGCGCCTGGCGCGCGCGCGCGAGGAGATCGCGCTCTGGCGCCGCTACGACTACCTGATCGTGAACCGCGACGTGAAGGAGGCGATGGAGCAGCTCGCGTCGATCATCCAGGCGGAGCGCTGCCGCACCGGCCGCCTGGCGCTCACCTTCCCCGATCTGGAGGTACCCGAATGATGGCGTTCCCCTCGCTGCAGAACTCGCTCGACAAGGTCTCGAACCGCTACCTGCTCGTGGTGCTGTCCGCCAAGCGCGCCCGGCAGATCAACCGCGGCGCGCCGGCGCGGGTGGAGACCCGCCACAAGAAGCCGACCAGCACCGCCCTCGAGGAGATCGCGGCGGCCAAGGTCGAGTACCGCGTCAAGGAAGAGGGCGAAACCGCGAAGGCATGAGCCTCACCGGCCGCGAGCTGATCCTCGGCGTCACGGGCTCGATCGCCGCGTACAAGGCGGTCTACCTGCTCCGCGAGCTCCGGGCGCTCGGCGCCGCGGTGACGGTGTGCCTCACGGAGCACGCGGCCGCGTTCGTCGGCCCGCTGACGTTCCGGACGCTCTCCGGCCGGCCGGTGCTCACGGACCTGTTCGACCCGCAGAGCCCCGAGGCCGTCGAGCACGTGGCGCTGGCGGAGCGGGCCCACGCGCTCCTCGTCGCGCCGGCCACCGCGAACCTGCTCGCGAAGGCGGCGCACGGGATCGCCGACGACTTCCTGAGCACGCTCCTGCTCGCCGCCCGCTCGCCCGTGATCCTCGCGCCCGCGATGGACGGCGGCATGTGGGGGCACCCGGCGGTGGCCGCCAACGTGGCGACCCTCAGGGCGCGCGGCGTCACGGTCCTCGAGCCGGAGGCCGGGCCGCTCGCCTCCGGGCTCGCGGGCAAGGGCCGGCTCCCCGAGGTCGAGGCGATCATCGAGGCGGTGCTCGGCGCGCTGTCGCCCGTCCGCGACCTCGCGGGCGAGCAGGTGCTCGTCACGGCGGGCCCGACGCGGGAGCCGATCGACCCCGTGCGGTACATCTCGAACCGCTCCTCGGGCAAGATGGGCTACAGCCTCGCCGCCGCGGCACTGCGCCGCGGCGCACGGGTCACGCTCGTCTCGGGCCCGACGGCGCTCACGCCGCCGGCCGGGGCCGTCTTCGTCCCCGTGCAGACCGCCGAGGAGATGCGCGAGGCCGTGCTCCAGCACCTCGCCGCGGCCACCGTCGTGATCAAGGCCGCCGCCGTCGGCGACTACCGCGTCCGCCACGTCGCGCCCGCCAAGATCAAGGGCAAGCGCGACGTCGCGCTCGAGCTCACGCCGAACCCCGACATCCTCGCCGAGGTCGCGGCGCGCCGCACCGGGGCGTTCGTCGTCGGCTTCGCCGCCGAGACCCACGACGTGGCGGCCCACGCGCGCGCCAAGCTCGAGAGCAAGGGCATCGACCTCCTCGTCGCGAACGACGTGAGCCAGGCGGGCATCGGGTTCGAGGCGGAGGACAACGAGGTGCTGCTGCTCGACCGCTGGGGCGGCACCCGGGCCCTGCCGCGGATGGCGAAGGGCGCGGTCGCGGACGCGATCCTCGGCCACATCGTCGCGCTCCGCGCCCGCGCCGCCGGCAAGAAGACGCCCGCCTAGCCGCATGCCCCCGGACACCCCGCGCGAGGCGCTCGCCGACGCCGTGGCCGCGCTCGGCGAGACGCTCCGACACTGGCGCGACCTCGGCGTGACCGAGCTCCCCCTCGCGGGCGACTGGCTGCTCTCCGCCGCCGAGGCGCTCGCGGCCCAGGAGAAGGCGCTCCAGGGCTGCCGCCGCTGCAGGCTCTGCGAGGGGCGCACGACGATCGTCTTCGGCGTCGGCGACCCGCGCGCCGAGTTCGTCGTGATCGGCGAGGGGCCGGGCGCCGACGAGGACGCGCAGGGCATCCCGTTCGTCGGGCGCGCGGGCCAGCTCCTCACGAAGATGCTCGAGGCGCCGGGCGTCGGGTTCTCGCGCGAGGAAGTCTATATCAGCAACACCGTGAAGTGCCGGCCTCCCGGCAACCGGAACCCCGAGGCCGACGAGCTCGCGGCGTGCGCGCCAATGCTCGCGGCGCAGCTCGCGGCACTCCAGCCCAGGGTCATCCTCGCGCTCGGCAGCGTCGCGACGCAGAGCCTGCTCGGCACCAGGGAGTCGATCGGCCGCCTGCGCGGCCGCGTGCATCCCTACGGCGCCGCCGTCCTGGTCCCGACCTTCCACCCGGCGTTCCTCCTGCGCAACCCGGGCCAGGAGTACAAGCGCATGGCGTGGGAGGACCTCAAGCTCGCCCGACGGGAGTACGACCAGCGCCGCACCCGATGATCGCGGACGTCGCGTTCGACGCGCCCGTCGATCACCCGTTCTCCTACCGCATCCCCGCGGGCCTCGCGGTCGCGCCGGGCCAGCGCGTGTGGGCGCCGCTCAGGGGCGCCGCGCGCCTCGGGATGGTCGTCGCCGTGCGCGACGGCGCGGAGGCCGGGCTCAAGCCGCTCGCGCGCCCCGCCGACCCGGCGCCGGTGCTCGGGCCGCGCGGGCTCGAGCTGGTGCACTGGATCGCGGCGCAGAGCCTCTCGTCCGTCGGCGCGACCTGCGGCGCGCTGCTGCCGCCGCCGCCCGTGCCGCCCGGCGAGGACGCGCCCCCGGGCGGCGGGAGCCCGCGGCCCGCGCCGGCGGGCACGCCCGAGCTGCTGGTCGGCGGCGGGCGCGAGAAGCGGCTGCTCGAGCGGATCGAGCGGGCGGCCGGCCCCGTGCTCGTGCTCGCGCCGGACGTCGAGGCCTCCGCGCGGTGGGCGCAGCGGCTGGCGCGGTTCGGCCGCGTCGCGCGCCTCGACTCCGGCGTGGCGGACGACGCGCGCGCCGCGGCGTGGCGCGCGCTCGCCGACGGCGCCACGCGCCTCGCGACCGGCACGCGCTCGGCGCTGCTCGCCCCGCTCGCCCCGCGGGCGACGGTCGCGCTGCTCGACGAGCAGGAGGCCGCGCACAAGCCGCCCGGGCCGCCGCGCATCCACACGCGCGACGTCCTCCTCGAGCGCGCGGCCCGCGAGAGCCTCGCGCTCGTGCTCACGGCGGCGACGCCGAGCGTCGAGACGTGGTGGCGCGCGGACAGCGACGGCGCCACGCGCCTCGCGACCGGCACGCGCTCGGCGCTGCTCGCCCCGCTCGCCCCGCGGGCGACGGTCGCGCTGCTCGACGAGCAGGAGGCCGCGCACAAGCCGCCCGGGCCGCCGCGCATCCACACGCGCGACGTCCTCCTCGAGCGCGCGGCCCGCGAGAGCCTCGCGCTCGTGCTCACGGCGGCGACGCCGAGCGTCGAGACGTGGTGGCGCGCGGACAGCGGCCGGATCGCGGCCGAGGCGGCGCGGCCCGGTCCGTGGCCCGCCGTCACGCTGGCGGACACGCGCGGGATCCTAAAGGTCGAGCCGCTGACGCCGCCGCTCGCGCGCGCGATCCGCGAGACGCTCGCCGCGGGCCGGCGCGTCTTCCTCGGCGTGAGCCGCCTGGCCTCGTCGCTCGCGTGCGACGAGTGCGGCGACGTCGTCCGGTGCGCCGAGTGCCGGATCGCGCTCGCCTACTCGCGCGCCGCCGCGACGCTCGTCTGCCGCCTCTGCGCGCGCCCGACGCCGCTGCCGGACACGTGCCCCGCCTGCCGCGGGCGACGGCTCTCGCCGTTCGGCTGGGGCGCCGAGCGGGTCGAGCACGCCGTGCGCCGCCGCTTCCCCGACGCGCGCGTGGCGCGCTACGACCCGGACGCGACGCGCGGCGCCCGCGGCGAGGCCCAGCGCGCCGCCGCGACGGCAGCCGACGTCGTCATCGGCACGCGCGGCGCGCTGCGTCTGTTCGGCCCGGCCGCGCTCGGCCTCGCGGGCTTCGTCGCCCCCGACCAGCTCCTGCGCCTGCCCGACTTCCGGGCGGGCGAGCGTACGTTCGCGCTCCTCTGGGCCGCGGCCGAGCGCGTGCGGCCCGACGGCGCCGTCGTCGTGCAGTCGCAGAACCCGACGCACTACGCCTTCGCGGCGCTCACCCGACAGGACCTGCCGACCTTCTACCGGCACGAGCTCAGGTTCCGCGCCGAGCTCGGCTACCCGCCGTTCCGCCGGCTCGCCGTGGTGAGCGCCCGCGGCGCCGCCGGGGACGCGTCCCGGCTCGGCGCCGCGCTCGCGGCCGCGCTCGCCGGCGCGCCCGGGCTCACCGTCTACCCGCCGGCCGCCGACCGGCGCGGCCGGCTCGTGCGGCTCGTCGTGAAGGGCGGCGCCGAGCTGCCCGACCTGCTCCGGGCGGCGCTCGCCGAGTTCCGCGGCGGAGCCGCGGGGCGCCGCGGTATCATGGACGTGGAGGTGGACCCGGTCGAATGGCGGTCCTGAGGGTGCGGAAGTACGGCGATCCGGTGCTGCGCCGGCGCGCGCTGCCCGTCGGCGAGATCACCGGCGAGGTCCGGGCGATCATCGCGGACCTCGTCGAGACGATGTACGACGAGGTCGGCATCGGGCTCGCGGCCCCGCAGGCGGGCGTCTCGCTCCGGCTCATCGTCGTCAGCGACGAGGAGGGCCGGGGCGCCGAGGCGCTCGTCAACCCCGTCATCGTCGAGCAGGGCGGCCAGGCGACCGCCGAGGAGGGCTGCCTCTCGATCCCCGGCATCTTCGCGCCCGTCACGCGCGCCGCGTGGGTGCGCGTCGAGGCGACGAGCGCGGAGGGGCGGCCCCTGTCGCTCCGGGCCACCGGGCTCCGCGCGCGCGTGCTCCAGCACGAGCTGGACCACCTCGACGGCGTCCTGTTCATCGACCGCCTCGACCCGGTCACGCGCGACCGCATCAAGCGCCGGATCAAGAAGGAAGGCCTCCGCGAGGACGCCGCCCACCACGCCTTCGCGCTCTAGAATCCTCTTCTACGGCACGCCCGAGTTCGCGCTGCCGACGCTCGAGGCGCTGCTCGCCCACCACGACGTCGTCGCCGTCGTCACGCAGCCCGACCGCCCGGCGCACCGCGGGCGGCAGCTCCAGCCGCCGCCGGTGAAGACGCGCGCGCTCGCGGCCGGCGTGCCGCTGCTCCAACCCGCGCGGCTGCGCGACCCCGAGTGGGCGCCGCGCCTCGCCGCGCTCGGCGCCGACCTGGGCGTGGTGGTCGCCTTCGGCCAGATCCTGCCGAAGGCCGTGCTCGCGGCGCCGCGGCGCGGCTCGCTCAACGTCCACGGCTCGCTCCTGCCGCGCTACCGGGGCGCGGCGCCGATCCAGTGGGCGATCATCCGCGGCGAGACGGTCACGGGCATCACGACGTTCCAGATGGACGAGGGCATGGACACGGGCCCGATCCTCCTCAGGGCCGCGACGCCGATCGGCGCGGAGGAGACCGCGGGCGAGCTGGCCCGGCGCCTGGCGCCGCTCGGCGCCGAGGTGCTCCTCGACACGCTCAGGCGCCTCGACGCGCTCACGCCCGAGCCGCAGCGCTCCGAGGAGGCCACCCTCGCGCCCCGCCTGAAGAAGGCCGACGGGCGCCTCGACTGGACGCGCGCCGCGCGCGAGCTCGTGAACCTCGTCCGCGGCTGCAACCCCTGGCCCGGCGCGACGACCGCGACGCCGGGCGGCGCGCTCACGATCTGGCGGGCGGTGGCGGTCACGGGCCCGACGGGGCCGGCGCCGGGCACGCTCGTCGGCCACGGCGACGGGCTCGCCGTCGCCACGGGGGACGGCGCGCTCCTGCCGACCGAGGTGCAGCCGGAGAACCGGCGCGCGATGCCGTGGCCGGACTACCTGCGCGGCGCCCGCCTCGCGCCCGGCGCGCGCGTCGGCGCGCCGTGACGCCCGCGACGCGGCGGCGCGCGGCGGCCGGGCGACCCGCGCCCGCGCGCGACGCCGCGGTGCGCGTGCTGGAGCGCGTCGAGCGCGACGCCGCGTACGCCGACCTGGCGCTCGAGGCCGAGCTCGCGCGACGGCGGCTCCCTCCGCGCGACGCGGCGCTCGCGACCGAGCTCGTGTTCGGCACCCTCCGCTGGCAGCGCTACCTCGACTGGATCCTCGCGCCGCACTCCCGGCGGCGGCTCGCGGCGCTCGACCCCCGCGTCCGCGTGCTCCTCCGCGTCACCGCCTACCAGCTCGCGTTCCTCGAGCGCGTGCCCCCGTTCGCCGCGGTCAACGACGCCGTGTCGCTCGCGCGCGGACGCCCGGGCGTCGCCGAGTACGTCAACGCGGTGCTCCGCGCCTTCGCCCGCCGCGGGCCGCGGGAGCGCGAGCCCGCGCCGCCGCGCGACCCGCTCGAGGCGCTCGCCACGCGCTGCGCGTTCCCGTCCTGGCTCGCCGCGCGCTGGGTCGCGCGCTGGGGCCCGGCCGAGGCCGAGGCGCTCATGCGCGCGATGAACGAGCGCCCGCCGCTCACGCTGCGCGCCAACACCCTGCGGACCACGCGCGACGCCCTCGGCGCGCGGCTCGCCGCCGAGGAGGGCCTCGCGTGGCGCCCGACCGCGTGGGCGCCCGAGGGGCTCGTGGTGACGGCGCCGGGCGGCGCGCCCGGCGCCTGGCGCGCGTTCGCCGAGGGCGCCTTCGCCGTGCAGGACGAGGCCTCGATCCTGGTGGGCCACCTGCTGGCGCCGCGCCCCGGCGAGACCGTCGCCGACGTGTGCGCGGCGCCCGGCACGAAGACGACCCACCTGGCCCAGCTCATGGAGGACCGGGGCCGCGTGCTCGCGCTCGACCCCGCGCCGGCGCGCCTCGCCCGCGTGCGCGAGGCGGCCGCACGGCTCGGGATGGCGAGCGTCGAGGCGCTCGACGGCCCGGTCGAGGCGCTCGCGCCGCGCTTCCGGGAGGCGTGCGACGCCGTGCTCGTGGACGCGCCGTGCTCGAACCTCGGGGTGCTCCGGCGCAACCCCGAGGTGAAGTGGCGGCGCCAGCCGGCCGACCTCGCGCCCAGCGCCCTGCGCCAGGGGCGGATCCTCACGGCGGCCGGGGCCATGGTCCGCCCGGGCGGGCGGCTCGTCTACGCCACGTGCTCGCTCGAGCCCGAGGAGAACGCGGAGGTCGCGCGCGCCTTCCTCGCCGCCCACCCCGGCTTCGGCCCCGACCCGCCGGCCGACTTCCCGCTGCCGCTCGACCCGGACGGCGTCCTGCGCTGCCTGCCCCACCGGCACGGCACGGACGGCTTCACCGCGGTCCGCTTCCGCCGCGCGTGATATAACAGCGGCAGTGGTCAAGATCGCGCCCTCGATCCTCTCGGCGGACTTCGCGGCGCTCGGCCAGGACGTCGCGCGCGTCGAGGCGGGCGGCGCCGACCAGCTCCACGTGGACGTGATGGACGGCCGCTTCGTGCCCAACATCACGGTCGGCCCCGTCGTCGTGGGCGCGCTCCGCAAGCGCACCCGGCTCCCGCTCGACGTCCACCTGATGATCGTCGAGCCCGAGCGCCACATCGCCGACTTCGTCGCCGCGGGCGCCGACCTGGTGACCGTCCACGCCGAGGCGTGCCCGCACCTTCAGCGCACGCTCGCCCAGATCCGCGAGCTCGGCGCGCGCGCTGGCGTGGCGCTCAACCCCTCGACGCCCCCCGACGCGCTCCAGTACGTGCTCGACGACCTCGACCTCGTGCTCGTGATGTCGGTCAACCCCGGCTTCGGCGGCCAGGCCTTCCTGCCGAGCGCGCACCGGAAGATCCGCGAGGTCCGCGCGCTCCTCGGCGACCGGCCGGTGGACGTCTCGGTGGACGGCGGGGTGAAGGCGGACCTCGCGCCCGCGCTCGCCGAGGACGGCGCCACCACGCTGGTCGCCGGCTCGGCCATCTTCGGCGCGGCCGACCCGGCCGCCGCCGTCCGCGCGCTGCGCGACGCGGCCCGTGCGCGCTAGACGGGGCGCGGGCCCCGCGCTGGACGTCGGCGCCCACCGCGGCGAGTTCTTCCGCGTGCTCCACGAGACCGCCCACACCCAGACCGCCGTGATGACGATCGCGCCGGGCGCCGACGCGGGCCCGGAGGAGCAGCACGACGGCGACCAGATCATCTACGTGGTCGAGGGCGAGGCCATCGTGAGCCTCGGCGACGCCGCGCACGCCGCGGGGCCGGGGACGCTCGTCGTGATCCCGGCGGGTGCTCGCCATCACGTGAAGAACCCGGGGCGCACGCCACTCTTCTTCCTCACCGTGTACGCCCCGCCCGCCTACTAGCCCCGGACCGGAAGTAGTTGAAATTTGGCGCGTATTTGCGTACAGTCTATCTTTCCATGCTCGACAATCTGAGCACGCGCCTGCAAACCATCTTCGATCGCCTGGGCGGCCGCGGCCGCCTGACGGAGGAGAACGTCCAGGAGGCCCTCCGGGAGGTCCGGGTGGCGCTGCTGGAGGCGGACGTCAACTTCAAGGTCGTCCGCACGTTCGTCGAGCGCGTCCTGGCGAGGGCGGTCGGCCAGGACGTCCTCAAGTCGCTGACGCCGGCCCAGCAGGTCGTGAAGGTCGTCCACGATGAGCTCGTCGAGCTGCTCGGCGGCAGCGGCCACCGCCTGGCGCCGGCGCCGCACCCGCCGACGGTGATCATGCTGATCGGGCTCCAGGGCTCGGGCAAGACGACCACGGCGGCGAAGCTCGCGCGGCACTACACCACGCAGGGGCAGCACCCGATCCTCGCCGCCGCGGACACCTACCGCCCGGCGGCGCAGGACCAGCTCCAAACGCTCGGCGCGGAGCTCGGCGTGCCGGTCGTCGGCGCGCCCGGCGAGGCGCCCCTCGCGATCTGCCGCCGGGCGCGCGAGGAGGCCGCGGCGCGCGGGCTCACGCCGCTCATCCTCGACACGGCGGGGCGCCTGCACATCGACGAGCCGATGCTCGAGGAGCTGCGGGCGATCCGCAGGGAGGTCGCGCCGCACCACGTCCTCCTCGTCGTGGACGCGATGACCGGCCAGGACGCGGTGAACGTCGCCGAGCGGTTCAATCGCGCGGTCGGCATCGACGCGGTCGTGCTGACCAAGCTCGACGGCGACGCGCGCGGCGGCGCCGCGCTCTCCGTGCGCTCCGTCACGGGACGCCCGATCGCGTTCGTCGGCACGGGGGAGAAGACCGACGCGCTCGAGCCGTTCCACCCCGACCGCCTCGCCTCCCGGATCCTCGGCATGGGCGACGTGCTCTCGCTCGTCGAGCGCGCGCAAGCCAGCGTGGACCAGGAGCAGGCGGAGGCGCTCGTCCGGAAGCTCCGCGAGGACGCGTTCACCCTGGAGGATTTCCGCGCGCAGCTCCGCCAGGTGCGCCAGATGGGCCCGCTCGACCAGCTCCTCGGCATGCTGCCGTTCGGCCGGGCGCTCCGCGGGGCGCCGCAGGAGCTCACCGCCGAGTCGGCGGACCTCGACCGCTTCGACGCGATCATCGCGTCGATGACGCCGGGCGAGCGGCGCCACCCCGACACGATCAACGGCAGCCGTCGCCAGCGCATCGCGCGCGGCAGCGGCACCAGCGTGCAGGACGTGAACCGGCTGCTCAAGCAGCACGCGCAGCTCCGGAAGATGATGAAGCAGCTCAAGGGCATGGAGGGGAAGCTCCCGCGCATGAAGGGGCTCCCCGGATTTCCCACACCGAGGGGGTGAGGACGTGGCAGTGACGATCCGACTGAGACGCACCGGGACGACGAAGCGGCCGGCCTACCGCGTGGTGGTGGCCGACTCCCGCTCGCCGCGCGACGGCAGGTTCATCGAGATCCTCGGGCACTACAACCCGCTGACCCAGCCGCCGACGGTGTCGATCGACCGGGCGAAGGCCGAGGCGTGGATCAAGAAGGGCGCGCAGCCGTCGAACACGGTCCGGAAGCTCCTGGCGAACACCCGGGCGAAGTAGGCGGGCACGTGGCGGAGCGCCTCGTCGTGATCGGCGAGATCACGCGGGCGCACGGCCTGCGCGGGGAGCTCCGCGTGAGGCCGCTCACCGACCATCCGGAGCGCTTCGAGCGCGTGACCGAGTGCGTGCTGTGGGACACGGCGCGGGATCGCCGGGAGAGGCACCGGATCACCGCGGCGCGCCGGCAGGGCGACGCGGTGCTGGTGTCGATCGAGGGCTGCGCCTCGGCGGAGGACGCGGGCGCGCTGGTCGGCCGGCTCGTGGCGCTGCCGGAGGCGGAGGCGCTGCCGCTCGCGCCCGGGCGCTTCTACCCGTGGCAGCTCGAGGGCTGCCGGGTGCTGACGGAGGACGGCCGCGAGGTCGGGCGTGTGACCGGCATCGAGCGCGGGGCCGCGCAGGATCTCTGGGTCGTCGCGGGCGCGGGCCGCGAGCACCTGATCCCCGCGGTGCCGGAGATCGTGCTGGAGGTGGATCTCGGCGCGCGCCGGGTCGTGATCCGGCCCCCGGACGGGTTGCTCGAGCTGTAGTGGCCGTGCGAGCCGCAGGACGTCGCGGGGCTGGGGCCCCGCCGTCCGAGGCGAGCGAAAGACGAAGGATGCGCATCGACATCGTGACGCTGTTCCCGGAGATGGTCGAGCCCGTGCTGGCGGTCTCGATGCTCGGCCGGGCGCGCGCCCGCGGGCTCGTTGACATCCGGGTGGCGAATCTCCGAGACTACGCGGAGGGCAAGCACCGGATCACCGACGATTACCAGTTCGGCGGGGGCGGCGGGATGGTGCTGAAGCCCGAGCCGCTCTTCGCCGCCGTCGAGGCGCTCAGGACGCCGGGCGCGCGCATCGTCCTGCTGGACCCGCGGGGCCGCACGTTCACGCAGCGGGTGGCGGCCGAGCTCGCGCGGGAGGCGCACCTGATCCTGCTGGCGGGCCGCTACGAGGGCGTGGACGAGCGCGTGGGCGAGCGGCTGGCCGACGACCGGATCTCGATCGGCGACTACGTCCTGACCGGGGGCGAGCTGCCGGCGCTGGTGGTGGCGGACGCGGTGACGCGCCTGCTCCCCGGCGTGCTCGGGGCCGAGGGCGCGGCGGTGCGCGAGTCGTTCGCGAGCGGGCTGCTCGAGCCGCCGCAGTACACGCGGCCGGAGGAGTTCCGCGGGCTTAGGGTGCCCGCGGTGCTGCTCTCGGGCGACCACGCGCGCATCGCGCGCTGGCGACGGGCGCAGGCGCTCTGGCGCACGTGGCGGGACCGGCCCGAGCTGCTGCAGACGGCCGCCCTCACGGTCGAGGACCGGGAGCTGCTGGATCGATTCACGCGCGGGGAGACGCCGGAAGCGCTGGAGGCGCCCGCGAACGCAGAAAGGGAAGACTAGTCATGGACGCGATTCGACTGGTGGAGGCCGCGCAGCTCAAGAAGGACCGGCAGGGGTTCGCGCCCGGCGACACCGTGCGCGTGCACGTGCGGGTCGTCGAGGGCGAGAAGGAGCGCACGCAGCTCTTCGAGGGCGTCGTGATCCGCAAGCGCGGCGAGGGCGCGCGCGCCTCGTTCACGGTGCGCCGGATCTCGTACGGCGTGGGCGTCGAGCGCACGTTCCCGCTCCATTCGCCGCGCATCGAGCGCGTGGAGGTCGTGCGCAAGAGCCGCGTGCGGCGCTCGAAGCTCTACTACCTCCGGGGGCTCGCCGGCAAGGCCGCGCGCCTCAAGGAAAAGCGCGCCGCGATCATCCCGACAAGCGGCGAGAGCAGCGAGACCGGCGAGTAGCCCCCCGCCCGCGTGCCGCCGCCCCGCTCGGCGCCGTACCGCTACGAGGCCCAGGCCTGGCGGGAGGGCGTCGCCCGCGTGGCGGGCGTGGACGAGGCGGGGCGCGGGCCGCTCGCGGGACCGGTCGTGGCGGCGGCGGTGATCATCGCGCCCGACCGGCGCATTCCCGGGCTCGCCGATTCCAAGCTCCTCCCGCCCGAGCGGCGCGAGGCGCTGTTCGCCGTCATCCACGCGCGGGCGCTCGGCGTCGGCGTCGGCGTCGTCGACCACGAGACGATCGACCGCATCAACATCCTCCAGGCGACGCGCGCCGCGATGGGGCAGGCGCTCGCCGCGCTCGCCGTCGCACCCGAGCTGGTCATCACCGACTTCGTCGCGCTCGACGGCCTCCCCTGCCCCCAGCGGAACCTCGTCGGGGGCGACCGCCGGTCGGCCAGCGTCGCCGCGGCGTCCATCGTCGCCAAGGTCGCGCGCGACCGGCTCATGCGCGAGCTCGACGCGCAGTACCCCGCCTACGGCTTCGCCCGGCACAAGGGCTACGCGACGCCCGAGCACCTCGCCGCGCTCGACCGCTGGGGCCCCTGCCCGATCCACCGGCGCTCGTTCTCCGGCGTCTGGCGCCAGGGCGAGCTGTTCGTGCTCGAGGAGGACGA
>MGCF01000080.1 GCA_001788495.1 Candidatus Rokubacteria bacterium RIFCSPLOWO2_02_FULL_73_56
CATGAGGCGCACGGTCACCGCCGGCATCGCGGAGGTCTTCCGCGCCATCTCGAGCGCGACGTCGACGGTCCGGCCGTCGTCGGCCAGCGCGTCCACGAGCCCCCAGGCGAGCGCGGTCGCGGCGTCGAGCTTCTCGCACATGAGCGTGATGCGCTTGGCGCGCGCCGGGCCGACGAGCGTGATCAGCCGCGGGAGCGCGCCCCACTGGAGGTTGAGGCCGATCTTGACCTCGGGGACGTACAGGTAGGCGCCGCGCCCGAGCACGCGCCAGTCGCACGCGAGCGCGAGCGCCACGCCGGCGCCGACGGCCATGCGCTCCATCGCCGCGATCGTGAGCTGCGGCGTCTCCTCCCAGGCGCGGCACAGGCGCACGCCCGAGTAGAAGCGGCGGCGGCGCTCGAGGTCGGTCTGCTCGGCGACCTTCCAGGAGGCGGCGTCCTTGAGGTCGGCGCCCGCCGAGAATGCCTCGGCCGCGCCCGCGAGGACCACGTAGTGGGTCTCGAGGTCGTCGTGGAAGCTCCGTGCCGCCTCGGTCAGCTCGCGCACGAGCTCCTGGTTGAACGCGTTCAGATTCTCGCGCCGGTCGAAGCGGACCAGCGCGATGGGCCCCTGGCGCTCGATGCTCACGTGTCTCCAGCTCATCGGGCCTTCCTTTCCGCCTGGCCCGCCCGGCCCGCCGCCTTGCGCTCGAGCCAGCGCGCCTTCGCCTCACCCTCCAGGAAGGGCTGCGCCCTGGTGAGGATGCGGTCCTTCCAGGAGGTGTCCGCGGCCCACTCGTATGGAGTGACCACCGTGGTGCCGGGCCCCGCGGCGCCCGCCAGGAGGTCGAGCCCCAGGCCCACGATCGCGCGCTGCATCGCGGGATCGAACGGCCGGCCGCACGGGCTGCCGAGCGGAAAGTCGGAGAACACGAAGCGCGGGACGCCGCAGTGCTCGACGATGTCCCGGGCGCAGCCGAACACGACGGTCGGCACGCCGTTCGCCTCCAGGTGCCGCGCGACCAGACCCACGGTCTGGTGGCAGACCGGTCAGACGGCGCAGAGGAGGACGGCGTCGACGCCGTCCTCCCGGCACTGCGCCAGGACGGCCGGCGCGTCGACGGTCATCGTCGTGCGCTGGCTGTAGTTCGAGAAGACCACCTGGAAGCGGGCCGCCAGGCCGCCGATCCGGCCCGCGGCGACCAGCTCGCCGAGGCGCGTGATCGGCAGGTACGCGTCGACGTCGTCGAGCGTGGTCGCGTGGCGATCGTAGGCGTCCTTGCCGCTGTAGAGCTGCTCGACCGGCGTCGCCGTCGGCAGCGCGTAGACCGTGCGCGCGAGGTGATCCGGGGACGCCTCGCCGCGAACCGCGACCTCGGCGGTCGTGACGAGGCCGATCCGGCATGCCGACAGCGGCTTGGGCAACGGCGTGAAGGGAATCTCGTCGAAGTGCGCCCAGCGGTAGGGCGTCGTGTAGCCCTCGCCCAGGTAGTACTCGCGGGTCCGGTCGATGTACCTGACGTGGGTCATTCGCGTCCTCCTCACGGCCGCGGGGCGCCGCCCCAATCATACTCGACGGGCCGCGCGCGGGCGGGCGGCCGCCGCGCCTGCCGCCTACGCGCCCAGGACGCCCCGGGCCCGCAGGTCGGCGATCGCGGCGGCGTCGTAGCCGAGCTCGCGGAGGACCGCGTCGGTGTGCTGGCCGAGCGTCGGCGGCGGCCCCGGGTCGCGCGTCGGCGTGTCGTCGAAGCCGAGCGGCTGGCCCATCAGCCGGAGCCGGCCGACCTCGGGGTGGTCGTAGGTGTGGATCATGTCGTGGTGGCGGACCGCCGGGTCCTCGAAGAACTCGAGCAGCGGCTGCACGGGGGCGGCGGGGATGTCGTGGGCGGCGAGGACCTCGAGCCACGCGGCGCGGGGCCGCTCGCGGAAGCGCGCCTCGAGCAGCGGCAGCAGCGCCTGGTTGTTCTCGAGGCGCAGCACCCAGGAGCCGAAGCGCGGGTCGTCGGCGAGGGCCTCGAGGCCGAGCGCCTTGCAGAGCTTGACCCAGAAGGACTGGTTGCCGCACGCCAGGAAGAACCACGCGCCGTCGCCCGCCTGGTAGAGGCGATAGGTCGGGTTGTCGCGGATCAGCGAGGGCTTGCCCGGGTAGTCCACCGCGATGCCCGACTGGAGCGCGAGCACCCCGCGCAGCAGCGACGTCTCGATGCGCTGGCCGCGCCCCGTGCGCGCGCGCACGAAGAGCGCGGCGAGGACCGCCTGCGCGGCGAGCGCCGCCGTGTAGTAGTCCGTCGGCGCCGTCCGGAGGTACTGCGGCGGGCCGCCGAAGCCCTGGAGCGTCATCAGCCCGCCGAGGGCCTGGAGGATCGGGTCGAAGCCGGGGCGGTCCGCGGACGGGCCCGTCGAGCCGAACGCGGTGATCGAGCAGTAGATCAGCCGCGGGTTCTGCGCCGCGAGCCGCGCGTGGCCGACACCCAGGCGGTCGGCGACGCCGGGCCGCATGTTTTCCATGAAGACGTCGGCGCGCGCGGCGAGCCGCTCGACGATCCGGCGCCCCTCGGGGGTCTTGAGGTTCACGGTGATCGAGCGCTTGCCGCGGTTCCAGCCGAAGAAGCCGGGCAGCTCGCGGAAGCTGTCGCCCTCGGGCGCCTCGACCTTGACGACGTCGGCGCCGAGGTCCGCGAGCTGCATCGCGGCGTAGGAGCCGGCGATGTAGCTCGTCAGGTCGGCGACGCGGATGCCGTCGAGCGGCGGAGGGCTCGTGGCCACGGGCGGGCGCCGCGTCAGGCCGCCACGCGCCGGACGATCAGCTCCCGGTGGTAGTCGCCGTCGCCGTACTGCGCCTCGAGCGCCTTCGCGCGCTTGAAGTAGATGTGCAGGTCGTACTCCCAGGTGAAGCCGATGCCGCCGTGGACCTGGATCGCCTCGCCGCAGACCTTGCGCGCGGCGTCGCCGACGTAGGCCTTGGCGATCGAGGCGGCGATCTCGTGGTCCTCCGCCTGCGCGTCGAGGGCCCACGCCGCGTAGTAGACGGCCGCGTGCGAGTTCTCGACCTCGAGGAGCATCTCGGCGCACTTGTGGCGGATCGCCTGGAACGAGCCGATCGGCTGGCCGAACTGCTCGCGCACCTTCGCGTAGCCGACGGCCAGGTCGAGGCACCGCCGCGCGGCGCCGAGCATCTCGGCGGCGGCGGCGACGGCGCCGCGGCGCAGGAGCGCCGCGAGCAGCGGGCCGGCCTGCCCCGGCGCGCCGAGCACCGCGTCGGCGGCGACGGGCGCGCGCGCGAGCGTCACGCTGCTCCAGCGCGTGCCGGGATCCATGGTCTGCGCGGGGGCGAGGGTGACGCCGGAGGCGGCCGGGTCCACGCAGAAGAGCGTGAGCCCCTCGGGGGCCTGCGCGGGCACGAGCAGCACGTTCGCCACGTGGGCCCACGGCACGAAGCGCTTGGTCCCGGTCAGCGCGAAGCCCGTCGCCGTCTTCTCCGCGCGCGTCGCCGCGGCCTCCGGGCGCCAGTCGAGGTCCGCGTCGAGGAGCGCGAGGCTCGCGCGCGCCTCGCCGGTCGCGATCGCCGGGAGCCAGCGCGTCCGCTGTGCCTCGCCGCCCGCCGCCTCGAGCGCGGCGGCGGCGAGCATCGTGGGCAGGTAAGGGCCGGGGTAGGCCGCGCGGCCCAGCTCGTCGAGGAGGATCGCGGTCTCGACCATGCCGAGGGCGCTGCCGCCGTACGCCTCGGGCAGCGCCAGGCCGAGCCAGCCGAGCTGGGCCATCTCCTTCCACGTGGCCTCGCTCTCGCCGCGCGGGTCGTCCCAGAGCGGGCGGAGGGTCGCGGGCGTCACGTGCTGGTCGAGGAACGCCCGCGCCGAATCTCTCAACAAACGCTGGTCGGGGCTGAACGCGAAGTCCACGGCGCTACGCCTTCAGACGGTCGGCGCGCACTTCCTTGGGCAGGCCGAGCACGCGTTCGCCGATGATGTTCTTCTGGATCTCCGAGGAGCCCGAGTAGATCGTCCCCGCGCGCGCCCAGAGGAACGCGGTCGCCCACGTGCCGGGCTCGCCGGAGGAGGTGTCCACCTCCTCGAACTCCTCGCGCGAGGCCATGAGCTGGCCCCACGGCCCGAGGATCTCGAGCGCCGTCTCGTAGTAGCGCTTCTCGAACTCGGTGTACGAGAGCTTCGTGATCGAGGACGCCGCCCCCGGCGGCTCGCCCTTGTTCAGGGCCGAGAGCACGCGCAGGCCGGCGTAGCGCTGGACCTCGAGCTCCGCCCAGGCGCGGCCGAGCTTCGCGCGGACCACCGGATCCTCGAGGAGCGGCCGGCCGCCGCGCCGGAGCTCCTTCGCCGCGCGGACGAGCTGGTGGAACGCGATCGCGTAGCGCGTGACGCGCCCGAGCGAGTTGGCGCCGCGCTCGTAGCCGAGCGTGGTCTGCGCGATCGCCCAGCCCTGGTCCAGGCGGCCGATGAGGTCGCGCGTCTCGGCGCGCGCGTTGGTCATGAAGACCTCGCTGAAGAGCGCGTGGCCGGTGATCTGCCTGAGCGGCCGCACCTCGACGCCGGGCTGGCGCATGTGGAGCAGGAAGCACGCGATGCCCTTGTGCTTGGCGACCTTCGGGTCGGAGCGGGCGAGGAGGATGCCCCAGTCGGCGATCGGGCCGCTCGACGTCCAGATCTTCTGGCCGTTGACGAGGAAGTGGTCGCCCTGGTCCTCGGCGCGCGTCTTGAGGCTCGCGAGGTCGGAGCCCGCGTTCGGCTCCGAGTAGAGCTGGCACCAGATCTCCTCGGCGGTGAGCATCTTCTTGAGGTACCGCTGCTTCTGCCAGTCGGTGCCGTGCACGATGATCGTCGGGCCGATGAAGCCGATGCCGAGGCCGTTGATGGGCGGCGGCGCGCCGATGCGCGCCATCTCGTCCTGCACGATCGCCTGCTGCATCGGCGTGGCGCCCCAGCCGCCGTACGCCTTCGGCCACAGCATGCCGACGTAGCCGGCCTCGTAGAGCCGGCGGTGCCAGGCCTTGCGCGCCTCGAGGGTCGTGAGCTCGTCCTTCGGGACGTTGGCCTCGAGCCAGCGCCGGACCTCCGCCCGGAATGCGCGGTCCTCGGGGGAGTAGTTCAGGTCCATCGCGCGGCCTCCTCCTCGGGATGGACGTTTCTAGCACGCCCCCCGCGCCGAAGCAACGGTCCGACGTCGACTCAGGCGGGGACGGGGAGCCGGTAGATCGCGGTGTGCAGGACGTGCGCGACCGGGCGCGGCCGCTCGCCGGCGACGATCAGAAGATCGACCTCGACGAATTCGCGCCCCTTCTTCTCGAAGAGCGAGCGCACGCGCCCGCGCGTCCGGAGCGTCTCGCCGACGCGCGCGGCGGCGAGGTGGCGCACGACGCTCTGCGTGTGGATCCACGGCGAGAGGCGCACGTTCTTGTCGAGCGAGCGGTTGGCCTGGTCGAGGAAGAACGCCGGGTGCACCCGGCCGCCCGCGCCGCGGTAGCACGCGAGCGTATCGCCGACGCTCGTGACGTACTCGGCGGCGCGCGCCTCGTCGTAGAGCGTCACCGGCGTGCCGAGCGCGTCGAGCGAGGCGAGGTGCGCGCGGCTCACCTCGGGGCGCTCGGCCGGCAGCGGCGCCTCGCGGTAGAGCGCCGGGTTCACGGGCGTCGGGGTGCCGGCGGGCAGCGCGGCCTCGAGCACCGCGCACGCGCCCGAGGCGGCGGTGGACGCGGTGAGCGCGGCCGTCAGGCCCCGGGCGTCGCGCGAGGTGATCGCGCCCGTCACCGTCACCTCCTCGCCGTCGAGGACCGGCGTGAGGAAGCGGACGCTGGCGGTGCCGCGCTCGAGCCACGCCGGGCCGAGCGCCTCGACGAGGGGCCGCGTGAGGTAGGCGTACACGGTCACGCCCGGCACGAGACCGCCCCGGAAGCCGTAACGCCGGGCGACCGCGTCCTCGTGGATCTTGTTCTCGGAGACTGCGGCGGTGTTGCGCGCGCGCACGCGGTACTCGGGCAGCGGCTCCGGGGCCATGGCGTTCTTCTTATACCATAGGGGTGTGACCACGCCGCCCGACGGCCTCCTGCCCGAGTGGGCCCCGCAGAGCGGGGTGCTGCTCACCTGGCCCCACGATCGGACCGACTGGCGCGACCAGCTCGCGGAGGCCGAGGCGTGCTTCGCGCGCATCACGGCGGAGCTGACGCGGCGGACGACGGTGCTCGTGGTCGGCCGGGACCCGGCGCACGCCGAGCACGTCCGCCGGACGATCGCCGCGGCGGGCGGCGACCCGCGGCGCGTGCGCGCCTACACCGCGCCGTCCAACGACACGTGGGCGCGCGACCACGGGCCGCTGGCGGTGCGCCGCGGCGGCCGGCTGACGCTGCTCGACTTCCGCTTCAACGGCTGGGGCGGCAAGTACCCCGCCGAGCTGGACGACCGGATCACCCGCGCGCTCGCCGCGCAGGGCGCCTTCGGCGCGACGCCGCTCGAGGCGGTGGACCTCGTGCTCGAGGGCGGGAGCGTCGAGACCGACGGCCAGGGGACCGTGCTCACGACGCGAAGCTGTCTGCTCTCGCCGGGCCGCAACCCCGGGCTCGCGCAGAAGGAGCTCGAGGCCGCGCTCGCCCGCTGGCTCGGCGTCCGCCGTGTGCTCTGGCTCGAGCACGGCGCGCTCGAGGGCGACGACACCGACGGCCACGTGGACACGCTCGCCCGCTTCTGCGACGCGGAGACGATCGCCTTCCAGGCGTGCGCCGACCCGCGCGATCCGCAGCACGCCGGGCTCGCCGAGCTGGCGCGCGAGCTCCGCGCGCTGCGCCGGCCCGACGGGCGGCCTTACGCGCTCGTGCCGCTGCCGCTCCCCGCGCCCGTGCTGGACGCCGAGGGCGGACGGCTGCCCGCGGGCTACGCGAACTTCCTGATCACGAACGGTGCCGTGCTGGTGCCGGGGTACAATGACGCGGCCGACGGCCGGGCGCGCGCGGCGCTCGCCCGGTGCTTCGCGGACCGCGAGGTCGTCACGGTGGACTGCCGCCCGCTGATCCGCGAGTACGGGAGCCTCCACTGCATCACGATGCAGCTTCCCGCGGGCGTCGTGCCCGCCGAGGCCTGAGCGCATGGCAACCCGCAAGCTCACGGTGGGGGTGGTGCAGCAGCGCTGCGGCGAGCGCCGCGACGAGAACCTCGCGGCGAGCGTCGCGGCCATCCGCGAGGCCGCGCGCCGCGGCGCCCGGCTCGTGCTGCTCCCCGAGCTCCACGCGCTCCGCTACTTCTGCCAGAGCGAGGACACGGCCCTCTTCGACCTGGCCGAGCCCGTGCCGGGGCCGACGACCGAGGCGCTCGGGCGGGTCGCCGCCGAGCTCGGCGTGGTCGTGGTCGCCTCGGTCTTCGAGCGCCGCGCGCCCGGGCTCCATCACAACACCGCCGCGGTCCTCGATCCGGACGGCCGGCTCGCCGGGCTCTACCGGAAGATGCACGTGCCCGACGACCCGGGCTACTACGAGAAGTTCTACTTCGCGCCGGGCGACCTCGGCTTCGAGCCCGTCGCGAGCGCCGCGGGTCGCCTGGGCGTGCAGGTCTGCTGGGACCAGTGGTACCCGGAGGGCGCGCGGCTCATGGCGCTGCGCGGCGCCGACCTGCTCTGCTACCCGACGGCGATCGGCTGGTCGAGCGAGGACGACCCGGCCGAGCAGGCGCGCCAGCGCGAGGCGTGGGTCACGATCCAGCGCTCGCACGCGATCGCCAACGGCCTCTGCGTCCTCGTCGCCAACCGCACCGGCCACGAGCCCGACCCCTCGGGCCGGACGGACGGGATCCGCTTCTGGGGATCGAGCTTCGTCGCGGGGCCCCAGGGCGAGATCCTCGCCGAGGCGCCGGCGGACGACCCGGCGGTGCTCGTCGTGGACCTCGACCTCGGCCGGGGCGAGGAGGTCCGCCGCATCTGGCCCTACCTCCGCGATCGCCGCGTGGACGCCTATCAGGATCTCTCGCGCCGGTGGCGCGACTGAGCGCGGAGCGTCTATAACGCCGTCGCGATCGTTCGTTGTCTCATGGCGCTCCCCCGCCGACCGGGCTCGCGGGTGTCGACCACTCTAGGCCCCGGACGGGGCGGCCACAACCGGAAACAGGAAGACACGCCGCCCGCCGCGTGCACCCCGAGCGCCGGGTGTCGGGGGCCGGGCACAGGTGTACGCTGGGCCCGAAGGGGGGCGGCGCCATGACGTGGCGGCGAGCGCTCGCGACGGCGGTGGTGGTCGTGACGGCCGGGCCCGTGACCGCGGCGGCTCAGGGGACGCTCGCGCCCGCCCGGGTGCCGCTCGAGCTCCGGCAGACGGAGGTCTCGCGCGAGGAGCGCGCCCGGCGCGCGATCGTGCGCCCCGCGCTCAGGCTGGACGAGGCGGTGCGCCAGGCCGAGCGCGACGCCGCCGAGGTCGAGCAGGCCCAGCGCACCGAGCGGCTCCTGCGCGAGGCGGTCCGCCCCGAGCCCCGCCGGCCCGACCTCCAGCACGACGTGATCCAGGGCATCCAGCAGCGCGCCCTCCAGCGCGCGCTGCGCCGGTAGGCGCGAGGCTCGTCGGCGCAAGTTCCCGCTTGAACCGCCCCGGTGCCGCGGTATAGCTTCGGCGCATGCCGATCGTTCCCCGCTCGACCTCGCCGCGTAGCGGGCCGGCCAGCCTGCCAGCGCCCGCGCCGTCCGAGTGGGGCCGCCGGCTCTCCGATCGGCTCCGGGCCGCGCTCGACGCGGGGGACCTGGGGACGGCGCGCAGGCTCGCGCTCGAGGGCGACGGCCAGGCGCGCAGCCTCGAGAAGGAGTACGTGCTCATGTACCGGGGGCTCGGGATCACGATCCGCGTCCTCCTGCGGCTCGTGGGCGAGCGCCCGGCGCGCGCGGGGCTCGTCCCGCTCCTGCGTCGCTTCCGCGGGGACATGCTCGTCCTCATGGACGGGGCCTTCGCCTCGCCCGAGTCGCGGCGGGTCATCGACGACCTCCGGGGCGGCGCGGCGGCGCCCCCCGCGGGAGCCCCGCCGGCCGAGCTCGACCGGACGGAGCGACTCCTCGGCGCGGCGGAGGCGTGCTTCGTCGCCGAGCAGTCGCTGCGGGCGCGCGAGGCGCTCGCGGCCATCGAGGCCGGCGCCGCGCCGCGCGCGCGCGCCGCCGTCGACGACAAGGAGCAGCGCCAGTACGTCCCCCTCCACGACCGCCTCATCCGCTTCATGGCCGACGTGTTCGGCTACGTGCTCCGCGAGTTCGGGCCCGCCGAGCTGCTCCGGTTCCACCGCGAGACGGCGGAGGGGCAGCGGCCGGGCTTCGAGAAGTGGGAGCAGATGAGCGCGGCCGAGTTCGCCCGGGCGAGCGCCTTCCTCCTCAAGCAGCACATGGGGCAGGTCGAGGTCCGCGAGGACGCGGAGAGGTTCACGATCGAGCAGGCGCCCTGCGGGAGCGGCGGCCGACTGCGCCTGGCCGGCGCCTACGCGGGGCGCGACGCCCTCGCATACGTCGAGGAGCCGGGCCCCCTCACGCTGGGCCAGGCGCGCTTCCCCGTGTACTGCTCGCACTGCCCGGTCTGGAACGGCGTGGCGCCCGTCGAGTGGTTCGGGCGGCCCCACTGGGTGTTCGACGAGCCGGCGCGGCCGGACGGGTCGTGCACGCTCCACGTCTACAAGCGGCGCGACGGGGCGCCCGCGGCCTACCTCGCCCGGCTGTCGTCACCGGCCCGGACCTGATCGGCGTCGCGCGCGCAGCCCCGGCGAGCGAAGGAGGACACCGCATGGACGCGAGCCCCGCGGGCAGACTGGCCGGCGCGGTGGCGGTGATCACCGGCGGGGCCAACGGCATCGGTCGCGACACCGCGCTGCGGTTCCTCGCCGAGGGCGCGCGCGTCGTGATCGCCGACCTCAACACGCGCAACGCCGAGGCGGTCCTGGCGCAGGCGGCACAGGCGGGGCACCGGGACGCCATCCGCTTCGTGCGGACGGACGTCGCCGAGGAGCGGGACGTCGAGGCGATGCTCGCGTGCGCGCTCGACGCGTTCGGGCGGCTGGACTGCGTGTTCAACAACGCGGGGATCGGCGGCGCGTTCGGCCCCATCGCCGAGACCCGGGTCGAGGACTGGGACGCCACGCTCGCGGTGCTGCTGCGCGGCGTGTTCCTCGGCATGAAGCACGGGGCCCGGGTGCTCACGGCGCAGGGCCAGGGCGGCTCGATCATCTCGACGTCGTCGGTGGCCGGCTTCGCGGCCGGGGGCGGGGCCCACTGCTACTCCGCGGCGAAGGCCGCGATCGTCAATCTCACCCGGAGCGTCGCCGTGGAGCTGGCGCCGCACCGCATCCGGGTGAACGCGGTCGCGCCCGGCCCGCTGATGACCGAGCTGTTCCACCGGGGCAACCCGGCGGCGGCCGAGCGCGCGATCCTCGAGCGCCAGCCCTGGCCCGACGCCGGCCGGGCGCGCGACGTCGCCGGCGTGGTGGTCTTCCTGGCGTCGCCGGACGCCGGCTTCGTCACCGGCGAGACCATCGTGGTGGACGGCGGACTGCTCGCGCGCGGCCCTGCGGTGTTCGGCGGCGGCGCCGACAGCCCGCTGCTCCGGGCGACGGGGCTCGACCGCGGCTCGACGGGCGAGCCCTCCGAGGTGCGCCGGCTCGACCGGCGCTGAGGGCGCATGCGGACGGAGATCGGCCTGCTGCGCACGATGCTCCTGATCCGCCGCCTCGAGGCGGCGTGGGCCGAGGCCTACGCCCGCGACGAGATCGGGGGCATCCCGCCCGCGCTCTCCACCGGCCAGGAAGCCGTGTCCGCCGGCGCGTGCGCGGCGCTCGAGCCGGGCGACGTCGTCTTCACCACCCACCGGGGCCAGGCGCCTCAGGTGGCGCGCGGGCTCGACCCCACGCGCATCATGGCCGAGCTCTACGGCCGGCGGACCGGCTACAACAAGGGCAAGTCCTACCACGTCACCGACGTCTCGCGCGGCGTCATCGGCATGGGCGGCATCGTCGCGGCCCAGGTCCCGGTGGCGGCGGGGATGGCGCTCGCGCAGAAGCTCCGGGGCACCGATCGCGTCAGCCTGGTCTTCTTCGGCGACGGCGCCGCCAACGAGGGGGCGGTGCACGAGAGCGCCAACCTGGCCGCCATGTGGACGCTGCCGCTCATCCTGCTCTGCGAGAACAACGGCTACTGCATCTCGCAGCCGGTGGCCGTTGCGGTGAAGGCGGCGTCGATCGCCGACCGCGCGGCGGCGTACGGCCTGCCCGGTGCGCTGGTCGACGGCAACGACCCGCTCGCCGTGCGCGACGCCGTCGCCGCGGCCGTCGCCCGGGCGCGGGCGGGCGGGGGCACGACGCTCGTCGAGGCACGGACGGTCCGTCTCGGCGGTCACCTCGCCCACGACCCGCAGCACTATCGCTCCCGGGAGGAGATCGCCGCGGCCTGGGAGGCGTGCCCGATCAAGCGCTTCCGCGCGCGGCTCGCCGCCGCGGGGCTCCTCACCGAGGAGGCGTCCGCGCGGATGGAAGCCGAGATCGAGGCAGAAATCGCGGCCGCCGTCGAGTTCGCGCGGCAGAGCCCGGTCCCGGAGCCCCGCGAGGCGTTCGAGGACCTCTGGGCGTGAGGCGCCGATGAGCCGGTTCGACCG
Source organism: Candidatus Rokubacteria bacterium RIFCSPLOWO2_02_FULL_73_56 (assembly GCA_001788495.1). GTDB lineage: Bacteria > Methylomirabilota > Methylomirabilia > Rokubacteriales > CSP1-6 > GWA2-73-35. Next base: position 11,578 of record MGCF01000080.1, read on the forward strand.
GAAGCTGTTCCGCCCGGGCGGGGCCGTGAAGCCGGAGGAGCGCGAGTGGCCGAGCATCCGGGGCGCGATCAACGAGGCGATGCGCGAGGAGATGCGCCGCGACCCGACGGTGTTCCAGATGGGCGAGGACATCGCGGGCGCGCCGCCCTTCGGCGTCACCACGGGCCTCGCCGCGGAGTTCGGCCTCGAGCGGGTTCGCGACACCCCCTGCTCGGAGGTCGCCGTCGTGGGCGCGGCGGTGGGCGCCGCGCTCGGCGGCATGCGGCCGATCGTCGAGTTCCAGTTCGGCGACTTCCTCTCCGTGGCGATCGACCAGCTCACCCATCAGGCCGCCCTGCTGCGCTACCTGACCGGCGGGCAGGTCCGGGTCCCGCTCGTCATCCGGCTGCCGTGCGGCGGCGGCCAGGGCACCGGGGCGCAGCACGCGCAGTCGCTCTACTCCTGGTTCGCCCACGCGCCCGGCATCAAGGTGGCGCTGCCGGCGACCTCGCTGGACGCCAAGGGGCTGATGAAGGCGGCGATCCGCGACGACAACCCGGTGCTGTTCTTCGAGCACAAGGCGCTCTACCGGACGCGCTGGCCGGTGCCCCCGGAGTTCCAGGACCCCGACCACGTGATCCCGTTCGGCCGGGCGGCGATCCGTCGCGCCGGCGACGACCTCACGGTCGTCGCGACGCTGACGATGGTGCATCACGCGCTCGCGGCGGCGGAGGCGCTGGCCGCCGAGGGCATCTCGGTCGAGGTGGTCGACCCGCGGACCCTCGTGCCGCTGGACCGGGAGACGATCGTCGGCTCGGTGCGCAAGACCGGACGCCTGCTGGCGGTGGACGAGGCCTATCTGACGTGCGGCATCCAGGGCGAGATCCTCGCCCTCGTCACCGAGCGCGCGTTCGGCGCGCTGAAGGCGCCGCCGCGCCGGCTGGGCAATCCCGGGGTGCCGGTGCCGTTCGCGCCGCCGCTCGAGGACGCGGTGCTGCCCGACGCCGGGCGGATCGCGGCGGCGATCCGGGCGATGGTGACCCCCTAGCCCGCGGGCGCCGAGACCAGCAGGGAGTCCTGGGCGGCGGCGAGGCCGGCGCCGAGCGTCACGGGGACGCCGATATCCTTCAGCATCATCTCCACGCCCGCGAGGCCGCCGAGCAGGTCGAGCTCGTTCAGGCTCCCGAGGTGGCCGATCCGGAAGACGCGGCCCTTCACGGCGCCGAGGCCGACGCCGAGCGAGAGCTCGAGCCTCGCGTACGCGCGGCGGATGAGCTCGTCGGAGTCGACGCCCTCCGGCATCACGACCGCGGTGAGCGTGTTCGAGTACTCGACGGGGTTCCGGCAGAGGAGCTCGAGCCCGAGCGCGCGCACGGCGCGCCGGCAGGCCTCGGCGAGGCGCGCGTGGCGCCGGAAGACGTTCTCGAGCCCCTCCTCCTCCAGCATCCGGAGCGCTTCCTCCAGCCCGAAGAGCAGGACGGTCGCGGGCGTGTAGGGGAACTCGCCCCGCCGGTTGCGCTCGAGGACGGGCTTCCAGTCCCAGTACGCGCGCGGGCAGCGCGCCTTGTCGCTCGCCGAGAGCGCGCGCTCGCTCACCGCGAGGATCGCCATGCCGGGCGGCAGCATGAGCCCCTTCTGCGGCCCGGTGAGCGCCACGTCCACGCCCCAGGCGTCGAACCGG
>MGCF01000081.1:0-17829 GCA_001788495.1 Candidatus Rokubacteria bacterium RIFCSPLOWO2_02_FULL_73_56
GATCTCCTTCTTGTCCTTGGTGGACTTCGAGAGCTTCTTCAGCTCCTCGCTCACCGCGTCCACGGCGGCCTCGATGCCGCGCTTGAGCGCCATCGGGTTGGCGCCCGCGGTCACGTTCCTGAGGCCCTCGCGGAAGATCGCCTGGGCGAGCACGGTGGCCGTCGTGGTCCCGTCACCCGCGATGTCCGAGGTCTTCGAGGCGACCTCCTTCAGCATCTGGGCGCCCATGTCCTCGTAGGGATCCTTCAGCTCGATCTCCTTGGCGACGGTGACGCCGTCCTTGGTGATCGTGGGGCTGCCGAACTTCTTGTCGATGACGACGTTGCGGCCCTTGGGCCCGAGCGTCGCCTTCACGGCCGCGGCCATGATGTTGACGCCCTTGAGCAGGCTCGCCCTGGCTTCCTCTTCGAACTTCAGCTGTTTCGGCATGGATCGCGTTCCTCCCTTACTCGAGAATGGCGAGGACGTCTTCCTCGCGCAGGATGAGGTACTCCTTGTCGTCCAGCTTCACCTCGGAGCCCGAGTACTTCCCGAACAGGATCTTGTCCCCGGCCTTGACGTCGAGCGGGATCTTCTTGCCCTCGTCGGTGACCTTGCCGTTGCCGACGGCGATCACCTTGGCCTCCTGGGGCTTCTCCTTGGCGGTGTCGGGGATGATGATCCCGCCCTTCTTCACTTCCTTCTCCTCGAGTCGTTCGACCAGGATGCGATCATGCAGCGGACGAATCTTCATGGCTTCTCTGCCTCCTTCGTGGTTTGTTGCTCTCGCCCGGGGCTTCTTTGGAGGTCGGCCGGGCCACTGCTGGCGCTCCAATGCTGTTAGCACTCATGAAAAGCGAGTGCTAATATAGCCGAGCCCCGACGGCGATTCAAGGGCAAAACAACGAGGAGCGATAGATGCCGAAAAGCGTCTTTATTTCCAATGTGTTGCCACAGGCGGCCCGTGACCTGATCCCGAAGGACGTCAGCGTGGACTACAACGAGACGGACACGCCCCTGCCGAAGAGCGAGCTGATGACGCGGCTACGCGGCAAGGACGGGCTCGTCTGCCAGATCATCACGACGGTCGACGACGAGGTGCTGGCGCAGGCGCCCTCGCTCAGGGTCGTGGCCAACGTCGCCGTCGGCTACAACAACATCGACGTCGCCGCCGCCCGCCGGCGCGGCGTGGTCGTGACGAACACCCCCGACGTGCTCACGGAGACCACGGCGGACTTCGCCTGGACGCTCCTGATGGCCGCGGCGCGGCGCGTGGTCGAGGCCGACCGGTTCGCGCGCTCGGGCCGCTGGACGCGCTGGCAGTGGGACCTGCTCTGGGGCGCCGACGTCCACGGCAAGACGCTCGGCATCGTCGGGTTCGGGCGGATCGGGCGCGCCGTCGCGCGCCGCGCGCTCGGCTTCGACATGCGCGTGCTCTACCACGACGCGGTGCGGGCCGACGCGGCGGCCGAGCGCGAGCTGCGCGCCGCGCCGACCGACCTCGCGACGCTCCTGCGCGAGTCCGACTTCGTGACGCTCCACACCAACCTCACGGCCGAGACCCGGCACCTGATCGACGCGCGCACGCTCCGGACGATGAAGCCGTCGGCGATCCTGGTGAACGCCTCGCGCGGCCCGGTGGTGGACGAGGCGGCGCTGGCGCGGGCGCTGCGCGAGGGCTGGATCGCGGCCGCGGGGCTCGACGTGTTCGAGGAGGAGCCGACGATCCATCCCGACCTGCTGCCCCTGACGAACGTCGTGATGGCGCCGCACATCGCGAGCGCGTCGGGCGAGACGCGGCTCGCCATGGCCACGCTCGCCGTGAAGAACTGCCTCGCGGTGCTCGAGGGCAAGCCCCCGCTGACCCCCGTGCCGTGACGGCATGGCCCTGCTCGTCCTCGACGCCGTCACCAAGCGCTTCCCCGGGGCCGCCGCCCCGGCGGTCGAGCGGCTCGCGCTCGCGGCCGCGCGCGGCGAGATCCTCGGGCTCGTCGGCCCTTCGGGCTGCGGCAAGACGACGACGCTCCGGCTCATCGCCGGCTTCGAGGCGCCGGACGAGGGCGAGATCCTGATCGGCGGGCGGACCGTGGCGCGGGCCGGCGGCCGCGAGTTCGTCCCGCCCGAGGTGCGCGGCGTCGGCATTGTCTTCCAGGACTACGCGCTCTTCCCCCACCTCCGCGTGGCGGGCAACGTCGCCTTCGGGCTCGCCGAGCGTCCCGCCGGCACCCGCCGGGCCCGGACGCGCGAGGTGCTCGACCTCGTGGGCCTCGCGGCCTTCGCGGACCGGTACCCGCACGAGCTGTCCGGCGGCCAGCAGCAGCGCGTGGCGCTCGCCCGCGCGCTCGCGCCCTCCCCGGCGGCGATCCTGCTCGACGAGCCCTTCAGCAACGTGGACGCCGAGCTCCGCGCCGAGCTCCGCGAGCAGGTGCGCGAGCTGCTGCGCGCCACGGGGACGACGGCGGTGTTCGTCACCCACGACCACGAGGAGGCCTTCACGCTCGCCGACCGCGTGGGCGTGCTCCACGCCGGCCGCCTCGAGCAGCTCGACGCCCCCGAGGTCGTCTATCACCGGCCCGCGACGCCGTTCGTCGCCGCGTTCGTCGGCGACGCGGACTTCCTCGGGGGCACCGTCACCGGGGCCGGGATCGTCACGGAGATGGGCACCTTCCCGGATCCGGACGGGCTCCCGCCGGGGGCGCGCGTGCACCTGATGATCCGCCCCGACGACGTCGGGTTCACGCCGGACCCGGAGGGCGACACGGTGGTGGTCCGGCGCGACTTCCGGGGCCCGGTGAACGTCTACTGCCTGCGCCTGCCCTCCGGCCGGCGCGTGCACTCCTCGCAGCCCTCGACGGCGATCCTCCCGCCCGGCACGCGCGTGCGCGCGACCGCCGAGCTCCTGCACGTCGTCACGTTCCCGATCGCGTAGCGCGTCCGCTCGCGCGCATCGTGAGGATCACGGGCGCCAGCCCCGCGGCCACGATCGCGAGCCCCGGCAGCGCCGCCTCCGCCCACAGCGCCTCCGACGTGCGCGTCCACACGTCCACCGCGAGCGTCGTGACGCCGAGCGGCCGGAGCAGCAGCGTCGCGGGCAGCTCCTTGATCGTCTCCACGAAGACGAGCGCGAGCGCGGTGAGGAGGCTCCGGCGCAGCAGCGGCAGGTGCACCCGCCGCAGGACGCCGCCGGCGCCGGCGCCGAGCGCGCGCGCGGCCTCGTCGAGGCGCGGCGGCACCCCGGCGAGGCTCGCGTCGAGCGTCTGGAAGCCCACCGCGAGGAAGCGGACGACGTAGGCGACGAGCAGGCCCGCGAGCGAGCCCGTGAGCACGAGCGCCAGCGGGCGGTCCAGCACCTGGCGCGCGGCCGCGTCGAGCACCTGGTCCAGCCAGGCGAGCGGCAGCAGGACGCCGACCGCGATCACCGCGCCGGGAACGGCGTAGCCCATCATCGCCACCCGCGTGGCGAGCCGCACCGGCCGGGACGGCCGCAGGCGGCGCGCGTAGGCGAGCGTGACGGCGAGCACGCAGGTGGCGAGGGCCGTGACGCCCGCCAGCAGCACCGTGATGCCGAGGTGGGGCGCGAGCGCTCCGCCCACGCGCTGGGCGCCGCCCGCCCTCGCCGCCCAGACGACGAGCTGGCCGACCGGCAGCAGGAACGCGAGCGCCAGCACGAGCCCGCACCCCGCGCTCGCCGCGAGCGCCGGCCCGCCGCGGAGCCGCGCCGGCACGATGCCGGGCCCGCGGCGCCGGCTCTGCGTGAAGCGGGCGCGGCCTCGCAGCGCCCGCTCCAGCGCGAGCAGGGCGAGCGCGAAGAGGAGGAGCAGCGCCGCGATCTGCGTCGCGGCGGCCCGGTCGAACATGCCGTACCAGACGCGGTAGACGGCCTCGGTGAGCGAGCGGTAGCCGAAGGTCGCCACGGTGCCGAAGTCGGCGAGCGCCTCCATCATCGCCAGCGCGGTGCCGGCGACGATCGAGGGCCGCGCCAGGGGCAGCGTGATCTTGCGGAAGGCCGCCCGGGGCGGGTGGCCGAGCGCGCGCGCCGTCTCGAGCGTCGCCGCGCCCTGCTCGAGGAACGCCGCGCGCGCCAGCAGGTAGACGTACGGGTAGAACGCGAGCGTCATGACGCAGACGACCGAGGCCCACGCGCCGGGGTCGGGGAGCCGGAACGAGGGGCCGAACCAGGCGCGCAGCGCCGTCTGCACCGGGCCGGCGTAGTCGAACATGCCCAGGAACACGAACGCGAGCACGTAGCCCGGCACGGCGAGCGGCAGGATGAGGGCCCACTCGAACAGGGCGCGGCCCGGGAACCGGTGGTGGACGACCAGCCACGCGAGCGCCGTGCCCAGCCCGAGCGCGCCGGCACCGACGCCCACGAGCAGCGCGACCGTGTTGAGCAGGAGCTCCGGGAGCTGCGTCCGCCAGAGATGCCCCCAGACCTCGGGGTGCGGCGTGGCGAGCGACAGGGCGACGACGACCACGGGCACGGCGAGCAGGCACGAGATGACGAGGGCGGCGGGCGTCCACCAGCCCGCCGCCGCTCCGGGCAGCGTCGCGCGCGCCGCCACGGCCCGGGACTACTTGTAGCCGACCCGGTCGGCGAGGCGCGTCGCCGCGGCCTGGAACTCCCCGGCCGCGGCGATGTTGAGGTCGTCCTGCTTGAACCGGCCCCAGCGCGCGACGAGCGGGGTCACGCCTGCCTGCGGATTCGCCGGGTACTCGAACGACACGTCCGCGAACATCTGCTGGGCCTCGGGGCTCGAGAGGAACTCGAGGAGCTTGATCGCCTGCGCGCGGTTCCTGGCGTGTGCGGTGACGCCCGCGCCGGAGACGTTGACGTGCGTGCCGGTCGTCGCCTGGTCGGCCCAGAAGGGCGCCACCGGGAACGCCGGATCCTTGGCGAGCAGGCGTGCGAGGTAGTAGTGGTTCGTCAGGCCCACGTCGCACCGCCCGGCGGCGATCGCCTCCAGGATCTTCGTGTCGCTGCTGAGGATGACGGGCTGGTTCGCGACCCAGCCGCGCACGATCTCCGCGGTGCGCGCCTCGCCGTGGCGCCTGATCATCGTGGCGATCAGGGACTGGTTGTAGACGTAGCCCGACGTGCGGAGGCAGAGTCGCCCCTTCCACTTCGGGTCCCCGAGCGCCTCGTAGGTCGACAGCTCGGCCGGCTTCACCTTCCGCGTGTCGTACATGATGGTCCGGGCGCGGACCGTCAGGCCGACCCAGCGCATCTCCGGGTCGCGCAGGTGCGCGGGAATGCTGGCCTGGAGCTCCGGCGAGTCCATCTTCTGCAGCAGGCCCGCGCGCGCGGCGTTCCAGAGGTTGCCGGCGTCCACCGTGAGCAGCACGTCGGCCGGCGTCTTGTCTCCCTCCGCCTTGAGCCGCTCGAGGAGCTCGCCCGTGCCGCCGTTGAGCATCTTGATCTGGACGCCGGTCCTCCGGGTGAACGCCTCGAAGGCCGGCTCCTGGCCGTAGTGGCGGGCAGAGTAGACGACGACCTGGCCGGTCTGGGCCGGGGCGGCCGTGAGCCCGCCGACGGCCGCGAGACCTCCGAGCAACACGAGAGCGGCCGCGGCGCCGCGCCCGCCGGGCGCGCGCGATCGCTTGACCGCCTGGAGGTTAAGCTAGCCTAAGTTCTTTGGGCTGGTCAACCTAAATCTTCGGCGGGCGGGACCTGCGGTGGCAGACGGGGTCGTTGGACATGAACTCCTGTCCGGCCGGCCACGCCGTCGCGGTGAGGCGTCGCCTGGCGGGGATGAGCTCGGGGCCGCTCGGCGAGCGCGACCGGGGCGACCACGACGAACGCGTAGAGGTCGCGCCGGCTCCCCCCCGAGCAGCCTCGCACATCGCGAACCGGACCACGGCCGCGCCCTGCAGCCGCCGGGCGCCCCTCGAGGAGGGCCCGGGCCACGACGCCGAGGACCGCAAACTCGGCGGCGGCCAGGGCGACGAAGACCCAGCGGAGCCGGTCCACGGGCGCCGCCGGCACGAGCCCCCGGAACGGCGCGTTCTGCGCGGCGAGCAGTTCCGCCACGAGCGCGTAGACGAACAGGCTCGTGGCCATCGCGCTCCAGATGATCACCGTGACGCGGTGGGCTGGCTCCAGGTCGTCCACGGCGTCGCCCGCGTGCCCGAGCCCGTCTGGGCCGGCTCAGGCGCGCGGCGCGAGCCGGCGCTCGAGGCGCGCGAGGCGGTGGGCGAGGGCGTCCACGACGCGCGCGGACGCGCCGGCGGCGCCGGCCAGGTCGAGCGCGCGCGCGACGAGCGCGCGCGCGGCGCCGAGGTCGCGACGGCGGTGCTCGTAGAGCTTCGCCAGCTCCTCCCACGGGCGCGGGTCGAAGCCGGCGCGCCGCTCGTCGTGGCGCGCGGCGTCGGTCCAGAGCGCGTGCGCCTCGTCCCACGCGCGCCGCCGCTTCTCCCAGGCCGCGAGGCGCAGCCGCACGCCGTGCGCGGCGTCGCCCGCGAGCCCCGCGGCGAGCGCCCCCCGATAGCAGCCGAGGCCCCGCGCGAGGTCCACCGGCTCCCAGAGCCGGCCGAGCCCGGCCAGCTCCGCGGCGCCGAGCTCCTCGTGATGCTCGAGCGCGCGCCCGAACCAGCCGAGCAGCGCGACCAGCGAGAGCACGTCCTGGCGGTTGTGCTCGAAGACGCGCGCGAGCGGCGCGGCGCGGCGCGTGCGGAGGAAGTCGAAGTAGAGCGACGGGATCAGCGCCCCGGGCACGTCGTCGTCGCGCTCGAGGCCGATCACCTCGCGCTCGAGCGTCGCGAGCCGGCAGTCGGCGAGGCTCGGCGCGAAGACCCGGCGCGCGGGCCGGAGCAGGTCGAGGTGGGGCAGGAGCCCCGGCCAGCGGCGCCGCGCGAGGACGAAGCGCGTCTCGAGCAGCGGCAGGTCGAAGCCCGTGCCGTTGAACGTGACGAGACCGCCCGCCCGCTCGAGCACGGGCGCCAGCGCCGCGAGCAGCGCCGGCTCCTCGTCGAGGTCGCGCAGGAAGTACTGCGCGACGACGAAGCGGTCGGCCTCGCGCCAGCCCGCGCCCACGAGGAACGCGTACGTGCCCGTGCCGCCGGCGAGGCCGGTCGTCTCGGTGTCGAGGAAGAGGAGACCGCGCCCGTCCGTCGCGGGGGCCTCCGCCCGGGCGAGCGCGGCGAGCAGCGGAAGCGGCGCCGCGAACGCGGGCGCGAGCGGCGCGCGGCCGTGGGCGTGCGCGAGCGGGTACTCGCGGCGGACGACGAGGAGCGGGCCGGCGCCGGTGTCCTGGATCTCGCCGCCGAGGATCGCCTCGACGGGCCGGGCGGCCGCGCCCGGCGGCCGCCGCGTCTCGATGCGACGGATCACGCGGCGCAGGTCGTCGAGCGACTGCACGGCCCGCTCAGGCCGTGAGGAGGCGCAGCAGCGCCTGCGCGGTCGCCCTGGCGCGGCGGCCGACCTCGTTGACCGGGCCCACGCACGAGGGGCAGCCAGCCCGGCAGGCGCACGCCTCGAGCGTCTCGAGGCCGCGCCGCAGCAGCGCCGGCAGGATCTCGAACACGCGCTCGGCGAGCCCGATGCCGCCCGCGTGGGCATCGTAGAGGTACACCGTCGGGTTGAACCGCTCGGCGTCCATGAGCCGGCGCTTGGCCGACTCGCGCGTCGCCACCGCGCCGCCCGTCGCCGGCGTCGTGTCGCCGAGCCAGGAGCCGAGGTCGCGAACGTCGCACAGGAGGAAGATCGGCGCCAGGTGGTGGAGCAGGTACGTGACGGCGCGCAGCCCGTCGATCAGCTCCTCGCGCGAGGGCGAGACGCGGGCGAGCGCCTCGGGCGCCACCGTGAGCCACGCGGCGGTCGTCTGCTTCTCCTGCTGCGGCAGCTCGACCTCGCCCGAGCCGACGTTCTCGAGCGTGCCCAGCTTGATCTTCTTGAAGCCGACCACCTTCTCGGCCACGAGCACCTCGCCCTGCTCGGCGAGGTACGCGGGGTGGTCCTGGTCGGCCAGGCGCTGGAGGATCCAGACGCCCTTCGCGCTGATCGCGTCGGTGAAGTAGTCCACCTGCACGCGCTTGACGTAGGCGACCTTCTCCTCGTCCTCCCGCCAGCGCAGCTCCTGCACCTCGTACGGCTCGCTCTCGACGAGGTAGATCGCCTTCGGGTGGATCGTCGCGAACGCGCTCCCCCAGTCCACCTCGGCGATGACCTGGCGCCGCTTCACCTGCGCGGCGTCGCGCGCGGTCGTGTCGATCACGAGGAAGTTGTCGCTCGTGACCGTGCGGAGCGAGATGTGGTCCGCCGGGTACGTCTCGGCCGCCCAGTGCCAGCGGTCGCCCGCGTGGTGGAGCACCCCCTCGTCCTCGAGCGCGGCGAGGAGGCGCCGCACGTCCGTGTCGCCGAAGCGCTCGGCGTCCGCGACGGGCAGCTCGAACGCCGCGCACTTGAGGTGGTTGGCCAGGATGAAGGGGTTGTCGGGGTTCACGCGCGCGTGCTCGGGCGGCGTGCCGAACAGGTACTCGGGGTGCGTCACCATGAACTGGTCGAGCGGCGCGCTGCTCGCCACGAAGACCGCGGCCGAGGACCCCGAGCGGCGGCCCGCCCGCCCGGCCTGCTGCCAGAGCGAGGCGATCGCGCCCGGGTACCCGGCGAGCACCGCGACGTCGAGGTGGCCGATGTCCACGCCCAGCTCGAGCGCGTTCGTGGAGACGACGCCGAGCACCTCGCCCTCCCGGAGCCCCTTCTCCACCGCGCGCCGGCGCGTCGGCAGGTAGCCGCCGCGGTAGCCGCGCACGATCCCGCTGTCGCCGGTCCTGTCGGCGACGCCGCCCTTGATCGCGGTGAGCAGCACCTCGGTCGCGAGCCGGCTCTGCGCGAAGACGATCGTCGCGATCTTCTCCCGGAGGAACCGGACCGCGAGCCTCGCGGCCTCGCCGAGGTAGGGCGCGCGGATGCCCAGCTCCGGGTTGACCACCGGCGGGTTGTAGCAGACGAAGAGCTTGTCGCCCGTGGGCGCGCCGCTCTCGGCCAGCTCCTCGACGCTCTCGCCGGTGAGCCGCCGCGCGAGCTCCCCGGGGTTCGCGATCGTCGCCGACGCCATGACGAACTGCGGCGCCGAGCCGTAGTGCCGGCAGACGCGCCGGAGGCGCCGCAGCACGTTGGCCAGGTGACTGCCGAAGACCCCGCGGTAGGCGTGCAGCTCGTCGATGACGACGTAGCGGAGGTTCTGGAACAGGCTCGCCCATTTCGTGTGGTGCGGCAGGATCCCCGAGTGGAGCATGTCGGGGTTCGTCAGCACCAGGTTCGCGCGCGCGCGCACCGCGCGCCGGGCGTCCTGCGGCGTGTCGCCGTCGTAGGTGAACATCCGCATCTCGGGCAGCGTCCGGGCCAGCTCCTCGAGCTCGGCGAGCTGGTCCTGCGCGAGCGCCTTGGTGGGGAACAGGTAGAGGATCCGCGCGTCGGGCTGGTGCACGAGGCACTGGAGCGCCGGCAGGTTGTAGCAGAGCGTCTTGCCCGACGCCGTCGGCGTGACGACCACGACGTGGTGGCCCTTCTCGATCAGCTCCCACGCCCGCGCCTGGTGCGCGTAGAGGTCGTGGATGCCGCGGGCGCGCAGCGCCTCGGCGATCCGCGGGTCGAGCGAGGGCGGGAACGGCGCCAGGACCGGCGGGCGCGGCGCGAAGTGGCGGGTCGCCGTGATGCACGGTCCCGTCGTCGGCGAGGTCAGCAGATCGTCGAGGATCCGGCCGAGCATCGGGCCAACTCTATCACGGCCCGCCGACCCCCCTCGCCGACTACTTCAGGACCGTCGCGTGCGCCTCCGGGTCGAAGCCGACCAGCCGCGCGCGCCGTGGGCCGGTATGATAGCAGACGATGCGCGCGATCCACTGGCTGCCGCCCCTCGCGTGGATGGCCGTGGTGCTGGGCCTCTCGGCGGAGGCGGCGAGCGCCGAGCAGACGAGCCGCGTCCTGCTCCCGCTCCTGCGCTGGCTCCTGCCCGGCGCCCCGCCCGAGCAGCTCGCCGCGCTCCACGGTCTGCTGCGGAAGGCGGGCCACGTGGCCGAGTACGCGACCCTCGCCCTGCTCTGGTTCCGCGCCTTCCGCCGCGGCCGCGGCCTCGCGCCGCGCGCGAGCGCGTGGCTCGCGCTCGGGGCGAGCCTCGCGTGGGCGTTCGTGGACGAGTGGCACCAGTCCGCCCTGCTCGCGCGGACCGGCAGCGCGCTCGACGTCGTGCTCGACGCCGCCGGCGCCGTCGCGGCGCTCGGCGTCGTGCGGCTCGGCTGGCGCGCGGCCCTCGACGGCGCCGCCACGCTCTGCCTCTGGGTCGCGGCGCTCGGCGGGGGCGCGGTCCTCGCGGTCAACGCGTGGGCCGGCGTGGCCTCCGGCGTGCTCTGGCTGACGGTGCCCGCCGCGGCGCTCGCCCTGCTCGCGCGGCGCCTGGTCCGGGCGCGCGCCCGCTCCTCGCCTTGACGCAGGGTGTAACGTAGGGGGCGTCGCTCGCGGTCTCCCGCTCCAGCGTCCCGGCATCCGATCGCAGCGCCAACGACACCCCGCGGCACCCGGAGGATTCGACATGAGGCACCGTCTGCTCGCCGTCGGGCTGGCCGCGCTCCTGCTCCTGCCGGCCGCCCCGCTGCCGGCCGCGGCCGACACGCCGACCCACGAGCTCCGCGCCCACATCGACCGCGTGTTCGGCGCGCTCCGCGCGCGCGAGCAGCGGGCCGCGCTGCGCGCCGCCACGGCCGAGCTGTTCGACTGGCCCGAGCTGGCGTACCTCTCCCTGGGGCCCCACTGGCAGACGCTGACGGACGCCGAGCGCGCGGAGTTCACCACGCTGCTCCGGCGGCTCGTGGACGCCCGGCTCCTCGCCTTCGCCGAGTACGGCGCCACGACGGTCGAGTACGTGGACGAGACCGTCGAGGGGGAGCGGGCCACGGTGCGGACGGCGGTCGCGATGGCCGCGGGCCGTGGCATGGCCCTCGAGTACCGCATGGTCCAGCGCGCCGGGCGGTGGCTCGTCTACGACGTGGTGGTCGACGGCACCAGCATGGTCGCCAACTACCGCGCGCAGTTCGCCCGCATCATCAAGAAGACGTCGTTCGCCGCGCTGGTCGAGAAGCTCGCGACCCCGTAGCGCCGCCGCTCGACTCAGACCTTGAGCCGCGGGTCGAGCGTGTCGCGGAGCCCGTCGCCGAAGAGGTTGATGCCGAGCACGGTGACGAGGATCGCGAGCCCGGGGAACGTCGCGAGCCACCACGCGGTCGAGATGTAGACCCGCCCGTCCGCGAGCATCCCGCCCCACGTCGGCGTCGGCGGCTGCACGCCGAGGCCGAGGAAGGACAGCGCGGACTCGATCACGATCACGCGCGCCATGTCGAGCGTCGCGACCACCAGCCACGGCGTGAGCGTGTTCGGCAGGACGTGGCGGACCAGGATCCGCCCGTCGCGGAGCCCGAGGGCGTGCGCGGCCTGCACGAACTCGCGCTCGCGGATCGAGAGCACCTCGCTCCGCACGACGCGCGCGTAGACGACCCAGCTCGAGACGCCGATCACGACGATGATGACGGGCAGGCTCGGGCCGAGCACGCCGATGACCGCGATCGCGAGCAGGATGAACGGGAACGCGAGCTGGATGTCGGCGAGCCGCATGAACACGTCGTCCACCCGCCCCCCGAAGTAGCCCGAGACCAGCCCGAGGACGAGCCCGAGGAGCCCGGAGATCGCCACGGCGGCGAAGCCCACCATGAGGGCGGGCCGGGCCCCGAAGATGATCCGCGCGAGCAGGTCCCGCCCGAGGTGGTCGGTGCCGAGCAGGTGCACGCGCCCCGCCTCGTCCGCCGCGCCCGGGGCCCGGAGCCGGCTGCCGATGTCCTGCTCGGTCGGGTCCCACGCGGTCACCCACGGCGCGCCGACCGCGAGGACGAAGACCACGGCGACCACGCAGAGCCCGAACAGCGCCGTGCGGCGGCGCGCGAGCCGGCGCAGGAAGGCCAGCCACTCGCGCCGCACGGGCGAGGCGTGGGCCTCGAGCGCGAGCGCGCGCGCCCCGGCGGAGGGGGCCGGCGGCGTCACCGGAACCGGATCCGCGGATCGAGGTAGGTGTAGAGCATGTCCACGACCAGGTTGACGAGCACGAACGTCGTGGAGAGCAGGAACACCGCCGCCTGGACCACCGGGTAGTCGCGGTTGTAGATCGCCTGCACCGACAGGCGGCCGACGCCCGGCCAGGCGAAGATCGTCTCGGTGATCACCGAGCCGCCGAGCAGCGTGCCGAGCTCGATGCCGACGATCGTCACGATCGGGATCGCGGCGTTCTTGAGCGCGTGCTTCCAGACCACCGGCGGGCCGGCGACCCCCTTGGCCCGCGCGGTGCGGATGTAGTCCTGGTTCAGCACCTCGAGCATGCCCGAGCGCGTCAGCCGCGTGATGCGCGCGGTCGTGAAGAGCCCGAGCGTGACCGCCGGCAGGATCAGGTGCTCGAGCGTGCCGCGGCCCGAGGACGGCAGCAGGTGGAGCCACACGGAGAAGACCAGGATCAGCATGATCCCGAGCCAGAAGGTCGGCATCGACTGCCCGAGCAGCGCGAGGACCGTGGAGACGTAGTCGACGGCGCTGTTGCGCCGGACGGCCGACACGATGCCCGCGGGGATCGCGAGCGCGAGGGCGATGAGCAGCGCGGCGCCGGCCAGCTCGAGCGTCGCCGGGAGGCGCTCGGCGACGAGGGCGAACGCGGGCTCGTCGTGGCGCACGGACCGCCCGAAGTCGCCCCGGAGCGCGCCGCCGAGGAAGCGCCCGTACTGGACGAGGAACGGGTCGTTGAAGCCCATCGTCTCGCGGAACTCCTGGATGTCCTGGGCCGTCGCGTCGGGCGACAGCAGCACGAGCGCCGGGTCGCCGGTGAGGTGGAGGATGAAGAACACCACGAAGGAGACGCCGAGCAGCACCAGGAGCGACTGGGCCAGGCGGCGGAGGAGGTAGGCGCTCATGCCCCCCGCGTCAGGCGCGCGACCGCCTCGATGTGCGGCGTCTGCGGGAACATGTCCACGGGCTGCACCCACTCGACGCGGTAGCCGCGGGCGACGAGGTCGCCGAGGTCGCGCGCGAGCGTGGCCGGGTTGCACGAGACGTAGACCAGCCGCGGCGGCGCGAGCTGGGCGAGCGCGCCGAGCGCCTTGGGGTGGAACCCGGCGCGCGGCGGGTCGGCGACGACGACGTCGGCGCGGACGCCCTCGCGCACGAGCGCCGGCAGGACGTGGCGGACCTCGCCCGCCAGGAACGTGCAGTTCTCCACGCCGTTCGCGCGCGCGTTCCGCACCGCGTCGGCGACCGCCGGCGCGGCGACCTCGATGCCGTAGACCCGGCGGCAGCGGCGGGCCAGCAGCAGGCTGATCGCGCCCGTGCCGGAGAAGAGGTCCAGGACCGTCTCCGAGCCGTCGAGCGCGCACGCCTCCTCGACGAGCGCGAAGAGCCGCTCGGCCTGCGCGGGGTTGGTCTGGAAGAACGAGCCCGCCGAGACCTGGAAGGTGAGCCCGCCGAGCGTCTCGCGGATGTGGTCGCGCCCGCCGAGCAGGTGCTCCTCGGAGCCGACCGCGACGGCCGCCTTCTTCGCGTTCACGGTGAGGACGACGCTCGCCGTCGCGGGCACGCGGGCGCGCAGCCGCGCGGCGACCGGCGCGAGCGCCTCGACGGCGGGCGCCGAGGCGACGACGTTGACCATCGCCTCGCCGGTGCCGCGGGCCGCGCGCAGCGCGACGAAGCGGAGCAGGCCCGCCTCGGTGGCCGGGTCGTACACCGTGAGGCCCGGCGCGCGCACCTCGCGGCGCAGCTCGTCGAGCAGCGCGTTCATCGTCTCCGACTGCAGCAGGCACCGCTCGATGTCGAGGACGACGTCGTAGCGGTCGGCCTGGTGCAGGCCGACGACGGCGCCGGGCGCGATCGTGAACTCCATCTTGTTGCGGTAGCCGTACGGCGCGGGCGCGGCGAGGATCGGCCGGAGCTCGAAGGGGCCGAGCCCGCCGAGGCGCTCGAGGCAGTCGCGCACCTGCTTGGCCTTGAACGCGAGCTGCGCGGGGTAGGCCACGTGCTGGAGCCGGCAGCCGCCGCAGGCGCCGAAGTAGGGGCACGGCGCCTCGACGCGGTCGGGCGAGGGCGTGAGGACCGCCTCGAGCACGGCGCGGCCGAAGCGCGAGCGCGCCTCGACCACGCGCACGCGCAGCCGGTCGCCCGGCACGCCGCCGCGCACGAACACGACGTAGCCGTCGACCCGCCCCACCGCTTCCCCGCCGAAGGCGAGGTCGGCGATGTCGAGCTCGATCGTGTCGCCGCGCCGGGGCTTCGCCATGCTGGCCGTCACTATAAATGACTCCCCCGCCGTTGTCAGGCGACGGGCCGCGGCGAGGCCCGCTCGCGGCCCTCGCGCCGTGGGGTATGATACGAGGACGATGAGGACGAAGGCGCCGCGCGCCGTCGGGGACCTGCTGGTGGCGGCCATCCCCGACCTGGCCGGTCGGCTGGCCGAGGAGCGGATCCGGCGCGCGTGGGCGGCGGTCGTGGGGCCCGAGACCGCGCGCCGCAGCCGGCCGCGGGGGCTCGTCAACGGCTGCCTGACCGTCACCGTCGACAACTCGCCGTGGCTGCACGAGCTGACGCTCCGGCGCGACGAGCTCCTCGCGCGCCTCGCCGAGCGCTTCGACGCGGTCCGCGCGCTCCGCCTGGAGCTCGGCGCGCTCGAGGCCGTCCCGGCCGCGCCGCCCGCCCGGGAGCCGCGACGCCCCGCGGCCCGGCTCGACGCCGCGGACCGGCGCGAGATCGACGAGGCGGCGCGGGCCATCGGCGACCCGGAGCTGGCCGAGGCCGCGCGGCGGCTCATGACCAAGGCCTGGAGGGCCCGATGATCCGTCGTCCCGCGCTGACCGCGCTCCTCGCCGCCGCCGCGCTCGCCGGCTGCGCCACCGGCGCCGAGGTCGCGACGTCCCCCGCCGCCCCGCCCGCGCCGCCGCCGCGCGGCGCGCACCTCCTGGACCCACGCGCCGACGCCTACTACCGGTTCGCCGTCGCCCAGCTCCACGCGCAGGCCGGCCGGTTCAAGGACGCGATCGACGCCGGCCGGGAGGCGCTCAGGCGCGACCCGAGCTCCGCCTTCCTCTGGATGCAGTACGCGCAGTGGCTCGCGCGCACCGACGCCTACGACGAGGCCGCCGCCGCCGCGCGGCGCGCGATCGAGCTGGCGCCCAGCCAGCCGGGGCCGCACCTCACGCTGGCCGAGCTCCTGCGCCTGCAGAAGAAGTACCCGGAGGCCGAGGCCGAGCTCGGGAAGGTCATCGAGCTCAACCCGAGCGTGGACGACGCGTACCTGACGCTCGCGCGCTTCCAGGTCGAGCAGAAGGCCTACGACCGCGCCCGCCGCACGCTGCTCCGCCTCGTGGAGCGGAGCCCGCGGCTCGCCCAGGCGCACTTCCTCCTCGGCCGCCTCGCGATCGAGACCGAGGCCTGGGACGAGGCCCTCGCGCGCCTGCGCCGGGCGATCGAGCTCGACCCCGACCACGACGGCGCCTGGACCGCGCTCGGCTACGTCTACGAGGCGCGCCACCAGAGCGAGAAGGCCGTCGAGCTCTACCGGGAGGCGCTGCGCGCGAACCCCGACAACCCGGCGTTCGCCGAGCGGCTCAGCGACCTCCTGATCCGGCTCGGGCGCTTCCAGGAGGCGCAGCAGCAGCTCGAGGCGCTCGCCGAGAGGGCGCCGCGCGACGCGCGGCTCTGGATGAAGCTCGGCGCCGTGCACTACGAGGGCAAGCAGTGGGACCGGGCGGCCGAGGCCTTCCGGCGGGTGATCGCGCTCGAGCCCACGAACCTCCGCGCGCGCTACTTCCTGGCGACCGCGTACATGGACGGGGGCCGCGAGACCGAGGCGCGCACCGAGCTGGAGCGGATCCTGCGCCTCGACCCCCGCTCGATCGACGCGCGGGTCCAGCTCGGCTTCCTCCACGGCCGGGCCAAGCGCTACGACGAGGCGATCGCGATCCTGCGCGACGCCGTCAACCTCGAGCCGCGGCGGGCCGAGCTGTTCCTGTACCTGGGCACCGCCTACTTCCGCGCCAAGCAGTACGACCGCGCGGCGCAGACGCTCAACGAGGGCCTGTCGATCGACGACCGCTCCAAGGACCTGCACTTCCAGCTCGGCGTCGTCTTCGAGAAGCAGCAGCGCTTCGACGACGCGGTCCGCGCGTTCCGCCACGTCATCACGCTCGACCCCAAGCACGCCGAGGCGTACAACTACGTCGGCTACATGTACGCCGAGCGCGGCCAGAACCTCGACGAGGCGATCACGCTGATCAACAAGGCGCTCGCGCTCGAGCCGGACAACGGCTACTTCATCGACAGCCTCGGCTGGGCCTACTACCAGCAGGGGCGCTACCCGGAGGCGCTCTCCGCGCTCAAGCGCGCGGTCGAGAAGACCAGGGAGCCCGACCCGGTGATCTACGAGCACCTGGGCGACGCCTACGTGAAGAGCGGGCTCGACGACGACGCGCTCCTCGCCTGGGAGAAGGCCCTGCAGCTCGACCCGACGGCCGACGGCGTGAAGAAGAAGGTGGAGCAGCTGCGCGACCGCCTGCGCCGGGTCAAGGGTGGGCCGAAGGCGTCGCAGTAGCCTCCTCGTCGCGCTGCTGCTCCTGGCGGGCGGCTGCGCGACCGTGCCGGCCGCGCGGCCCGTGGACGGCGCCGCGCGGCGCGCGCTCGCGCTACTCGACGCGCGCTGGCGCGAGTTCAGCGACCTCCGCGCCCTGGCCGACATCGCGCTCGAGCGCGGCGGCGAGCGCCAGCGCCTGACCGGCGTCCTCCTCGTGCGCCACCCCGACTCCGTCCGTTTCGAGGCGCTCTCGCCCTTCGGCCAGCCCTACCTGCTCGTCACCGTGCACGCGGGCCGCATCACGGCGTACGACGCCGCCAGGAACGAGGCGCGCCTCGGCGCCGCCAACGCGGACACGATCGGGCGGGTGCTCGGCCTGCCGCTCGAGGCCGACGACCTGGTCGCCGTGCTCGCCGCGCGCGTGGCGCCGCCGAAGGACCTGCGCGTCGCCGAGCTGCTGCCCGCCGACGACGCGGGCCCCTCGCTCCAGCTCGTCACCCCGACGCAGCGCCAGCGGGTGTGGCTCGACCTCGCCACCGGCGTCGTGCGGCGGGTCGCGCTCGAGGGCGGGCGCGTGCCCGTGCGGATCACCTACCGCTTCGACGGGACGGCGCCCGCCGGCTTCGACCTCGACGCGGGCGCGGGCGACCTGACGGGCTCGGTGCGCTACCGGAACGCCACGCTCGGCGCGGGCATCGACCCCGGGCGCTTCGAGCTGACGCTTCCCAAAGGGGCGAAAAGACTGCCCATCCGTTGAAAACGCCGGAGCCACATGGTACGCTTGCGCGTCTTGTCGAAGGGGTCGGGGCGTGCCCGTCGCGTCGTGCTCAGCGCTGCGGCCAAGGTCAACCTGGCCCTGGAGGTCCTGGGCAAGCGGCCTGACGGCTACCACGAGCTCGCCACGGTCATGCAGGCCGTGGATCTCTCCGACCGGCTGGTGCTCGAGGACGCCGACGACCTCGAGCTCGTGAGCCGCGCCCCCGGTGTTCCGACGGACGCGACCAATCTGGCGTGGCGCGCGGCGGTGGCGCTCCGCGAGGCGGCGAGGCTCGGGCGCGGCGTGCGGATCACGCTCGACAAGCGGATCCCGGTGGCGGCCGGGCTCGGCGGAGGCTCGACGGACGCCGCGGCGGTGCTGGTCGGGCTCAACCGGCTCTGGCGGCTGCGCTGGCCCGTGGCGCGCCTCGGCGAGGTCGCGGTGACGCTCGGGATGGACGTGCCGTTCTTCCTGCGGGGCGGCGCCGCGCTCGCGACGGGACGCGGCGAGCGG
>MGCF01000081.1:17839-18667 GCA_001788495.1 Candidatus Rokubacteria bacterium RIFCSPLOWO2_02_FULL_73_56
CGCTCCGCGGCGGCGCCCTCGCGCTGGTCCTCGTGAACCCGGGGATCGGGGCGAGCACGGCGGGGATGTACGGCGGCGTCACGCCGGCGATGTATTCTGACGGCGGGCGGGTGCGGGCGCTGGCGGCGGCGCTCCGGGAGCGGCGGCCGGCGCGCGTGGCCGCGGGGCTCTGGAACGCGCTCGAGCGCGTGGCGGCGCCGCGCCACCCCGAGGTGGCGCAGATGGAGGCCGCGCTGCTGGCCGCGGGCGCGCTCGGCGCCGCGATGTCGGGCAGCGGGCTCACGGTGTTCGGGGTCGCGCGCTCGTTCGACCACGCCCGGCAGCTCCGGGCGCGGGTCGCGCGCGGCGCGTGGCGGTGCTGGGCCGTGCGGACCCTGCGGGGCCCCGCCATCCGGGTGGGACGGTAGATGGCCGTGCGAGCGGTGAGATGGCGCGTGGCGACCGGGCAGCGCACGCTGGGGCGTGGCCAAGCGGCAAGGCGCGGGACTTTGGATCCCGTATTCGGAGGTTCGAATCCTCCCGCCCCAGCCACACCTTGACGAGGAGTCGATGGCGTACGAGCTGAAGCTCTTCACGGGCAACGCGAACCGGCCGCTGGCCGAGGAGATCGCGCAGTACCTGCGCCTGCCGCTGTCCGACGCGGAGGTCACGCGCTTCTCGGACGGGGAGATCTACGTCCAGGTCAACGAGAACGTCCGCGGCACGGACGTCTACGTCCTCCAGCCGACGTGTCCGCCGGTGAACGACACGCTGATGGAGCTGCTCATCATGATCGACGCGCTCAAGCGCGCGTCGGCGCGGCGGATCACCGCCGTGCTCTCCTACTAC
>MGCF01000082.1:0-2818 GCA_001788495.1 Candidatus Rokubacteria bacterium RIFCSPLOWO2_02_FULL_73_56
CACGTCGATGCCGCACACGACCATCTACGCGGCCCCGGCGGGTTCGCGCGCGAGCAGGGCCGCGCCCAGCGCGCCGGCGATCTCGGGATGCTCGGGCACGGCGACGTCCATCCGGAGCTGCTCGCGCAGCGCCTGGACGACGCCGACGTTCCTGGCCACGCCGCCGGTGAGGACGAGGTCGGGCTCGATCCCCACGCGCCGGCCCGTGGCGACGATCTTGGCGACGAGCGCCTCGTGGACCCCCCAGAGAATGTCGGCGCGGGCGGCGCCGCGGTGGATCTCCGCCACGATCTCCGACTCGGCGAACACGGCACAGGTGCTGGTGAGGACGACCGATCGCGACCCGGAGAGGGAGAGCCCGCCCATCTCGGCCAGGGGGACGTCGAGCATCTCGGCGACGGATTCCAGGAACACGCCCGAGCCGGCGGCGCACTTGTCGTTGAGGGCGAAGTCCGTCAGGTTCCCGGCCGCGTCGCAGCGCATGACCCGGGTGCCTTCGGCGCCGACGTCGATGACGGTCCGGGTGCCGGGGAACCACCAGTGCGCGCCGCGCGCATGGCTCAGCATCGGGGTGCGATGGCCGTCGGCGAGCGCGACGTTCTCGCGCCCGATCCCGGTCGCGAAGATGCGCTGGATGCTGGCGCGCTCGATGCCCAGTCGATCCAGCGTCTGCTCGAAGGCGCAGCGCGCCACCGCGCCGACTTCGCCCGCGATGACGAACGTCGCGTGGCCCAGGGGCCCGGTGTCGTGCAGGAGGACGACGGCGACGCTCTCGTGGCCGATGTCGATGCCGGCTGTCACCATCCGCGACGCGTCCTCCCGCGAGCCCCGCCCGCGAGCCAGAATTGCGCGCCCCCGCGGGGGAAGTCAAGCGCGGCACGCCGGCGCCGTCATCGCGCCGGGAGGATCCGCCGATCCCGCGCCGGCCACTGCGGTATGCTGGGGCGCGATGTCAGGCGCGCTCTCCGGCGTCCGCGTGGTCGATTGCTCGCAGATGTGGGCCGGTCCGGGCACCGGCATGTATCTCGCCGACCACGGCGCGGACGTCATCAAGGTGGAGCCGCTCACGGGCGACGGCGCGCGGGTCACCTTCACCCAGGCGCCGGTCGGCGGCGGCGAGAGCCGCGCGTTCCTGCCGCTGAACCGCGGCAAGCGCGGCCTGGCGCTGGACATCCGGCATCCGCGCGGTCGCGACATCCTGCGAGCGCTCCTGCGCGACGCCGACGTCCTCGTCCACAACTTCCGCCCCGGCGTGGCCGAGCGCCTCGGCTACGACTACCCGAGCCTGCAGGCCCTCAATCCGCGGCTCGTCTACGCGTGGATCACCGCCTACGGCGTCGAGGGCCCCCACGCCCAGCAGCCCGGGTACGATCTTCTCTTCCAGGCCCTGTCGGGCATCCTGGCCCGGCGGCGCTCGGCCGACGGCCCGCCGCGGCCCTCCGGCGTGTGGATCGCCGACTGCTCGGCGCCGATGGAGCTCGCCTACGGCATCGCGCTCGCCCTCTTCGAGCGGGCGCGCACCGGCCGGGGGCGCATGGTCACCACGTCGCTCCTGCACGCGGCGCTCGCCATGCAGAGCCCCGATCTGGTCCAGGTCGCGACGGCGCCGCCCGGCGACGGCCCCGACTACGCGACGCAGGCCATGTTCGCGCCGTACCGGTGCCGTGACGGGCACTACCTGATGCTGGTGGTCGTCCAGGACGAGCAGTGGCGCGGGCTCTGTCGGGCGCTCGGCCGCGCCGATCTCGCGGCGGATCCCGCGTACGCGGGCCCGCTCGACCGGGCGCGCGCGAGCGCGCGTCTGGCGGCGATCCTCGAGAGCGCGTTCGCCGGCCGCGACCGGGACGAATGGGTCCGCGTGCTCGCCGAGCACGACGTCCCGAGCGCGCCGGTCCTCGAGCGCGAGGAGGTCTTCGCCTACCCCCAGCTCGCCGCCAACGCCATGCTCGTGGAGACGACGCATCCCCTCGCGGGCCGCGCGACCATGGTCGCCTCGCCCGTGCGGCTGCACGGCTCGGGGCCGATCGCGACGCGCCCCGCCCCGCTGCTGGGCGAGCACACCGAGGCCATCCTGCGAGAGCTCGGGTACGCTTCCTCCGTCATCCAGGAGCTGGAGGAGGCCGGCGTCATTCGCTGCGCGCCCGCGCGGGTCGATCGCGCGCCCGGGATCTGACCCGCTCGTCCGATCCCCCTGTCGATCCGGCGGACGAATGCCCGTGACCGCACGCCCCGTCGTCACCAGCGCCACGATGGTGCTCGCCGCCGCCTTCGGCGTGCTGTTCATCGGCGGCGGCGCCCGCTTCGCCATCGGGCTGACGCTGAAATCGGTGGTCGAGGAATTCGGCTGGGGGCGCAGCGAGCTCGGCATCGCGGTGGCGCTGTTCCAGATCGTCTCGGCCGCCTGCATGTACGTCGCCGGGCGCCTGTCCGACCGCACGAATCCGCGCCTCGTGCTGGGCGGCGGGCTCGCCATCGCCGGGCTCGGCATCGGCCTGATGAGCCTGATGGCCGCGCCCTGGCACGCGCTCCTCCTCTACGGCGTGGTGTTCGCCATCGGCCACGGCGCCGCCTCGCTCATCCCGGTGGGCGTGCTGGTGACGCGGGCGTTTTCGCGCCGCACCGGCCTCGCCAACGCCGTCGTCAGCTCGGGCATGAGCGTCGGGCAGCTCGTCGTGATCGCCGCCCTGGCGGCGGTGCTGGTCGCGATCGGTTGGCGTTCGGTGTTCTTCTGGCTCGGCGTCGCCCATCTGGGGCTGGTGCCGCTGCTGCTGCTCGCGATCCCCGCGGCCGGCGGCCGCGGCGGCGCGGCCGCCGCCGC
>MGCF01000082.1:2928-8977 GCA_001788495.1 Candidatus Rokubacteria bacterium RIFCSPLOWO2_02_FULL_73_56
GCCCGGCAGGCGGCGCGCACGCGCCAGTTCTGGCTTCTGCTCGGCGTCTACGCCCTGTGCGGCCTCGACGATTTCTTCGTCAGCACCCATGTGGTCGCCTTCGCGCAGGACCGCGGGCTCGACGCCTTCCTCGCCGGCAGCCTGCTGGCGTGGATGGGCCTCGCGGCGCTGGTCGGCGTGGTGGCGTCGGGGGTGTGGAGCGATCGATCCGGGCCGGTGTGGCCGACGGCGGTCTCGTTCGTCGCCCGGCTCGCCGTCTTCGTGCTGATCCTCGCCGATCAGTCGACCGTCTCGGTGGCGATCTTCGCCCTGATGTTCGGCGCCACCTTCCTGGTCACCGCGCCGCTCACCGTCGTCTTCGTGGTGCAGAGCTTCGGCACGAAGCACCTCGGCGCCCTCAGCGGCCTGATCATCATGGTGCACCACGTGTTCGGCGGTCTCGGCGCCTATCTCGGCGCCGCCGCCTTCGACCGCCTGGGCGGCTACGACCTGGCGTTCGTGGTGATGCTGTCCTCCAACGTGCTGGCGGCGGCGCTCACGCTCGGGCTGCGGCGCGCGCGCTCCGCCGATTGACCGCGCTCACGGGCGGCGCCATACTCGCGGGCGGGCCACCGGGCGTCCGGTTCTTCGGGGGGTGATCCATGGCTGACGATCGAGAGCACCGGGTCGTGTACGTGTCCCACCCTGCGAGCGGCCTGGCGAGGTCCAATTTCCCCCTCGTGTGCCATGTGGCCGGCTCCAGGATCGTCCGATCGCTGCCCTTCCAGATCCCCGACGACGTCCGGCTCTACGAGATCAAGACGTCACGGGGGGTCTACACGCGGCCCAGAAAAGACGTGCAGATGCCCTTGGCCTACGCCTGGAAGCGGCGGGTGCACGCCGCGACGCGGGTCAGGTATCCCCTCCTGCGCGACGACTGGAGCCCGGACGCTCCGCATCCGGCGACACGGGGTCGCAGCGGCTATTCCCGGATCAGCTGGGACCGGGCGCTCGACATCGTCGTCGGTCAGCTCGACCGCGTTCGCGCGACATACGGCTCGATGGAGCCCGTGCTGGTGCAAGCCGATGGCCACGGGCAGAGCGGCTATCTCCAGTCCCTGCACTTCTGGGGGCACTACCTCTTCGACATGGGCCGCGAGCGCCGGGGATGGGGATGGTGGACGCAGCAGCTCCGGAACCCGGACAGCTGGGAAGGGTATTACTGGGGCGCCAAGCACGTCTGGGGCTTCGACGACACCCTGGGCGAGCCCCCCCAGGACGCGGTCTGGGACGACGTGCTCGAGCATGCGGAGATGGTGATCTTCTCGGGCAACGATCCGGAGGCGACGGGCCTCGGCATGTCGGGATCCACCGCCCTGGTGATGCCCACCTGGCTGAAGAAGGCCGGCATCAAGATCGTCGCCATCTCGCCGGACCTCAACTACGCGGCCGCCGTGCACGCGGACACGTGGATCCCACTCCGGCCGAACACGGATTCGGCGCTCTATCTCGCGCTGGCGCACACGTGGATCGCCGAGGGCCTGTACGACAAGGACTACATCCGCACGCACACCACCGGCTTCGAGGAGTTCAGGCACCACGTCCTGGGCGAAGACGACGGCGTCGCGAAGACCCCCGCGTGGGCGGAACCGATCACGGGCGTCCCGTCCCGCACGATCCGGGCGCTCGCCCGGGAGTGGGCGGCCAGGAAGACGTCCCTGTCGGTCTACTTCGGGGGTCCGAAGATCCGGGGGACCCGCTCGCATCTGGTCGGCCGGCTCGAGGCCTACGTCCTGGCGATGCAGGGGATCGGCCGCCCGGGACGGCAGTTCCTCCGGACGGGCGCGCCCTCGTTCTACAAGCGGGCGCTGGCGCAGGTACCGCGCTATCCCGCGGTCGACAAGCACGGGCTCGCCATGAACCCGATGATCGAGTACGCGATCGGGAAGGGACCGACGTCGCCGGTGTTCGTCCCGCGCACCCTCGCCGCCGACGCCATCCTGCACCCTCCCATCGCATGGCGCGGGTCGTCCGCGGCGCTGGCGAAGACCGAGGACCAGTTCACGCGCTACCGCTTCCCCCCGCGCGACGGGCATCCCGGCATTCGCGTGGTGTGGAACGAGAATGGCAGTCAGGCGGGAAGCTGGGGACACGGATGGAAGTGGCTGGAGGCGCTCCGGAGTCCGACGATCGACTTCGTCGTCGGGATCCACCCGTGGCTCGAGAACGACATCCCCTTCTCCGATCTGATCCTGCCCGCGCAGACGCACTTCGAGCATGCGGATCTCATCACGGTGCAGAGGACCGACCTGCCGGCCATGTTCTACCAGGAGCAGGCGATCGAGCCGGTGGGCGAATCGAAGAGCGACTTCGAGATCCACAGGATGATCGGGGAGCGGTTCGGACTGGACGCGGCGTTTCCGCCCGCCGACCACTGGCTGCGGGCGGCGTACGAGGGAACGCTCGCCGCGACGACGCTTGGCATCACGTGGGAGGAGTTCAAGAAGAGGCAGGTCGTCGTCTACGATTGCCCCACCTGGGACGAGTGGGTGCAGATCAAGCAGGAGCACGGGTTCGGGCCGCACGAGGGCGGACTCCACTGGTTCTGGTCGGGGGGCGGCACGCTGGAGACGCCGTCGGGGAAGATCGAGTTCGTGTCGTCCAGGATCGCGGCGCTCGATCCCGCGAATGCGGAACGACCACCGCTGGCGAAGTGGACGCCCCATGCCGAGCTGCAGGGCTCGCCCCGGTCGCACGCGTATCCCCTGTCGGTGGTCTCGAATCATCCGCGCTTCCGCTTCCACGTGCAGGGGGACGACGTCGACTGGATCCGGGAGATCGGCAAGGTCCGCGGGCCGGACGGCTACCTGTACGAACCGTGCTGGATCCACCTGCGCGACGCCGGCCCGAGAGGCATCGCGAACGGCGATGTCGTCATGGTGCACAACGAGCGCGGCGCCGTGCTCGTCGGAGCGGTGGTGACGGAGCGAATCGTTCCGGGCGCCCTGGGGATCGAACACGGCGCCAGGATCGACCCCGCCATGCTCCGGGGCCAGCGCGTCGACCGGGGAGGGAGCATCAATCTGATCGCGCCCTCGCCGCGGGAGAAATACGCAATCGGCGCGGAGATCACGATACCGGAGATGAGCGTCAGCGGGTTCCTGGCGCAGGCCGAGAGGATCGACGTGGCGGACATCGTGGCGACGCCGGATCAGGGCTGAGCGCATGACGGGCGGGAAGTCATTCCTCGTGGACGTCGACAAGTGCACCGGCTGCAGCCTGTGCATCATCGCGTGCAAGGACGAGCACGTCGGGAGCGGTTATCCGCCGTGGACGCGGCCTCAGCCCGACACCGGCCACTTCTGGATCGCCGTCCACGCGATGGAACGGGGTCGGATCCCGAGGGTCCGGATGACCTATCTGCCGGTGTTCTGCCAGCATTGCGCGAATGCGCCCTGCATCAAGGCGTGTCCCGGGGACGCCATCAAGCGGAGGGACGATGGCCTCGTCTGGATCGACCCCGGGGCATGCACGGGGTGCGGGCTCTGCCGGGAGGCGTGTCCGTACGACGTCATCTATATGAACGCGGAGCTGGGCATTGCCCAGAAGTGCACGGGCTGCGCGCACCGCGTCGACGAAGGGGCCTTGCCCCGATGCGTTGACGTCTGTCCGCACGACGCCATCGTCTTCGGTGACGAGGCCGACGGTGTCTTCGCTGACGTCGGACGCGGGGGGAGGCGGGAAGTCTATCACCCCGAGTACACGGCGCAGCCGAGGGTCTACTGGAAGGGGCTGCCGAAGCCATGGATCGCGGGCGCGGTCGTGGACGCGGTCAGCGACGAGGTGATTTCGGGCGCGGCAATCACCTCGGTCGATCTGTTCGAGGACGGATCGGTCACCGTCCTGTCGGATGCGTTCGGTGAGTTCCGGGTGCGGGACGTCGAGGAGCACCGGAAGTACCGGCTCGAGATCAGAAAGGAAGGCTACGAGGCCTTCCGCGCCGTCGTGACCACGGACGGTGAGCAGGACCTGGGGAACGTCTGTCTGAACAGGACACGATAGCTGTCCACACCCGATGGTTCGCGCGATCGGTACCTGCCAGAGCACGCTGGCAGGTGGACCGGCCGGGCCCGGGCCCGGCCGGTGTCTCCCCTCGTCTTACTTCTTGGTCGCCGCCACGCACCCGCAGCCGCACCTGCTGCTGGCCGACGGCCGGGCCACCTGGCTCTTCTTGGTGATCCGCTTGCCCATTTCCCTCATCTCCTTTCGGTCAGGATTTCCTCCTCCGGAGCCGCTTGACCAGTGCGGCCCCGCGGAGAATCGCTGCCTTCTGTGAGCCCCCGTCCAGGCACGAGCAGCCTGTCTCCCCTGGCCGCGGTGTGTGAGGCCGGCAGAGGGACGCGTAGTGTCCACGCAGGTCTCGCTGTAGGGCCCGGAGGTCTTTGACCCGGGCCTCGATCTCGGCGATCTGCGCAGCGACCAGCTCCTTGAGGCGGGGGCGCAGATGCTGGCAAGTCCCAGTGTCCGCGTAGGTCGCGATCTGCCGGATGCTGGTCAGCGGCAGGCCGATCCCTTTGGCGCGACGGATGAACTGAAGGCGCTGACGATCGTGCGCCGAGTACGTCCGGTGCCCCGAGGGCGCCCGGGCCGCCCTGGGCAGAAGGCCAAACTCCTCGTAGTACCGGATCGTCTTGGGGTTGACGCCGCAGTCTCGGGCCAGCTCGCCGATCCGCATGGACTGCCTCCCGTGGATGAGGTTCCTCACCGACGGCAAACAATGTACGTCTTCCAGTCGACTGGAAATGCAAGCGGTTTTCGTGGCGCCGCCCCCGGCGCCGAAGAACGAGGCCCACGACGGCATGACGGACCCTGTGCACCCGCTCGACGTCGACGACTCGATTCGGGATAGAATGCCCGGAGCGTGGATTCCGACCTCTCCCTCGAGTTCCTGCGCGTCGTCGAGCAGGCGGCCATCGCCTGCGCCCACACGATGGGGCAGGGCGACCGCCACCGGTCCGACCAGGTCGCCGTCGAGGCCATGCGGCGCGAGATGGACTCGGTGGCCATCGACGGCACGATCGTCATCGGCGAAGGGGAGCGCGACGAGGCGCCGATGCTCTACATCGGCGAGAAGGTGGGGCTCGCCAATGCACGCGCCGGCGGCGGCGCCGACCGGGGGTTCCCGCAGGTCGACATCGCGGTGGATCCGCTCGAGGGCACCAACCTCTGCGCGACCGGGTCTCCGGATGCGATCGCCGTGCTGGCGGCCTCGACGCGGAACGGGCTGCTGCACGCCCCCGACCTGTACATGGAGAAGCTGGTCGTGGGGCCGAGCTCGAAGGACGTCGTCGAGCTCGACGCCCCCGTGGCCGACAACCTGCAGGCCATCGCCCGCCGGCTCGATCGGCGAGTCCAGGACCTGGTCGTCATCGTCCTGGACCGTGAGCGCCACGCGCAGCTGATCGCCGACATCCGCGCCACGGGCGCCCGGATCCGGCTCATCTCGGACGGCGACCTGTCGGCCGGCATCGCCGCCGCCGTGGCGGGCAGCGGCGTCCATGCGGTCATGGGGACGGGCGGCGCGCCCGAAGGCGTGCTGGCGGCCGCGGCGATGCGGTGCCTCAACGGCGAGATCCTCGCCCGGCTGGTCGTCAGCAAGCCCGAGCACGAGGAACGGTGTCACGCGATGGGGATCCGCGACACCCGGCGCGTCTATCGCTCCACGGACCTGGCGTCGGGCGACTCGATCATCTTCGCGGCGTCCGGCGTGACCGACGGGGCGCTGATGCGCGGCGTGCGGTTCTTCGGCGACGGCATCCGCACGAGCTCGCTCGTCATGCAGACCCGCCCGCATCGGGTGCGCTTCATCGACAGCATCCACGTGGACTCGCGGCCGGACGTGAAAGTGCGGTTCTGACGCCGCCTCGCGGGACGCGCGCTCACGCCGCCCGGCGCGTCCGCCGGAGCGCCGCGACCACGGGCGGCGCGGCGAGCACCAGCACGCCGACGAGGAGGAGCGCGAGGCTCAGCGGCCGGAACACGAGGAGCCTCCAGTCCCCGTGCGCCATGA
>MGCF01000083.1 GCA_001788495.1 Candidatus Rokubacteria bacterium RIFCSPLOWO2_02_FULL_73_56
CGAGGACCAGGATGTGGCGGACCCGGTCGGTCTCGCGGCGCTCGAGCCCGAGGGCGTCGGTGACGTCGTGGCCGTGGAGCCACGTCTCCATGAGCCGGGCGCTCAGGAACGACATCGCGCTCATCGGCGGGCCGTACCACGCCACGCGCGCCTTCGGCTCGAGCGTCGCGGCGGCCGCCGCCAGGCGGCGCCGCGCCGCGCGCCACCACGCGAGGAGGTCCGCCGGCGCGAGGGCCCGGCCGCGCTCGAGGTAGCGGGCCTCGTAGCCGGGGAAGTCCTCGACCGCGGCGGCGACCGCGCGCGCGAAGCCCTCGGGGTCGGTGACCGCCTGCGCCGCGACCGCGTCGAAGTGGGCGAGGTGCGCGATCTGGTCGCGCACGGCCCAGCCCGCGCTCGGCGTCGGCGTCGCCCACGCGGCGGGGTCGAGCGCGGCGACGAGCGCGTCGAGCGCCTGCTGCTCGGCGTCGAGGTCGTGCCGGATCTCCTCGAGCGGCGTGCTCACGGCGCCCCCAGTCTAGCCCGGGGGCGTCAGAGGCTCCGCGTGAGATCGGCGACGGCCGCGCGCAGCAGGCGCGCGTACTCGGGCAGGCGCTCGCGCTCGAGCCGCACCATCGGGCCCGCGACGACGAGCGAGGCCACGCAGGTCTTCGTGCGGTCGAGGATCGGGACCGCGACCGCCCAGGCCCCGCTCGCCAGCTCCGCCTCGCTGTAGGCCCAGCCCTGGCGCCGGATGCGCTCGACCTCCGCCCGGAGCTCCCCCCGCCGCGTGATCGAGCCGGGCCCGAGCCGCGGCAGCGGCAGCCGCGCCAGGAGCACCGCGCGCTCGGCGTCGGGCAGGAACGCGAGGATCGCCTTGCCCGACGCGCCGACGTGCAGCGGGAACACGCTGCCCGGCTTGATCGCGTGGCGGATCGTGCCGCGCGTGCCCTCGAGCGCCTCCACGCAGACGCGCGTGGCGCCCTCGCGGACGTAGAGGTAGACCGACTCGCCGGTCCTGGCCCCGAGCGCCGGCATCACCGCGCGCGCCGCCTGGCGCAGCTCGCCCAGCCAGGCGCCGCTCGAGCCGAGGCGGTAGAGCACCGGGCCCGGCGAGTACTCGCTCGTGAGCGGGTCCTGCCGGAGGAAGCCCCGCGCCGCGAGCAGCGCGAGGAAGCGATACAGCGAGCTCCGCGGGATCCCGGTCGCCGCCGCCAGCTCGGCGAAGTGGCGCCGCGGCCGCTCGGCGAAGGCGTCGAGCAGGTCCAGGCCCCGGCTGAGCGACTTCACGGGCGCCGCCCCGCCCTCTAGTCCACGCGGCACGCGTCCGCGTGGCCCGTTGCGGCGGGGCTCCATCCGAGCGCTTGGGGCCCGCCGCCCACGTGGCGGGAACGGATCCTATCGACCCCTCCCGCCCGCGCCGGGCGGCCGGTCGCGCCGCGACCGTCGACATGAGTTCGTGGACGGAACACTACGCGGCGGGCGCCGCCGGCCCGCGGCCGGCGGGCATCAGCGGGATGTAGACGCCGGCCTTGGCGATCGCGTACTTGGCGAAGAAGTCGCCGGCGAGGGAGGTCGCGCCGACCGCCGCGAGCACCACCTGCGACAGCGGGCCGGCGAAGCCCGCGGCGCCGACCAGGATCGGGACGACGAGCCCCACGCCGACGGTGCCGAGGTAGAAGGCGGGGGCCGCGCGCCCGCGCACGAGCTCGGCGACCGAGCGCTGCGCGGCGAGGTTCGTGCTCCGCATGACGCCGAGGTAGAAGCCAAGCATCACCGCCGCCGAGACCGCGACCCACAGCTCGAGGAACCCGACGCCGTGCGCGTCCAGGCCGCGCCCGCCGAGCGGCAGCGCCACGAGCAGGAGCGCGAGCCCGCCGCGGATCGCGTACGTCGCGTAGAGGATCGGCAGGACGGGCGAGTTCCAGAACGGCACGCCCTTGGACGCGGCGTAGACGTTGCCCTTGTAGACGATCAGGACGACGGCGCCCGCGGTCGCGAGCGCGAGCCCGAGGCCCCCGAGGGCGCCCCCGGGCCGGAGCACGTAGAGCGCCGCGCCGGGCAGGAAGAGGGTCATGCCGACGAACCCGCGCGCGATCCACGAGGTCCGCGCGCGGTACATCTTCCAGAACCGCGCGCCGCGGCCGAGGAACGCCAGGTGCGCGAGCCCCGAGAGCGCGACGGCCGCGAGCGCGAGCCCGAGGCCCGGGCGGTAGCCGAGCCAGAGCGAGAAGAGCCACGTCCCGGCGCCGACGCCCGACAGGAAGTGGCCGACGATCAGCCAGATCCCCCGCCCCTCCACCCACTGGCGCTGCGGGCGGAACGTCGCGCCGAGGTCGGCGAGCAGGCGGTCCGAGGTCGCGCTCCGGGCCATGGCGCCTCCTCCCTCACGCCGGCGGCAGGTAGTAGACGTTCGGGCGCGTGCCGAGCTCGGGCTGGAGCTGCTCGCCGCCGCGCAGGCGGACGAGCTGGGAGACCTCGCTGTGCGGGTCGTCGAGGTCGCCGAACGTCCGGGCGCGCGCCGCGCAGTTCGCGACGCACGCCGGCTCGAGCCCGGCCTGGACGCGGTCGATGCAGAAGTTGCACTTCAGCACGATGCCGACGTTCTGCGCGGCGTACTTCTTCTGCTCGTAGGGCGTCAGGCCCTGGCCGGGGAAGTAGCCGGTCTGCGTCTCGTTGAAGTACCGCGCGCCGTACGGGCAGGCCTGCATGCACGCGCGGCAGCCGACGCAGTCGTCCTTCGTGATGTCCACGACGCCGCCCTCGCGGTAGTGGCTGGCGCCGGTCGGGCAGACGTCCACGCAGGGCGCGTTCGTGCAGTGGAAGCAGAGGGTCGGCAGGTAGACGAGCTGCGTGTTCGGGAACGTGCCGAACTCGCGCTTGACGACGCGCGCGAAGAAGACGCCGGGCGGCGTGCCGTGCTCCGCCTTGCAGGAGAGCTGGCAGCCGTAGCAGCCGATGCAGCGCTTGAGGTCGATCGCCATCCCGTATCTCATGGCGCGATCCGGAGCTTCACGCAGGTGTCGAGGTTCAGGTTCACGGGGCTGCCGTGCGCCCAGTCCACCTCGAGCAGGTCGTTGAACATCACGCCCTTGCCCCGGGCGATCGGCAGCGTCTTCGCCCAGTGGCCCGCGCAGCCGCCGATGCCGACGCACTCGGGGTGGACCGTCTCGGTGAGGTGCACGCGCCCGCGCACGCGCCGCCCGTGGGGCGACTCGAGCGTCACCGGCTGGCCGTCGCGCAGCCCCTTGCGGCGCCCGGTCGCGGCGTTCAGCGCGATCGTGTACGAGAACGGGTCGAGCCGGGAGGCCTCGTCGAGCCACGGGTTCTCGTTCGTGAAGCTGTTCGTGTGCAGCGTGTCGCGGTAGTAGAAGCCCCAGAGGTCGAACGCGCCGTCCTGCACCTCGTGCGACGGGCACGGCATCCAGCGCGGCAGCGGGTCGTACCAGGCGTCGTCCCAGTCGAGCCCCGCGGCGTTGGCGATCGGCTTGGCCTTCCGGTTGAGGCCGATCAGGAACTCCCAGTAGACCGGCACGCGCACGTCGAGGAAGGCCCGCCAGTAGACCTCCTCCACGCGCTTGGGCCAGGAGATCACGCCGTGCTCCTTGAACCACGCGAGCCCGCGCTCGGCGCCGAAGTGCGACTTGAGCTCGCGGTCGCAGATCTCCTCGTGGCGATACGGCGTGCCGAATTCGAGGCGGTGCGGCCCGTCGAGCTTGAGGTGCGTGTTGGCGACCGCGTTGAACTCCTCGCGGATGCCGAGCCGGTCCACCAGCGCGATGAGCACCTCCGCGGCCGACCGCCGCTGGCCCGCGGGGGGCACGACCGGCTGGCGGACGGGCCAGCTCCACGCGCCGAGCCCCGCCGGGTGGTTGAAGATGAACGGCACGTTGGGGCGCGAGTCGAGCGCCTCGAGGTAGCTCGCGTCGGGCAGCACGAGGTCGGCGAACTCGGAGAACTCGGTCAGCGTGATGTCGAACGACACGATGAACGGGATGCGCGCGAGCGTCTCGGCGACGGTGTCGCTGTTGCCGACCGAGAGGAGCGAGTTCGCCCCGTAGTTGAGCATCACCTCGGGCCGGTACGGCAGCCCGAACTTCGTCCACAGCTCCTCCTGGTCGCTCGAGGCCATCGTCGGGCCGAACATGCCGAGCGGGAACAGCCCGCCGAGCGACATCGTGCTCGGATGCTTCGGGTCGGAGATCGGGTACGGCAGGTGCGGGGCGACCCACGTGCCGGTGATCATCAGGCCGTCGGGGCCCGACTTGGGCTCGTACCAGGGCTTGCCGGTCTCGGGATGTCCGTAGCAGACCGGATTGAAGCCGAGCGCGCCACCGACGACGTCGGCGGCGCCGACGACCTGGTTCAGCAGCTCGATCGCGAAGCAGTTGTAGACGGAGTTCTTGTGGCCCTGGGAGCCGCGGAAGTAGATCGCCGCCACCGGCCGGTACGGCAGCCGCTTGCCGTCCAGCACGATGGTGCTCCCGACCATCGCCTCCGTCGCGAACTCGCGGGCGAGCCGCCGGATCGTCGCCGCGGGCACGGTGCTGATCCGCTCCGCCCACTCGGGCGAGAACTGCCGCACGTGCTCGCGCAGCAGGACGAACGCCGGCCGCGCCCGCACGCCGGCCACGTCGTATGCGCCCTCGAGGGCGAGCGCGGCCCCATCGGGCGTGTCGTAGCGGACGGCGTGCCCGCGCGCGGCGTCCCACACGAGCGGCTTCCCGGTCTCCGCGTCGCGCACGTAGCAGCCGTCGGGGCCGATCAGGTACGGGGCGTTGGTCTTCTGCGCCAGGTACTCGGCGTCCCACACCCCGAGGTCGTTCAGGATCACGTCGACCATCGCCAGCGCCAGGGCCGCGTCCGTGCCGGGCCGGATCGGGACCCACTCGTTCGCCTTCGCGGAGGCGAAGTTCGCCATCGGGTCCACGACGACGAGGCGCATGCCCCGCGCGCGCGCGTCGGCGGCGTCCTGCATGTTCGTGCACGAGACGTGGCCGGCGCCGTGGCCCTTGGAGGCGCCGAAGTAGATCGCGAGCCGGCAGTGCTTGAAGTCGGGCACGAGCGACCAGGAGGCGTGGTAGAGGCCGCCGATCAGGTGGGCGCCGTTGCCGCAGTGGAGCCCGCCGCCGGCGGCCCACGAGTTCGGCGTGCCGAACGCCGCGGCGAACATCATCATGGGGGCGCGGATCGCCGTGTTGGTCGTCGTCCGCTGGATGAAGAGCTTGCGCGGGTCGTCGTCGTGCACCTTCGTCAGGCGGGCCGTGACCTCGTCGAGGGCCTCGTCCCACGAGATCTCCCGCCAGCCCGGGTCCACTCCCTTGCCCTTGACGGGGTTGGTCCGGCGGAGCGGGACGTTCACGCGGTTCGGGTCGTAGAGCGTCATGATCCCCGCGACGCCCTTGCCGCACAGGCGGCCGCGGCCGATCGCGCTTTCCGGGTTGCCCTCGATCTTGACGAGGACGTCGTCCACCACGTGGGCGCGGATCGAGCACGTGCCGTAGCAGAGGCCGCAGGTGGACGCGATCCACTGGTCGGTCGTCATCGGCTGCCTCCCTCGAACCCGGGCACGATGAGGACGGCGACGGCGGCGGGGGTACGGCCCTCGCGCGCGATCGGGTCGCCGAGCTCCGCGTCCTGCTCGTCGAGGAAGGCGCGGAGGTGGGTGTGGACCTCGCCGGGCGCCCGGAAGATCGCGGCGGCGAACTCGGGGCCGTAGCGCGCGGCGAGCAGGGTGAGCACGTCGCGGACGGTGGCGCCCTCGTCCACGCGCAGGCGGGTCTCGCGCTCGCCCGCGAGCCGCCCGAGCGGTCCCATGAGCCGGAGCCGGATCTCGGGCATCCTTGCCGAGCACCGTATGCCGGGGCCGGCGGGGTCAGGAATCGGCCGGCCGGCTCATTTCCCTGGTGCGTTCGGTGGGGATGTCCCGCAGCGCGAGAACGGAGTATCGGGATCTGGCGCGCCCGCGGGCCCTGGAGCCGGTCCAGGACCCGAGGGGCGGGGACTACTCCGGGCGCTCGATCCCGAGAGCCCTCATGCGAGAGGCAAGCGTCGTTGCCTTGATCCCGAGCAGTTCCGCAGCCCCACCTGGCCCG
>MGCF01000084.1 GCA_001788495.1 Candidatus Rokubacteria bacterium RIFCSPLOWO2_02_FULL_73_56
GGGCGTGATGCCGACCACCGCGTCGGCGGCGAGGCCGAACCGCATCGCGCCGACCTCCACGGCGACCACCCGCGCTCCCTCGCCCTCGCCCTCACGCGCCTGGCCGAAGAGGCCGCCGAGGTCGATCACCGGCAGGATCCGGCCGCGGTGGTTGACGACGCCGCGCAGGAACGCGGGCACCCCTGGCAGGGGCGCCAGCCCGTCCAGGGCGAAGACCTCGTGCACGTGGCCGGTCTCGACGCCGTAGCGCCCGCGCGCCACGTCGAACACCAGCAGCTCCAGCGTCCCACCGGGCGCCGGCGCCTCGGGCCGGGGCGCCGCGAGCGCCGCCGCCCGCCGCGCGAGGACCCGCGCCGCCTCCTCCGGCTCGCGCGCGCCGCCCGCGTCGAGGGCGCGCCGGACCGCGCCGAGCCTTGCGTGCGCAGCCTCCCAGTCGAGCGGCGCCCGGCGGGCGCTCACCGGGCGGCCAGGTGCGCGCGCGCCGTCTCGAGCAGGCGGCCCGCCGTGAGCCCGTCGCTGCCCGGCAGCACCTCGTCACGCGGCACCCGCTCGAGCAGGCCGAGCACGGCCTCCAGCGCGCGCCGCCCGCGCCGGCGCTCGCCCCGGCGGATCAGGAGGGCGCCGAGCAGGAAGTGCGCGGGCGCCGAGTCGGGCGCCAGGTAGAGCGCGCGGCGGAGCGCGTCGAGCGCGGCGCCCAGCTCGCCCCGCTCCTGCTCGATCGCCGCGAGCAGCACGTGGGCCTCGGGATCCAGCCGGTCTCGCGCGAGCGCGGCCGCGCACTCGCGGCGGGCCTGCTCGAGGCGTCCCTGGTCGGCGAGGGCCCGGGCGCGCGCCAGGCTCGGCGCCGCGGGCTCGGCGGCCGGACGCCGCGCGGGCGCGACCGCGAGCGGCGGCCGCGGCGCCGGCGGCGCGGGCGGCGGGGCGGCGGTGTCCGGGGCGGGCACCCGGATGGCCGCGGCGGCCCGGGGCGCCGCCTTGCGGTAGAACACCACGCCGGGCAGGCCGGCGGGCACGAGCGGCGCGAGCAGCTCGCTCGACGCCTCGGCGGCGCTCGTCACGAGCCAGCCGTCGGGGGCGAGTGCCCGCACGAGCCGCGCGGCGGTGGCCCGCCGGGCGGCCTCGGTGAAGTACATCATCGCGTTCCGGCAGAGGATCAGGTCCATCGCGGTCGTGTCGGTCAGCACGCTCGGGTAGTCGTCCGCGGCGAGGTTGAGCGGCGCGAAGGCCACCCGGCTCCGGATGCGCGCGTGGAGCTCGAGCTCGCCGTCGCGGAGCGGCCTGAAGTAGCGCGCGCGCGCCTCGGCCGGCGTCTCGCGCAGCGACCACGCGCGGTAGCGCCCGCGCCGGGCCGTCTCGAGGCGGCGCGCGCTCAGGTCGGTCGCGAGGAGCGTCACCGTCCAGTCGGCGAAGTCGGGGAGCAGGCGGTCGAGCAGGATCGCCAGCGTGTAGGGCTCCTCGCCCGTCGCGCACGCCGCGCTCCAGAGCCTGAGCCGCCGATCGCCCCGCGCGCGGCGGGCCGCGATCAGCGCGGGGAGCACGTGGCGCTCGAGCGCCTCGAACGCGGCGGCGTCGCGGAAGAAGTAGGTCTCGCCGACGGTGAGGTGGGCGGCGAGCCGGTGCCACTCCGGGTCGTCGTCGGGGGCGGCGGCGAGCCGGGCGAGGTAGGGCTCCAGCGCCCGCGTGCGCACGGCCCGGAGCGCGCCGGCGAGCCCGCGCTCGAGGTCGGCGCGGCGTGACTCGGGGAAGCTCAGGCCGAGCCGGGCGGCCACGAGCGCCTGGGCGGTCACGTACGCGCCGTCGGTCAGGATCACGCCCCGGCCCTCGCGAGCGCCTCGCCGAGCCGCTGGTCCTCGTCCAGGGACAGGAGCGCCTCGAGATCGTGGACCAGGAGGAGGCCGTCGGGCAAGGCGACGATGCCGGCGACCTGGCCGACCCCCGGCACGACCGCGGCGGATCGGGTGATACGCTCGGCGGGGACCTCGAGCACACCCTGGACCTCGTCCACGGTGAGCGCGACGGTCCGCCGCGGCGTGTGGACCACCAGCAGATGGTCTTCCGGCCGCGGGGCGCGGGGCGGGAGCCCCAGACGGCGCCGGAGGTCGACGACGGGCAGGGGCGTGCCGTGCAGGCTCAGGACCCCCAGGACGATGGGCGGGGCGCCGGGCAGGGTCACGACGGCGGCCATCGGGAGGGCTCGCTCCACCTGAGGGAGGGGGAGCGCATAGCGCTGCTGCTCCAGGACGAAGACGACCAGGAGCCGTGATGGATTACTGGTCATAGGCTGAAGAGATAGTAATATTCTGCGTGTCAAATGAAACGTTCTAATTCCGAGCCCGCCCCGGGGCTCGGCGCCAGGCTCGCCGAGCGCCTCCAGGGGTGCGGCTACTGGCGGAACGGCAAGCCCGACGTCAGGCGCTTCTGCCACGACAGGGGCTACCTGCCGCAGTACGTGTATGGCTGGCTGAAGGGGCGGGTCCCGCGCATGCGGAACCTCGACAAGCTCGCCCGGGACCTGCGCACGTCGCGCGCCTGGCTCCTGTTCGGTGACGCCTCCGGCGGGCGCGACGTGGAGCGGCCCGCCGGGTCGGGCCTGATCGACCTCGAGCAGTTCAGGGCGGTCACCGAGCGCCTGGTGCACCTCGAGGCCGAGCTCGACGCCGTCCTGCGGGCCTTCCCCGACGTCTACCTGCTCCTCGACGCCGACGGCACCATCCTGGCGCGGAAGTCGGGTCAGGGCTCGACGGCGCGGGACGAGGCCCGGGCCGGTGAGCGGCTCGAAACCGCGTTCCCGGCGCCGGTGGCGCGCCGCCTCGCGGCCGGGCTCGCGGAGGCTCTCGCCGCGCAGCGGCTCGTGGCCGTCGAGTACTCGCTGGACGAGGGCGGCGAGACGCGCTCGTACGAGGCGCGCTTCGTCCCGCTCGCCTCCGCGCGGGCCGCGGGGCCGCGCGCGCTGCAGATCGTGCGCGAGATCACCGAGCGCAGGCGCGTCGAGGAGGTCCTGCGCGCGAGCGAGGCGAGCTTCCGGCTCCTCGTCGAGGACTCGGTCCAGGGGGTGTTCGTCCACCGGGACTTCACGATCCTGTTCGCGAACGCCGCCGCAGCCCGGATCCTCGGCTACGAGGCGCCCATCGATCTCGTCGGCCTGGATCCCCGGGACCCGCTCGCGCCCCACGAGCGGGCCCGCCTCGAGGGCTACGCGCGGGCGCGGGCCCGCGGCGAGTGGGCGCCCCTGCGCTACGAGTGCGAGGCGGTACGGCCGGACGGCCAGCACATCTGGCTCGACGCGGTCTCCTCGGTCGTGGCCTGGGCCGGCCAGCCGGCGCTCCAGGTGACGTTCCTGGACGTCACCGAGCGCCGGCGCGCCGCGGGCGGGGCGGCGGCGCTGGCGCGGGCGGGGCGCGAGATCGTCGGCACGCTCGAGCTGGGCGAGGCGCTGCGGCGCATCGCGGCGACCATGCTCGAGCTGTTCCGCGTGCGCGGCGCGGCGATCTTCCGCCTCGAGCCCGGCTCCTGGACGCTCACCTGCGTGGCCTTCGCGGGCGGCGACTCCGCCGAGCGCTGGGTCGGCCGGACGCTCGAGAAGAACCAGGGCGTCGCCGGCCGCGCGGTCCTCGAGGGGCGCACCGTGTGGGTGGCCGACGTCCTCGCCCTGGACCTGCCGGCGTGGCTCCGAGAGGCGGCGGCCGCCGAGAACCGCCGCTCGGGCGTCGGCGTGCCGCTGCGCGCGCACGGCAGGCTGATCGGCGCCCTCGGCCTCGCCGACGAGCCGGGCCGCCGGTTCTCGGACGAGGAGCTGGCGCTCATGGCGACCTTCGCCGACCACGCGGCGGTCGCGCTCGACAACGCGCGCCTGTACGGCGAGGCGCGCAGCCTCGCCGAGCGGCTGGAGACGCTGAACCAGCTCAACCGCGCGGTCTCGGCGGCGCTCGGTCTCGACCAGGCGCTCCACGCCATCGCGGACGCGGGCGCCCGGCTCACGGGCGCGGCGCTCGCCGCGGTGTGCGTCGCCGACGAGCCCGGCGGGGCCCTGAACGTGCGCGCCCACGTCCATGACGGCTCGATCGCGCGGCTCGCGGCCACGGCCTTCTCGCCCGAAGGCTCCGCCGTCGGCTGGGTCGCCGCCCACCGCCAGACCCTCGACATCCCCGACGTGTTCGGCGACGACCGGATCGGTTACCCCGAGTGGTGGCGCGCGTA
The DNA here is from genome assembly GCA_001788495.1 of Candidatus Rokubacteria bacterium RIFCSPLOWO2_02_FULL_73_56. Lineage (GTDB taxonomy): Bacteria > Methylomirabilota > Methylomirabilia > Rokubacteriales > CSP1-6 > GWA2-73-35. Next base: position 4,198 of record MGCF01000084.1, read on the forward strand.
CGGGCTCACGAGCTTCCTCGGCCTGCCGATCGTCCACGAGCAGGCGCTGCTCGGCGTGCTCTGGCTCTGCGCCCGCCGGCCCTTCCGCGTCGGGCCGGACGAGGAGCGCCTGCTCGCCGGCTTCGCCGCCAACGCCGCGGTCGCGATCCGCAACGCCCGCGTGTTCGCGGAGAGCGAGGCGCGGCGCCGGGCGGCCGACGCCCTCGCCGACACGGGGCGCCTCCTCTCCGAGACGCTCGATCCGGGTCTCGTCGGCCAGCGGATCACCGACAGCGTGCGCGAGCTGTTCGGCGCACAGTCGGCGGCCCTCTATCGCGTCGAGCCCGAGTCCGGGGACCTGCTCGGCCTGGCGGGCTCGGGTGACGCCGGGCCTGCGTTCGAGCCCGGCATCGTCATGCCGCGGGGGGCCGGCCTGGTCGGCCTCGCCGTGCGCGAGCGGGGTCCCGTCGTCACCGGGGACCTCCTGGCCGATCCACGCGTCCGGCTGCCCGCCGAGGTCCGGGCGCGGATCGAGGCCGCGCCCTACCGCGCCGTCCTCGCCGTGCCGCTCGTCAGCAAGGAGCGGGTCGTCGGCGTCCTCAGCGTGGCCGACCGCGCCGGGCGCGCCTTCGACCCGGAGGACGTGCGCCTCGCGCAGGCGTTCGCCGCCCACGCGGCGGTCGCGCTCGACAACGCGCGGCTCTACGCCGAGTCGGCGCAGCGCGCGCGCGACGCCGAGGAGCTGGCGCGGGTCGCGCGGGCGCTCACCGAGTCGCTCGACGTCGCGACCGTCGCGGACCGCGTCGTGGCGAGCGCGGTGGCGCTGCTCGGCGTCCCGTCGTGCGGCATCAGGCTCGTGGACGCCGAGGACGGCGCGCTCGTCTCGGCCGGGAGCGCGGACCGGCCGGGGCGGGCCTTCGCGGCGGGCCACGTCGTGCCGGCCGGCGCCGGGCTCTCGGGGCGCGCCGTGCAGGAGGGCAAGTCGCTCTGGTCGTCCGACGTGCTCGCGGAGCCCGGGATCGCGCTCCACGACGACCAGCGGCGGATGTACGAGGCGACCGACCACCGCGCGGCGCTGATGGTGCCGCTCCGGGCGCGCGGGCGCGTCCTGGGCGTGCTCATCCTGCTGGACCGGACGGGCCGGCGCTTCTCGGACGCGGACATCGTGCGCGCCGAGACGCTCGCCGACCAGGCCGCCCTCGCGCTCGACAACGCGCGCCTCTACGAGCGGCAGCGCCAGCGGGCCGCGGAGCAGGCGCTCTCGCTCAGGCTCGCGCAGGGCTTCCTCGCGGCGCGCGACCTCGCCGAGACGGTGAGCCACGCGGCCAGGGTCGCCGCCGAGGCTCTGGGCGCGGATCTCGCGGGCGTGTTCCTGCCCGAGCCCGACGCCGGCGTCCTCCGGCTCGTCGGCGGCGTCGGCTGGAGCCCGGGCGCGCTGCCCTCGGTCGTCGCGGCCCACGCGCTCGAGGCGCTCGACGCGCCCCTGCTCGCCGCCCACGGCGTCGTGGCGGGCGCCGGCGTCCCGATGGTGGCGGGCGCCCAGCGCGTCGGGCTGCTGGGCGTCTACTGGCGGTCGGCCCGCAGCGCCGCGCCGGGCGAGCGGCGGCTCCTCTCGCTCATCGCGAATCAGACGTCGGTGGCGATGGCCCAGCTCTCCGGGCCCGACGCGCCCGGCGAGTGAGCGCGGGGGGCTAGACCGCCGCGAGCGTCCTGGCGACCTGCCGGGCGTGATCCCGGTAGTGCAGACGCAGGATCAGCGCGTACCCCTTCCAGTTGATCTCGCCGAAATAGCCGTCGGCCACGCGCAGGTCCGTGTGGGGCTCGCCACCCTGGGCGGCGAGGAAGTCCGACACCGCGGCCTGGCCCCGGCGCAGGCGCTCGAGCAGCGCGGCGAGCGGCGCCGCGGCGTTCGCGGGCGCGTGGCTGACGACCATCCCCTGCGCCGGGCGCGCGCCGCCGGCCAGCGTGCGCATGAGCGGCAGCACGTCCTCGAGCGTGACCGCCACGTGGTCCACGATCTCGGCGACGCTCCACTCGCCCGGGGCGGGCCGGCGATGGGCGCGCGCGTCGTCCGCGCCCGCGAGGGCGGCGAGGAGCTCCTGCGCGGCCTCGTCGAGCCGCGCGCGGATCTCCGCCGCCGGGAGCTTCGCCGACTGCGCCGCGAGGTAACTCCGGAGCTTCGCCTGCTCGTCCGCGTCCGCCATCTAGGGGGCCTCGCCGCGGCCGAAGCCGAGCTGGAACCCGCTCACGTAGACGCGGAACTGCGTCGCGCCGCGGACGAGCGGCACGCGCACCGAGTAGGGCTCGCTCCCCCGCGCACGCACCGCGCCCACCCAGGCGATGCCCTGGGCCAGGCGCTTGCCCGCCGGATCGAGCGCCTCGGCCGTCACGTAGACGTCGGCGGCGTCGGCCGCGGCGTCGTTGAACACGTCGCCCACGAGGACCGTGTGGGTCGCGGTGGTCTTGTCCACCTTCTGGGTGACGCGGAAGCTCGCCTGCCCCTGCGCCGCCACCGGGGCCGGGGCGAGGAGGGCGAGTGCCACGAGGACGGCGACGCAGGCGCTGCGCACGGTTCCGTATCTTAGCAGAGCGCCGCCCGGCCCGCTGCCACCTCGAGCTGCACCTCGGGCTGCACCAAGGCGTGCGTCCAGAGTTGCATCGGCGGCTGCACGGCGTCGTGCACCAAGTGGTGCACCAGCGGATGCTGCATCAGTTGCACGAAGTCCACCTGACGCCCACGCCGCACGCCGGCGCAGTCCGAGAAGACTGGTGAGCCGTGGAGGGATCGAACCTCCGACCCCCTGATTAAAAGTCAGGCGCTCTACCAACTGAGCTAACGGCTCGCCCGGGTCGTCCGGAGACGGGACGATTCTACCGCGCTTTGCGCGC
>MGCF01000085.1 GCA_001788495.1 Candidatus Rokubacteria bacterium RIFCSPLOWO2_02_FULL_73_56
AGGTGCCCCAGCTCCTCGACGAGGCGCACTGGCTTCACGAGCATCGGGGCATCCACTTCGCCCTGTGCGGGTCGAGTGCCCGGAAGGTCAAGCGCGGCCAGGCCAACCTCCTGGGCGGCCGGGCGGTGCGCTACGAACTCCTCGGACTGACGGCCCAGGAGATCGGCCGGGACTTCCGCCTCGACCGCATCCTGAACCACGGATACTTGCCGCGGATGTATCTGTCGGACAGCCCCCAGCGCTTGCTGAACGGTTACGTCGCGGACTACCTGAAGGAAGAGGTGGCCGCCGAGGGGCTGGTCCGCAACCTGCCGGTGTTCTCCGAGTTCCTCAATGTGGCGGCTCTCTCCGACGGCGAGCTGGTCAACTTCTCGACCATCGCACGCGAGTGCGGCGTCTCCAGTCACACCATCAAGGGCTACTTCGGGATCCTCGAGGACACGCTCCTCGGGCAATGGCTGCCCGCCTACACCAAGCGACCGAAGCGCCGGGTCATCGCCGCGCCCAAATTCTACTTCGCCGACGTCGGGGTCGTGAACCAGCTGGCCAGGCGGGGCGAGCTTCGCCGGGGCTCGGAGCTCTATGGCAAGGCCTTCGAGAACTGGGTCTTCCACGAGTTGCGAGCCCGCAACGCGTACAGCGAAGCCTTCGCCAGGCTCAGCTACTGGCGGCTGGCAAGCGGCATCGAGGTCGACTTCATCGTCAACGACATGCAGGTCGCGATCGAGGCCAAGGCCACCGCCAAGGTCACCTCGGACCACCTGAAGGGGCTGCGATCGCTCGTCCAGGACCACCCGCGGACCAAGCAGCGCGTCGTCGTCTGCCTTGAGCCGCAGAGCCGGCGGACCGACGACGGCATCGTGATCCTCTCCGCGACAGAGTTCCACGAGCGGTTGAGCGCGGGCGACCTGTTCTGAGTCGCCTTCCTGGAGGACTGGAGCGAACGCGAGGACGCCCCGCCACAGCGCGTGGCGGCCCTTCGGTCGTCGCCGGGCTCAGGGTGGTCACGGCGCGGCCAGCCGGGCGAGCGCCGCGCGGAGCGTCTCGACCGGCACCACGAACGCCGTGAGCGCGCGCGCGTCGTCCGCGCGCAGCGCGGCGAGGACACCGGCCAGCCGGCCGTCCTGATCGATCACCGGGGCGCCGGAGAAGCCCGGGCCGGCCTCGGTCTGCGGTCCCACCACCATCCGGAGCTCCACGAGACCCGGCCGCGCCGCCGAGTCGCCGAGGACGCGCGCGGCCGTGACGTGCTCGACGCCGTAGGGAAAGCCGTGGACCCACACGGTGCCCGCGCGCGGCGCCCGCGCCGAGGGCGCGAGCGCGGCGTGCCCCGCCGGCGCCGGGCCGGCGGCGAGCTCGCCGAGGCGCACGAGGTCGCCGTGACGTGGCGGGCGCGCGCCGGCCGGATCGCGCACCGTCAGCCGGTGCTCGGGCGCGTCCCGCCCCGCGTGCCAGACGCCGTGCTCGGTGCAGTGGCGCACGGTGACGAGCCAGACGGCGCCCGCGTCGCGCACGTACGCCCCCGTGCAGGCCGGCGCCGGGCCGTCGGGGCCGGCGCGCCAGAGGCGGGTCACCGTGGGCGAGCCGAGCGCGGGATCGCCCGCGGCCGCGCCCGTGCCGGCGAGCGCCGCGAGGAGCGCGCCGAGGACGGCCCGACGCGCGCCGCCGCGCTCCGTCACGCCTTGGCGAAGCGGTGGAGGCCGTCCTCGCCGACCACGCGGCGCGCGCGCCCGTCGGCCTCGAGGAAGTGCAGGTGGGCGAGCGCCTCGCCGAGCGCGAAGGAGAGCTGGTGCGTGTCGAGCTCGCGCCGGAACAGCGTCGTGACCAGCTCGGCGGCGGTCCGCGGCTCCGCGAGCGCGTCGAGCGTCTCGGCGAGCCGCGCCTCGTGGTGGTCGCGGAGCTGGGCCAGGCGCGCGTGCAGGCCGCGGAACGGGCGCCCGTGCGAGGGCAGCACGAGCGTGTCGGCCGCCATCGGGCGGAAGCGCGCGAGCGAGTCGAGGTAGAGCTGGAGGGGGTTGCCGGCGGGCTGCTCGCCCCAGACGCTCACGTTCGTCGTGATCTTCGGGAGCACCTGGTCGCCCGAGATCAGCACGCCGGCCTCGGGGCAGTGCAGGCACGCGTGCTCGGGCGCGTGGCCGAGCACCGTGAGGACCCGCCAGCGCCGCTCGCCGATCGGCACCACGTCGCCCTCGCGGATGCAGTGGAACGCGGGCGGGATGCTCGGCACGAGGCCGGGATAGTGGTTGCCGCGGCGCCGGAGCCGCGCGAGCGCCGCGGCGTCGCAGCCGTGGCGCCGGTAGTGCTCGAGCCGGCGCTCGACGTCCGCCGCCTCGCGGCTCCGCCACGCGAGCTGCGCCCAGAGCCACTCGGCCTGCGTGCACCAGAGGTCCGTCCGCCAGCGCTCGGTGAGCCAGCCGGCGTTGCCCATGTGGTCGGGGTGGAAGTGGGTGACGAGGACGCGCGTGATCGGGCGGCCCCCGAGGTGCGCGGCGAAGGCGCGCTCCCAGAGCGCTCGCGTGTCCGGCAGGCCGACGCCCGTGTCCACGACGGTGACGCCGGGCCCGTCCTCGAGCAGCCAGAGATTGATGTGGTCGAGCTGGAACGGCAGCGGCATCCGCAGCCACGTGATGCCGGGGGCCACCGTGATGACGTCGCCGGGAGCGGGCGGAGCGGGCCAGGGATGGTCGAGGCTCATACCGCGCAGTGTAGCGCACCGCGCGAGCGCGCGGGACGTCACGCGAGGCCGAGCGCCTGCAGGACGAACGCGTAGTCGAAGGCGGCCTCGCGGAGCGCGTCGTAGCGGCCGGAGGCGCCGCCGTGGCCCGCCGCGAGGTTGACCTTGAGGAGCAGCGGCGCGTCGTCCGTCTTGAGCGTGCGGAGCTTCGCCACGTACTTGGCGGGCTCCCAGTACATGACCTGGCTGTCGTTGAGCGAGGTCCGGACGAGCATCGCGGGGTAGGGCCCCCGCGCGAGGTTCGTGTACGGGCAGTAGCTCTCGAGGACGTCGTACTCGGCGCGGACCTTCGGGTTGCCCCACTCCTCGTACTCGCCGATCGTGAGCGGCAGCGACTCGTCGAGCATCGTGTTGACGACGTCCACGAACGGCACGCGCAGCACGGCGGCGCGACAGAGGTCGGGGCGCAGGTTGAGCACGGCGCCGACGAGGAGCCCGCCCGCGCTGCCGCCCTCGATCGCGAGGCGCGCGCGCGCGGCGTACCCGGACGCCACGAGGAAGTCGGCGCAGGCGACGAAGTCCGTGAACGTGTGGCGCTTGGCGAGCATGCGCCCGTCGTCGTGCCAGCGCTTGCCCAGCTCGCCGCCGCCGCGGACGTGGGCGATCGCGACCGTGACGCCGCGATCGAGCAGGCTCAGCCGGTTCGAGGAAAACGTCACCGGGTAGGGGATCCCGTAGGCGCCGTAGCCGGCGAGCAGGAGCGGGCCCGAGCCGTCGCGCGGCGCGTCCGTCGGGCGGACGAGCGAGATCGGCACGCGGGTGCCGTCGGGCGCGGTCGCGTGGAGGCGCTCGGTGCGGTAGCGCGCGGGGTCGAAGCCGCCGAGCACCTCGGTCCGCTTCAAGAGCGTGCGCGCGCGCGTGTCCAGGTCCTCGTCGAACACCGACGGCGGCGTGACGAACGACTGGTAGCGGAAGCGGTAGCGGGTCGTCGCGAACTCGGCGTTGCCCTCGGGCGTGACCTCGTAGGCGGGCTCGGGGAACGCGACGTGGTGGGAGGCGCCGTCGGCCAGGCGGGTCACGCGCAGGCGCAGGAGCCCGTCCGCGCGCTCCAGGGCGACCCAGTGCCCGGCGAGCACGTCCACGCCCTCGAGCATCACGTCGTCGCGGTGCGGGAGGCGCTCCGTCCACCGCGACGGCCGCGGGTCGTCCGCGGGCGCGGTGACGAGGCGGAAGTTGCGCCGTCCGCCGCCGTTGGTGCGGATGTAGAAGAGGTCGCCGCCCGGCCCGGTGCCGTGGTCGACGTCGTACTCGTGGTCGGGCTCGCGGGGCAGGATCACCCGCCACGCGCCGCCGGGGTCGGCCGCGGGCAGGCAGCGCACCTCGGTGCTCGTGAAGCTCGCCGAGGTGGCGAAGAGCCAGCTCCGGCTGCGCGAGCGCTCCACGTGCAGCCGGAAAAGGGGGTCGGTCTCCTCGTAGATCAGCTCGTCGGCCGGCGCGCCGAGGCGGTGGCGCCAGAGCCGGTGGGGGCGCTTGGCGTCGTCCTCGGTCACGTAGAAGAGGACGTCCGGCTCGGCGGCCCACGCGACCGCCGCGACGCGCTCGATGCGCTCGGGCGCGAGCTCGCCCGTGGCGAGGTCCTTGACGTGCAGCGTGTACTCACGGAAGCCGGTGACGTCGGTCGCGTACGCGAGGCGGCGGCCGTCGTCGGTCACCCGGTAGGCGCCGAGCGCCATGAACGCGTGACCCTCGGCCAGGCGATTCAGGTCGAGCGTCACCTGCTCGGGCGCCTCCGGGCTCCCCGCCCGGCGGCAGTAGATCGGGTACTGCTTGCCCTGCTCCGTCCGCGAGTAGTAGGAGAAGCCGCCGAAAGGGACGGGCACGGTCGCGTCGTCCTCCTTGATCCGCGCGAGCATCTCCTGGTAGAGCGCGCCCTGGAACGCCGCGGTCGGCGCCATCGCGCGGTCCGTGTACGCGTTCTCGGCCTCGAGGTACGCGCGCACCTCGGGGTCGTCCTTGGCGCGGAGCCACGCGTAGCCGTCCTCGCGGCGCTCGCCGTGGACCACCGCCACGGTGGGCGCGCGCCTGGCGACGGGAGGGCCCGGGTCGGCCGGCGTCGGCATGATCCTCTATTCTACCGGTCTACCGGCCCCGCTCGCGCCACGCGATGCCGAGGCCGCTGGCGATGACGACGGCGGCGCCGAGCCACGTCCACGCGGCGGGCACGTCGCCGAAGGCGAGGTAGCCCATCAGCGCCGCGCCGACGAGCTGCGCGTAGTGGAAGGGCGAGAGGATCGACGCCGGCCCCCAGAGGAGCGCCCGCGCGACGCAGTAGTGGCCGAGGCCGCCGAGCAGGCCGATGACGAGCAGGATGAGCCAGTGCGAGAGCCGGGCGGGCGTCTGCCAGACGAACGGCACCAGCGCGCTGAGGACCACGGTGCCCACGAGCGCACTGTAGGTCACGCTCGTCTCCGGCCGGTCGACGCCCGCCACGCGCCGCGTGAGGATCTGGTAGACGGCGTAGCACGCGGCGCTCGCGAGGACCAGCAGCAGGTACGGGTTCGCCCCCGCGGCGCCCGGCCGGATGACGATCAGCGCGCCGACGAAGCCCGCCGCGATCGCGAGCCAGTGGTCGAGGCCGATGTGCTCGCGCAGCATCGGCCCGGCGAGCGCGGCGACGATCAGCGGCGCGGTGAACGAGACGGCGGTGGCGTCGGCGAGCGGCACGTACCCGAGCGCCGTGAAGAAGAAGCTGGTCGAGGCCAGCAGCAGCAGCGAGCGCGCGATCTGGGTCCGCGGCGTCCGGGTGACGAGCAGGCGCCAGCCGCCGTGGGTGGGCCCGAAGATGGCGAACACGAAGACGAGGTGGCCGAGCGTGCGCGCCCAGATCAGCTCGAGCGTCGGCAGGTGCGGGCGCAGGAGCTTCACGCCCGTGTTCATGGTCACGAACAGCGCCGTGGCCAGGAGGATGAAGACGATGCCGCGCAGGACGCGGGTCTCGGCGGGTCGCGGGAGCATGGCTCGGCGCTCATTTGACCACACGGGCCACGCCGCCGCGCGCCTTGACACCCCCCCGCCGCCGCCGTACAGTCGCCGGGCGGATGCCTCCGAGTGTCCGGCGGGAGTTCCGAGGCCCGGTGCGATGCCCCTATTGTTCGCGACGACAGGAGGGACAGCCCATGAGTGACGCGGTCAACAGGCGACAGTTCCTGAAGGCGACGAGCGCAGGGGCGGTGGCCGCCGGCCTCGGCGCCAACATCATCGTCCCGGGGCGCGCCCACGCGGCGAAGAAGCTCCGGATCCTCCAGTGGGTCCACTTCGTCCCGGCCTACGACGAGTG
>MGCF01000086.1 GCA_001788495.1 Candidatus Rokubacteria bacterium RIFCSPLOWO2_02_FULL_73_56
GGCGTGCGGTAGGCCGTGTAGTCGGCCTGGATGTGGCAGCCGTAGCAGGTCGGCGCCCAGGCGGTGTGGCAGGTGAAGCACTCGGTCCGGGCCAGGTGCTGGGGCTCGTGCCCGGGCGGTTGCGTCGCCAGCGTCGCGAGCTGGGGGACGGGGTGGACCGTCCCCGTGAGCTTGCTCACCAGCGTCACCGTCCCCGTCGGGTTCGGGGCGCTCGCGATGAAGACGTTTCGGAGACGCCGCCCCTGAGCGGTGATCCCCGTGGCGAGCTGCTGGGGGGTGCCGTGGCAGCTCTCGCAGCGGATCTCCACCTCGTAGTGGCGCTTGGCGTAGACCTGCCCGTCGCCGTGCATCTCCCGCTCGGTGTGGCAGTCGATGCACGCCAGCCCCCGCTCGAAGTGGACGTCGGCCGGCTGCCGGGTGTAGGCGTGGCCGTGGAGCAGGTCCTGGTCGTAGGTGAAGGTCTGCCGCCCCTCGGGCGGCGCCTCCATGAGGCCGCGGTAGCTCATCGCCGCGCGCGAGCCCCCGTGGTGGCACGTCGCGCACTGGGTCACCGCGATGCGCTTCGTCAACTGGTGGCGCAGCGGCCGGCCGACCTTGTCCTTGGGCATCGCCTGGTCGCCGCCGCGGCTCTTGCCGTCCTCGGCGTAGGGCATGTGGCAGGCCGCGCAGCCGGTCGCGCGGAAGTTGCCGCGCACCGCCGTCGGCCGGGTCCAGAGATGGCAGGACGCGCACTCCTTCCTCAAGAGGTCGAAGACCACGTCGCTCGACTCCGTGAACGTCGGCAGCGGGTCCAGGCGCGCGACGGCGCCCGGCGGGAGCGGCTGGCCCGTGGGGAGCGGGAGCCCCGGCCTCGTCGCCACGGGCGCCAGCGAGAAGCGCACCTGCTCCCGCGTGGGCTGGAGCCCGTTCGGGAAGAGCGTCCCTGCGTCCCCGAGCGGTGGGCCATGATGTTGGCCTTGACCTTCCGGGCGATCGTCGCGTGGCAGTCGGTCCAGGCTGAGGCGGGACCGGTACTACCGGGCTTTCACCACGCTCGCCCGATCGTGAACCGGCGTGGATAGCACAAACGAACCGCAGCTGGCGGCGCCTTGTCAGGGCCTGGCAAGACGGTAGACGAGCAGGCGCCCGTCCTGAGTGCCCACGAGCATCCGATCCCCATCTCGTTCCAGTCGGCGGGCGCCACGAGAGGCAAACGGTCGGCGACTGGCGGCACCGGGACGGGTATCGATAAGCCCGAGGAGCTTGCCGTCCGTCATCGAGAGCACCCAGACGCCGCGCAGGGTGTCACCGAGGTAGATGCGCTTGTTGACTTCGTCTACCACGCCTGTGTTCGTTATGCCTGGCAGCAACCCGTCAGAAGGCGTGATCGTCGTCCGCCACAGGATCGCATCCGGCCGATAACGGACGTACTGAGCGGCCGGTCGCTGGCCAGCGAAGTACATCACCCTGTTCAGGTAGGCGAATGGGGGCCGAAGCTCGTCGGTGATCGTATTCTCTGCCAAACGCCCTCGCTGTAGATCGACGACATAGAATCGCTTGTATGGCCCTGGCATGTTGGCTGTGAGATACGCCCAGTCCCCGTCGATGACGGGAACGTCCTCGTACCCCACCACGGGCATGCTCTCGAGCCGTATCCGCCAGACCGGGAGCCCATTGATCGGATTGACCAGCTGATAGTGACCGTGGCCGTCGGGATAGCGGAACTCGACCGCCGAACGGATCAAGAGTTTCCCCTGATACCACACCGGCGGCACGCCCGTCATCCAGCGGTCGAACTGCTGCGCCCAGATGACGTCCCCCGTGTCGCGCCGCAGCTTCAGCAAGTGCTCCTCATCCTGCCGCCCCGTCAGCTGGACGTACACCGCACTGTCCTCGAAAGCAGCGTCAATTCTCGGGCCGATCGAGTGCGCCCCCTCGCCCCAGGCAATGCGTCGTTGCCACTGGAGCGTCAACGTTTGCACGTCATAGGAGACGATCACGGCCTCCTTCCGATCCCAGAGGTACCAGCCGAAGAGAATGAGACGACCGTCCGTCGCCGGCTGCGGCAGCAGCTCGATTTGGCCCCGTGGTCGTTGCAGTTGGAGCCAGCGCCGCTCGGCGCCCGTGACGGCATCCAGCACGACGAGGCGGTCCCCAACCGCGAAGATCTCGGCCCCGTGCCGCGTCCACTGCACCGCGTCGTCGCCATACCACGCAAGGGCGAGGTTCACGTCATCGGCCGGCGCCGTCTTCGAGAGACCGACGCCCAGGGCGACCAAACCGAGGAGGATTGCCGCGACCCGCATGGTGCTCCCCTGTCCTAGCGCGGCGGCCGGGCGCGAATCAGTCCCTGAATCGTGGTGATCACGAAGGGATTCTTCGTGTACGACGTGTGAGCAGTTTGCGCGTCTGACGATCCTGTCTCCACCGAGAAGGAGGTGGCGTTGGGGCCTGAAAGCCGCGTCTTGAGCGGGTCGTAGCGCCCCACGAACACCGTGACCGGGACGTCGGCCGGCGGCCGTGCCATCAGGGCCGCCGGCGCGCCAAAGACGATCAGGTTGTCGACCTTGATGCCCCGTGCCCGCAGCATCCGGGCGGCCTCGTTGACGACGACAGCCCCGCCACTGTGACCGACGAGGCTTAGCCTCTCTCCTGGCTTGAGTGGTTGGAGGGTCAGCTCGGCGATGATTCGGTTGACGAGGTCACCCGCCGGACCTTCGGGCGCGAACAGAGTCTCTCCCAAGCTGCCGGACCATCGAAAGAGATAGGTATCCGGGTCACCGCCTTTTCGGAGAGCGTCAAGGAACTCGGGCCAGTCATCGGACGTGCCCTGCGTCGAGGTTCCGTGAGCAACGAACGTCTTAAGACCGAAGGGGTCGATCAGGCTGATCGGGTCGTTGCTGGCATAGGCGTACAGGTTCACACCTGCCGCGAGCCCAAGAGGATCGGGCTGGATGAACCGCCCGAGCCGTGGGGAATAGTATCGGGCGCGGAAATAGTACAGATCCGCGCTGTCGCGCTCACGGCCAGTGAACTGATAGCGAACCCGATCGGGGTCACCAGTCGTCTCGGTTCGGCCAAACGGCTCGTAGGTGAAGCTCTGACTCAACGCGCCACCGGCGTCAACGAGGGCGATGGTGGTCTGGGATCCATCCAGGAGATACCCGGTGTCTTGGTTTTCATAGAACTGCTGATCGACGGCAAGACCACGGAGGTACAGCACGTCGCCGCCAACGCGGCTCTCTCGGACGACGTCACCACGGCTGTACTGGAAGGTGGTGGTGAGCCCGTCGACCGTCCGGCCGCTTCGGCGCCCGAGGGCGTCGTAGGTCAACGTCGTCAGGGATCCGCCCGTGCTGATCGCGCGCAGGCGGTCGCGCGCATCCCAGGTGAACAACGTCGTCGAGCCTGGTTCGGTGAGCTGCACGAGGTTCCCGTTGTCATCGAAGGACATCGTGCGGTCGCCGAATGCGAGCTGTTGGTTCGCGGCATCGTACGTCGCCGTAGCGGTCGCGTCTGGAAGAGCGATCCGGGCAAAGGTCCCGCCTGTCCGGATCCGGCGTCCGTCGGAGGCATGCTGGTAGGTCAAATCGCCCAGCACACCGGCGGCAGTTGATTCGTAGAGGAGCCGCGTCAGGCGCGCCGCGCCATCGTACTCGTAGGTGGTGGTCACGCCATTCGGCAGGACCAGGCGGGTCAGCAGGCCTCTGACATCGTAGTCGAGGGTGAGCGGGGAGAGCGAGGCGCGGGTGATGCTTCGGACTCGGGAGTCGATGTCGTACCCGTATGTCGCGACGGGCTCGCCGGCGATCGCGACCGTGGTTTGGCGCCCGAGGACATCGTAGGTATATGCGACCGTGCCGTGCGCGGTCGTCTCCCGGATGAGACGATTATTCGAGTCGTACTCGTGCTCGATGACTCCGCCTTCTGAGTCGATGATGCGCACCAGGCGGCTGCCTGCATCATAGACGAAGTCGACCGATACGCCGCCGGTGTAGATTTCACGAACCCGGCGATTGACCGCGTCCGAGACGAATGCCGTCAGCTGGCCCCTCTGGTCAACCGTCTGGACGAGGTTCCCAGCGAGATCATAGGTCAAGGTCTTCGTGCGCTGCAAGGGATCCTTCCGCGCGATGACCCGATCCATGACGTCGTACGTGTACTCGGTCGTCATGCCCTGAGGGTTTCGCAGGGTCAGCAGATTCCCATTGGGATCGTACGTATACTGGATGACGCCCCCAGCCGCGTCGGTGAGTTGCACGACCCGATCAAGGGCGTCATATGCGAACTGGGTGGTTCTGCCCGTTGGCGTGGTGGTTCGGAGCAGGCGCGAGGCGACGTCATACTCGCGACGACTGACATTGCCGGGGGGGTCCTGCACCGTTGCCAGGTTGCCGAAGGCATCGTAGGTCAGCGTGGTGACGTGGCCCTGTGGGTCCGTAATTGTGGCTGGACTGCCATCCGCAAGATAGGTCACAGTAGTGCGTGCTCCACCAGGCGCGACCCGGGCCGTCATGTTTCCTAGCGCATCATACTCGTACCGGGTGGTGCGTCCGAGAGGCTCGATCATCGCGGTCAGCCGATTGAAGACCGGCTCATACTCAAGACGGCGATCGGTACCATCCGGCTGAACGATGCGCGCGAGGTTGCCCTGGCCATCATAGTCGTAGCGGATCGTCCGGCCTAACGGATCCGTGATCACGGCGAGAAGGTTCGATCCCGGGAGGTACTCGAACAGCGTCGTCTGCCCGAGGGCGTCCGTCCTGGACAGCGTGAAGCCTTCCGCGTTGAACCGGTAGGTCGTCGGGTTCCCGCGGGGGTCGGTGACCACCGTCTGGGTCACGATGTTCCCCGTCAGCGTGTAGGCGAAGCTCCAGACCCCGCCGTCGGCCTGGATCTGCCGGGTCACGCGTCCCGTCACGGGGTCGTACTCGTTCGTGATGAAGGCGATCCCGCGGGGGTCCGTGATGCTCAGGATCCGGTGCTGGCTGTCGTAGGCGTAGCGGGTGACCCCGCCCGCCGGGTCGGTCACCGTCTCGAGGCGCCCCTCGACGTCGTAGGCGTACTGGGCCGTGCGCCCGAGCGGGTCGGTCACCTGGGCCAGCCGGCCCGCGGTGTCATACGTGAGGTCGATCGCCCGGCCCGCCGGCTCGGTGATCCTGGTGATCCGATGGTTCTGGAAGGCCTGCGGCACCCGGGTGAGCGTCACCGTGTTGCCGTAGCGGTCGGTGAGCGCGGCGAGCGCGGCGGCATTGGCGAAGCCGAGCAGGCGCTCGAAGCGGTGGACCGTGCCGTCCTTGAACCGGAGCTGGAACCGGAACTCCCCAGGAAGGGCCGTCAGGAGCGCCCCCCGGAACTCGGGCTCGTCCGCGTTCGCCCACTGCCCCGGCCCCGCGGGCGCGAAGCGCACGGTGCTCTGGTCGGGGCGGACGAGGGCGAAGCCCGTCCCCGCCGTGGTCAGCGTGCTGTCGTAGAGGTCCACGGTCCAGCCGATCCCGAGGAGCCCCGCCTGCCCGAACTCGCTCCGGTAGAAGCGCTGGAGGCTGACCGGCACCCGCCCCGGGAGGACGAGGTCCGTCTTGTTGACGAGGAAGCGGCCGGAGACCAGGTCCACGGGCTCGTCGGTCTTCACGTGCCGGATTCGCACAGCATCGGGCGGGCTCACCGGGCACCACGGGAAGTGCCACGCGAACCGGGGCAGGCCGAAGCCCGGATCGCTCACCACTTGCGTGCCGTCCGCCGTCACTCGGCCCGTGCCCCAGGAGGCCCAGGTGCCGGCGCTCAGGTCGAAGTAATAGAGGGTCGCCGGCGTCCCCTCGGGGGCGCGCTGGAGGTTCGGGAAGGTGATCGCCAGGGGTTGGCTCGGCACCGCACCGCCGGGCTGAATAGTGAAGAGCATCGGGGCAATGACGTTCCCCGGGAACGGCATCGGAGTCCGGTCGATGGGCACCGGGGTGATGGTGATCTGGGAGACGGGATTGCCGTCGGGGCCGGTGATCTTCGTCCCCTGCGGGATGGTGACGACCAGGCCCGGGATCAGCGGGGTCGTCGCCTGGACTTCCGCCGTCGTGAAGCCGCCGGCGTCGAGCGGCAGGGTGACGGGGTGCGCGGTGTCGAGCACGGGGAGATAGAGCACGAAGGGCACGCGCGTGGGGCCGCTCGCGGCGACGTCGATCTGGACCTCGACGGGCGGATACTGCGCCGTCGGCGTGCTCGCCGTGCGGCCGTCGACCAGGAGCATGTTGGCGCCGGGGGGCGGGGCCAGGAGGACGAAGTTGCCCCCGGCGTCGGTGAGCGTGAATGCTGAGCCGAGGGTGATCGTGACGCCCGGGATGGGCTTCGGCACCGCCTCGGCCGTGAGGACCCGGCCGGTGATCGCCGGGGTCTCGGGCGCCAGGACCTCGAGCGTGAAGTTCGCGATGCGCGTGAGGGTGCGGCCGTCCACTTGCGCCTCGCCGGTCACCGTGAGGTCATAGCTCCCGGGGGCGACGCTGGGGGCCACGGCGAGGGTCACGAACGCGCTCGCTCCGGGGGCGACGAGGTTCGCGGGCAAGAAGCTCGCCGTGATCCCGGCGGGGAGCGTCGAGAGGCTCAGCGTCACGAGGCTCGTGAAGCTCCCGCTGCCCCCGGCCTGGATGCTGATCGACGTCTGATCGCCCGCGATCACCCTCGCGCTGGCCGGGGGCGCCGGCGAGGCCGTGAGCGTGAAGTCCCCGGTCGTCGGCACGGCGAAGACGACGCTCGCGCTTCCGCGGGTGGTCGTCACCGCGAGGGGCCCCGTGGTGGCGCCGACGGGCACCGTGGTCGTGAGCTGGGTCGCGCTGATGGTGCGTACCACGGCCGCCAGACCGTTGAACGTGACCGTCGTCGCCCCGGGCTCGAAGTTGGTCCCGGTGATTGTCACGAAGGTCCCGATCGGCCCGCCCACGGGATCGACGCCCGTGATCGAGGGACCGAAGCGCACGGTGAAGCTCACGGCCGCGGGGGTGGGGTCCTCGTTCCCCGCGAGGTCGAGGGCTTTCACCTCGAAGGTATGCGCGCCCTCGGTGAGGCCGGTCAGTGTGGCCGTCGTGGCCGGGCCGAAGAGCGTCCACGCCCCGCCGTCGAGCCGCCAGGCAAAGAGGAGGTTCGCCGTGGGGGTGAGGGCGTCCGAGCCCGTGAAGCCAATCGTCGCCTCCGGCGTGGCGATCTCCCCCGCCGGGGCGCTCGTGATCGCCGTCTCCGGCGGGGTGTTGTCCACGATGACGACCCGCGTCGTGCTGGCCGTGTTGCCCGCCTGGTCCGTCGCCGTGGCGCCGAGGGTGTGGGAGCCGTCGGCGATCGTGGTCGTATCCCAGGTGGCGGTGGCCGTCGCCGCCTCGGCGGGAAGCGCCGGGGTCACCGTGGCCGTCAGCGTCTGGCCATCGACGGTCAGGGCGAGGCTCGCGACCTGGCTCCCGGCATCGGTCGCTTGCGCTTGCACGCCGACGCTCTGCCGCACGTGAGCCAGGGCGGGCGGGGCCTGGAAGACGAGCGCCGGGGGCTGATCGTCGTGGGTCACCATGACCTCGGCGGGCACCGAGGTGAGCCCCAGGCCCCCGTGGGTCGTCGCGAACACGCTGAGCGCGGTGGCGGCGTTGGGGGTCAGGGGAACGGAGACCGTGAAGGCGCCCGTGGCGTCCGCCGTCCCGGTGAGAGACGGGGGCGTGTCGTTCACGAACACGTCCACTCGCGCCGCCGGGGCCGTGGTGCCGGTGAGCGCCAGGGGTGACTGGTTCGTGACGAGCGGACTCGTCAGGGTCGGCGCCACGGGCGCGAGGAAGCGCAAGACCCGCCCGCTGCCGCCGTCGGCCACGTAGAGGTTCCCGGTGGCGTCGAAGGCGAGGCCCTGGGGCCGGGCGAGGTTCTCGGCGAAGAGCGTCGCGGCGCCGGTCGGGTGGAGCTTCGCCACCGCGCGCTTGGACTCGTCCTCCTGCAGGTCCAGCTCCTTGGTCGTGAGCCAGAGCGCCCCGAGGCGATCGCGCGCGAGCCCCACCGGCTTCTTGAAGGCATCCCGGGGCCAGGGCGTGGTCATCGGGCCCGCCGTGCCGTCGGCGAGGATCGGAATCCGGTAGACCACGCCGTCGGCTTGCGGCTCCCCCTGCAGCCCCCGCGTGGCCGCGAAGAGCGTGTCGGCGGTGACCGCGAGCCCTTGCAGGTGGCGGAAGCCGTCGGCGAACACGCTCAACGGGCCCGCGGGGGAGAGCGCCAGGAGCACCTCGGGCTCCGCCGACTCGTCGTCGGGCTCGGGGTCGGTGCCGCGCGTGAGCCGCCGGGCGGCGATGAAGAGCGTGCCGTCCTCCCGCACGGCGAGCCACCGCGGCTGCTTGATCCCCGTGACGAGCGGGGTCAGCGCGCCTCCGGGCTCGAGCCGCACGACGCGCGCCTCGCGCTCCTCGGCGATCAGCAGCCGCCCCGTGAGATCGAAGGCCAGGCCGATCGGGCGCTCCAGGCCGCTGGCGACGACGGTCTTGGTGCGGTCAGGAGCGATCCGGGTGACCGTCCCCGCGGCGCGGTCGGCGACGAAGACGTTCCCGGCCGGATCGACGGCGATCCCGCGCAGGTCGCCGAAGCCGTCGCTGTAGATCTCCACCGGGTCCAGCGCCGTGAGCCCGTGGCCCGCCCCCGCGGGCCGGGGCCCGGCGAGCGTCAGGAGCACGAGCGCCAGGAGCGCCGGGGTCGATCGCAGGGCCAGGGATCGCGGGGCTCGGGTCATCGCGTGGCCTCCGGGCGGGCGGGCGGGGAGAGCTTGTAGGGGGCGCGGCGAATCCGGTCCATCTCCTCGCGGTTCAGGGGCCGGGCGCCCTCCACCGTCGTCTGCTGCACCGGTACCCCCGTCTCGTCCACGATCCGGTCCCAGCGGAAGTCCCGCGGCTGCCGGAACTCCTCGAGCTTCGGGTGCTCCCGGCTCGTGTACATCCCGAGGCCGAGGGCGCGGGGGTTGCCGTGGCAGCTCTCGCAGGTCCGCGAAGCGCGCACCACCGTGTGGGGGACGATCGGGTTATGGGCGAAGCCGAGCTTCTTGAAGGCGTACTCGGTCTGCCCCTGCGGGTTCACGTAGGTGAACAGCGGCTGGGCGCGGGGGACGAAGGGCACGACCTTGCCGCGCCAGTTGAGGCCGAGCACGGGCTCGGGATCGGCGAAGCGGACGCCCG
>MGCF01000087.1:0-468 GCA_001788495.1 Candidatus Rokubacteria bacterium RIFCSPLOWO2_02_FULL_73_56
GCGGTCCACGGTGAGCCGAGCAGGACCGCCAGACCGATCAGCAGGGCCAGGAATCGCACGCTCATGCAAGCCTCCCATCCGGACAGACGCGCCGGGCACGGGCCGCCATCGATGTTTCTCCCGTTCCCGGAGTGCTACTTCTTGAAGAGGTCGTCGAACCCGCGGCGGATGTCGCCGGGGCGCGTCGAGTCGGGCGAGGCGTCCCGCTCGACCGTCACGCGGAGCGCGAACGCGGCGCAGTCGTTGCGCGCGCTCTTGTCCGCGAGCCGCTCGGGGATGGGCTCCGTGCACTCGAAGCGCCGGCCCGTGTCGAAGTGGGCGCACTGGCGGCAGGCGTGGATGGCCGCCCGGCAGTGCGGGCACTGCGCGAGCGCGGCGGTCGCCACCGGCAGGACCGCGCCGCACGCCCCGCACCGGGAGACGGTGCGCTGGGCGAGCATCCCGGCCGCCGACGCCCCGCGGAGCGGC
>MGCF01000087.1:477-7926 GCA_001788495.1 Candidatus Rokubacteria bacterium RIFCSPLOWO2_02_FULL_73_56
GCGGCGACGGCCGGCGCGGCTCGGCGCCCCGGGGGCGGTACCCTTGCTGGCGGTACTTGCGGTCGGCCATGCGCGTGGCTCCTTTCCCTCCCCTACTCTACCCTTCCTGCCAGGCGGTGCCGTAGAGGACATCGGGCAGCACGAGCCTCAGTCTACCCGCACTCGTCGAGGACGAGTCCGTTCAGCCTGAAATCGGCTACGATGCGACATGCAGCCGGTGATTGCGCGGTGGCCGCGCTTGGCCCGGGTCCTGGCGGTGGTCGTGCTGGCGGGGGCGCTTGTCGTCGCCGTGCCCGCGACGCGGGTACCGATGCTGCGGGCCGCCGGATGGGCGCTCGTCGTCGACGAGCCCGTGGAGCGGGTCGACATCATCGTCGTCGCGGTCGACGCCGACGGCGCCGGGGTACTCGAAGCGGCCGACCTCGTCCACAGCGGCATCGCTTCGCGGGTCGCGGTGTTCGCCGACCCTCCCGACGCGGTGGATCGGGAGTTCCTCCGCCGTGGAGTCGGCTACGAAGACCGGGCCGCTCGCTCAACTCGTCAACTCCGGTCGCTGGGCGTGACGGCCGTCGAGCAGGTCCCCAGAGCCGTCGCTGGAACCGAGGCCGAGGGTGAGGTGCTTCCGGCGTGGTGCGACCAGAACAAGTTTCGTTCAATCGTGGTGGTGAGTCTCGCCGACCACTCACGGCGTCTCCGTCGAGTGCTTCGTCGGTCCATGACGGGCCACCAGACGAAAGTCACGATTCGAGTCGCCCGCCACTCGCCATTCGACCCCGATCGATGGTGGGAAACCCGGAAGGGCATCCGCACCGAGATCGTCGAGCTCCAGAAGCTGCTGCTCGACGTCGTGCGTCACCCGATCTCCTGGTGAGCCCGCGACGGTGACGGCGCCATGACGACGCCCCGCGCCGCGCTCGAGCAGGTCTGGGCGGCCGCCGGGGGCGAGCCGGCGGCGCTCGAGCGCGTCACGTCTCCGTCGAGTGCTTCGTCGGTCCATGACGGGCCACCAGACGAAAGTCACGATTCGAGTCGCCCGCCACTCGCCATTCGACCCCGATCGATGGTGGGAAACCCGGAAGGGCATCCGCACCGAGATCGTCGAGCTCCAGAAGCTGCTGCTCGACGTCGTGCGTCACCCGATCTCCTGGTGAGCCCGCGACGGTGACGGCGCCATGACGACGCCCCGCGCCGCGCTCGAGCAGGTCTGGGCGGCCGCCGGGGGCGAGCCGGCGGCGCTCGAGCGCGTCACGCTGACCGGCGCCGATCCGCTGCTCCCGACCGACGTCAGGATCGGCACCGCGGCCGCGGCGGTGATCGCGGCCACCGGGCTCGCGGCGACCGAGGTCTGGCGCCGCCGCACGGGGCGCGCGCAGTCGGTCGCCGTGGACCTGCGCGCCGCCGTCGCGGCCTTCCGCAGCGAGCGCTACCTGCGCGTGGACGACGGCCCGCCGCCCGACGCCCGGAGCCCGCTCTTCGGCTTCTATCCCACCGGCGACGGCCGCTGGGTGCAGATCCACGCGAACCTGCCGCATCACGCCGCGGGCCACGTCGGGTTCCTCGGCTGCGAGGCGACGCGCGAGTCGATGGCCGCGGCGGTCGCCCGCTGGAAGGGGCAGGACCTCGAGGACGCGCTGAACGGCGCCGGGCTCCCGGCCGGCCTGGTCCGCACGCGGGACGAGTGGCTCGCCCATCCGCACGCGCGCGCGGTCGCCGCGCTGCCGCTGCTCGAGATCCTCCGCCTCGGCGACTCGCCGCCGGAGCCGTGCGGCGACGGCGCGCGGCCGCTCGCCGGCGTGCGCGTGCTCGACCTCACGCGCGTCATCGCGGGCCCCGAGTGCGGGCGGACGCTCGCCTCGCACGGGGCCGACGTCCTGCTCGTGACGAGCCCGCACCTGCCGAACCTGCCCTCGCTCGTCATCGACCTGGGGCTCGGCAAGCTCGCCGCGACGCTCGACCTCCGGCGCGCCGAGGACGCCGAGCGGCTGCGCGGCCTCGTCGCCGGCGCCGACGTCTTCTGCCAGTCCTACCGTCCGGGCGCGCTCGCCGGGCGCGGCTTCGCGCCCGAGGACGTCGCGCGGCTCCGGCCCGGGATCGTCTACGTCACGCTCTCCGCCTACGGCCACGCGGGGCCGTGGCGCGCGCGGCGCGGGTTCGAGACGCTGATCCAGTCGGTGAGCGGCTTCGCCCACGAGCAGGGCGCGGGCGCCGGGCTCGAGCGCCCGCAGCACCTGCCCGCGCAGGTCGTCGATCACGCCGCCGGGTACCTGGCGGCCTGCGGCGCGCTCCTCGCGCTCGAGCGCCGCGCGCGCGAGGGCGGCAGCTATCTGGTCCGCGTCTCGCTCGCGCAGACGGGGCGCTGGGTCGACGCGCTCGGTCGGGTCCGGGGCCGCGGCGTCGCGGATCAGACGCGCGCCGACGTCGGCGACCTGCTCGCGGCGTGCGACAGCCCCTTCGGGCGGCTCACGCACGTCGTGCCCGCCGCGCGCCTGTCCGAGACGCCGGCCTGCTGGGCGCGGCCCGCGGTCCCGCTCGGCACGCACGCGCCGGCCTGGCCCGCGTGAGGCCTTCCCGGCGGGCTCGGCGCCGGGCTCAGGCGTCCAGCCCGCGGAGCTGCCGGCGCATGATCTTGCCGGTCGAGGTCTTGGGCAGGTCGGCGACGAACTTCACCGAGCGCGGGACCTTGTAGGCGGCGAGCTTCTGCCGGCAGAACTGGACGATCTCGTCCTCCGTCGCCGCCGCCCCCGGCTTGAGCACCACGTAGGCGCGCGCCAGCTCGCCGCGCAGCTCGTCGGGCACCGCGCCCACCCCGGACATCGCCACCGCCGGGTGCTCGCTCAGCACGCGCTCGATCTCGGCCGGGTAGATGTTGTAGCCGCCCGTCAGGATCAGGTCCTTCTTGCGGTCCACGATCGTGACGTACCCCTCGCCGTCCAGCTTCGCGAGGTCGCCGGTGTGGAGCCAGCCGTCGGGCTCGATGGTGTCGCGCGTGGCGCTCTCGTTGCCGAAGTAGCCCCGCATCACGAAGGCGCCGCGGAACATCAGCTCCCCCACCTCGCCGCCGGGCAGGACGCGGCCGGCGTCGCCCTGGTCGACGATGCGGCACTCGTTGTAGGGCAGGCACATGCCGACGGTGCCGTGGCGGTTGTCGCCGTACCAGACGTTGCAGGTGCCGGGGCCGCCCAGCTCGGTCATGCCCCACAGCTCGAGCAGCGGCGAGCCGACGCGCGCCTCCCACTCCTGGCTCTTGGCCACGGGCATCACCTGGCCGCCCACCGAGCAGCGGACCAGCGACGACAGGTCGTACTTCTCGACGTCGGCGTGGGCGAGCAGCATCATGAACGACGTCGGCACGCCGTCGTAGATCGTGGCCCGGTGCGTGTGGATGGCCTGGAGCACGTCCGGCTCGGTGAAGCGCGGGATCATGACGAAGGTGCCGCCGTAGCGGAGCGACGCCGTCATCACCACGCTGCCGTAGACGTGGGCGCAGGGCAGCGCCGTCACGCAGGTGTCGCCGGCCCCGCGCCCGTGGGCCAGCGCGGTCATCGCCATGCTGCCCATGTAGTTGCGGTGCGAGAGCATGGCGCCCTTGGGATGGCCCGTGGTCCCCGAGGTGTAGCAGATCAGGGCCAGGTCGCTGTCGGCGACCCGGGCCGGCGTGAAGGCCTCGCGGCCCTCGCGCAGCATGTCGGCGAACGCGCGCGCCCCCGCCGGCGCCCGGTCGCCGAAGAGGATCACCTCGCCGAGCCCGGTCTTCCGCTGGATGTCGAGCAGCACCTCGCCCTTCTCGGCGGAAGCGATCACCGCCTTGGCCCCGCAGTCCTCTACGACGAACGCGACCTCCTCGGGCGTGAGCATCACGTTGATCGGGTTCGCGACGGCGCCGAGCTTGCCGATCGCGTAGAAGGCGACGGCCCACTCCCAGCAGTTGGGCGAGTAGAGGGTCACCCGGTCGCCGGCGCCGATCCCGCGGGCGGCGAGCGCAGTGGCCACCCGGCTCGTCATCCCGTCCAGCTCGCGGTAGGAGAAGCGGCGCTCGCCGAAGACCAGCGCGGTCTTGTCGCCGTGGCGCGCCGCCGAGCGCGTGAGGACGTCGGTCAGGGTGCCGAACATGGACAGCCTCCTCTCAGAGCGTGAGCACCGCCTTGCCGGGGAAGCGGCGGGCCATGAGGTCCTGCGCGACCCGGGCGATCTCCGTCCACGGCCGCTCGAGGCTCACGTGGGGCGTGAGCTGGCCCGCCGCCACGAGGTCGGCGAGCCGCCGCAGGCCCACCGACGCCGGCTCGCTCCCGAGCTCCGTGAAGAGGTAGAAGCCGTAGAGCGTCGTGCGCCCCGCGATGAAGAACTCCCGCGCGTCGAAGGTGACCTCGGCGGAGGCGGAGACGCCGAGCGTGACGCACATGCCGCCGCGCGCGAGGGCGCCGAGGGCGGTGCCGAGGGTGCGCCCGCCCACGGACTCGACGACCAGGTCGTACTTCGGCGAGGGTGGGATCGCGTCGCCCACCACGACCTCGTGCGCCCCCAGCGCGCGCAGCGCCGGCGCCTGGTCGGCGCGCCGGGCGCTCGCCGTCACGTGGGCGCCCGCGAGCCGCGCGAGCTGCACCGCGAAGTCGCCGACGCCCCCGGTCGCGCCCGTGACCAGCACGCGGCGGCCGAGCAGCGGCCCGCGCTTGCCGAGGGCCAGGAGCGCGGTGAGCCCGGCCACGGGGAAGGTCGCGGCCTGGGACAACGTCACCGTGTCGGGCAGCTCGGCGAGGGCGTGCGTCGGCACCGCCAGCCGCTCGGCCCACGCGCCCTCGGGCAGCATCCCGACCACGCGCGCCCCGGCGCGCGGGCCCGAGCCGTCGGCGGCCGCGCGCTCGACCTCGCCCGCCAGGTCCCAGCCCGGGCGCCAGCCGGCCGCGGCCATGCCCGAGCGCCGCACCTCGCCGCGGTTGAGCGAGAGCGCCCGCACCCGCACCACCGCCTCGCCGCGGTCGGGGACGGGGCCGGGCACGGCGCGGATGACCAGACGGCCGGGCGCTTCGGGATCGACGACGACGGCACGCGTGTCGCTCACGGGGCACCTCCGCCGGAAGCGTACCGGCGCACGGGCCGCGAGGCAATGCCCGGATGGTCTACACTCGGGCGCGGGAGGCGGCCATGGAGCAGCGGACCCACGAGCGGATCGCGCCCCACCTGTGCGGGCGCCCGGTCGAGCTGGGCGCCGGGCGCGCCCGGGTGGTGCTGGAGACCACGCGCGAGATGGCGGCCGACGCGCAGGGGCTGGTGCACGGCGGCTTCACGTTCGGGCTCGCGGACTACGCGGCCATGCTGGCCGTCAACGAGCCCACCGTGGTGCTGGCGAGCGCCCAGGTGAAGTTCCTCGGCCCCGTGGTCGCCGGCGACCGCGTCGAGGCCGAGGCCGCCGTCGAGCGGAGCGAGGGCCGGCGGCGCTGGATCCGGGTGGTGGTGCGCCGCGACGGCACGCCGGTGCTCGAGGGCGAGCTGCTCGCGGCCGTGCTCGACCGGCACATCCTGTCGGCGACCTGAGAGAGCGAGGGGACCATGGCGCGTCGCAAGATCGTGGTCGCGATGATGATGCACGAGACCAACACGTTCTCGCCGGTGCCGACGCCGCTCGCGTCGTTCCGGCCGCTCGCCGGCGAGGCGGCCGTCGCGGAGTTCCGCGACACCAACACCCAGCTCGGCGGGTTCCTGCACGTCGCGCGCGAGCTCGGCGCCGAGGTCAGCGTCCCCCTCGCGGCGGGCGCCCACCCGTCGGGCTACGTCGAGAAGGGCGCCTACGAGGACATGTGCGAGGCCATCGTCGGCGCGATCCGCACCGGATGCGACGCGGCGTTCCTCGCGCTGCACGGCGCGATGGTGGCCGAGCACGTGGATGACGGCGAGGGCGAGCTGCTGCGCCGCATCCGCGCCGTGGCGCCGCGCCTGCCGATCGCCGTCGGGCTCGACTTCCACTCGCACATGACCGCGGCGATGGTCGCGAACGCGAGCGTCATCACCGGCTATCGCACCTACCCGCACGTGGACATGGGCGAGACGGGCGAGCGCGCCGGGCGCACGCTGGCGCGCGCGCTCGACGGCGAGGTCGAGCCCGTGATGGTCTGGGGCTTCCGCCCGATGCTGACCAGCACGCTCGTCCACGCGCCGTCGCGCCAGCCGATGAAGGACGTCGTGGACCTGGCCATCGCCGCCGAGGCGGGCGGCGCCGTGCTCAACGCGTCGGTGTTCGGCGGCTTCCCGCACGCCGACGTCCCGCACCTCGCGTGCTCGGCGGTGCTCGTCTGCGACCGGCGGGCCGAGGCGGGCCGGGCCCTCCTGGACCGCCTGCTCGACCTGGCGTGGGAGCGCCGCGAGGCCTTCCTCTACCGGGGCGCGCCGCTCGCCACGCAGATCGCCCACGCCCGGACGCTCGGCGAGGGCCCCATCGTGCTCGTGGACCACGGCGACAACACCGCGTCGGGCGGGACGCAGGACGTGATGAGCGTGATCGCGGAGGCCATGCGGCAGGGCCTCGAGGACGTCGTCGCGGGGCCGATCTGCGACCCGGCGAGCGTCCAGCGGATCCTCGAGGCCGGGACCGCGGCGCGCGTGACGCTGCCGCTCGGCGGCAAGGTGGACATGCCGCAGATCCACCTCGCGGGCCAGCCCCTCACCGTCACCGGCAGGGTGACGCGGATCACGGAGGGCGAGTTCGTCGTCACCGGGCCGATGGCCACCGGCACGCGCGTCCGGATGGGTCGCACGGCCGTGCTCGACACCGGGGCCATGCAGATCGTCGTCTCGGAGCGGCGCAGCGAGCCGTTCGACCTCGGCGTGTTCACCCACTGCGGCATCGACCCGCGCCGCAAGCGGTACGTCCTGATCAAGTCGCGCCAGCACTTCCGCGCCGGCTTCGAGCCGATCGCCCGGCACATCGTGCTGTGCGACGGCGACGGCTGCACCAGCTCCGACCTCTCGCTCTTCACCTACACGCGGCGCCGGCGCCCGCTCTACCCCTTCGAGCGCGATCTCTAGTGTGCCGTTCTCGACGTCATGTTAACGAACACCTGTGCGCGCTGCGACTCGCCGGGACAGCCAGCAGACGCAGGCAATCTCCTCGCGGTAACCCGCGACATCGGACCAGGGAAGAGGCGTTAGTCATGGCTTTGTCAGCAACCTGGTAGACCGACAACAAGGTGCCCGATGCGACTGTATCTCATCAACCCGATCAATCCCTTGGCGCTGCCTGAAGTGAGGCAGAGGTGGTTCAAGCGATTTCGCGTCTGGAAGCCGCTGGGCCTGCTGACGGTGGCAACGCTGACACCCGCTGACTGGCAGATCACCGTCTTCGATGAAAACCAGGGGGTCAGGAACTATGCCGCACTGCCGCGGCCGGACCTGGTGGGCATCACCGCATTCACCTCGCAGGCCAGCCGGGCGTATGAGTTGGCGCGGCAGTTTCGCGCG
>MGCF01000088.1:0-5704 GCA_001788495.1 Candidatus Rokubacteria bacterium RIFCSPLOWO2_02_FULL_73_56
GCGCGATCTCGGCCTCGGGGACCTCGGCCACGCGCACCTGGTTGAAGAACCCGGCGATCTTGAAGCGCCGCTCCGCGAGGAGCGCCTCGATGTGGGGCAGGCAGCTCTTCGCGTAGACCGCGTGCAGTGTCTCGAGCTGGCCGCCCACGCGCGGGATCACGACGTCGGCCGCTCCGGCGCGCGCGACCACCAGGCGGACGACCTCCGGGTGCAGGAACGGCATGTCGCACGCCACCGTGAACGCGGCCTCCCCCGGCGCCGCCTCGAGCCCCGAGTAGATGCCGCCGAGCGAGCCGTGGTCGGGGTAGACGTCGGCGACCATCGGCAGGCCGAGGAAGGCGTAGAGGTCGGGGGTGTTGGTGACGAGCAGGACCTCGCCGACGACCGGCGCCACGGCGTCGCGCACGCGCTCGATGATCCGCCGGCCACCGACCTCCAGCAGCGCCTTGGGCCGGCCGCCCATGCGCGTGCTCCTGCCGCCCGCCTGGATCACGCCCGTGACACGCATGGTTATAACCTTACCGCGCCCTGCCGGAGGAGCCTGGGGGGAGTGACGGTCAGGTCGAGCACGGTCGAGGGCTCGCCGCCCGGCGTGGCGCCGCCGTCCAGCACGAGGTCCAGGGCCTCGCCGAAGTAGGCCAGCACGGCCGCGGCGCTCGTCGGCGGCTCGCGCCCGCCCGGGTTGGCGCTCGGCGCGATCACCGGCTCGCCGAGCGCCGCGACGAGGCCGCGCGCCACCGGATGCGGTGACAGGCGCACGCCCACCGTGCCGGTGCCCGCCGTGACCTCCCCGGGCACGCCCGGGCGCGCGCGCAGCACCAGCGTCAGGGCCCCGGGCCAGTGGCGCGCCATCAGCGCGCGCGCCTCCCCGGTGACCTCCGCGACGGACTCGGCCATCGCCACCCCGTCCACGAGCAGCAGCACGGGCTTGGCCTCGGGCCGGCCCTTCAGCGCGAAGACCCGTCGCACCGCGGCGGCCAGGCGCGCGGCGGCGCCGAGCCCGTAGAACGTCTCCGTGGGGAACGCGACCACTCCGCCCTCGCGCAGCGCCGCGGCGGCGGCGGCGAGCGCCGCACGCTCGGGCGACGACGGGTCCACCCGCAGGAGCCGCGTCCGCCCGCCGGCCGTCACGCCCGCGACGCGGAGGCTCCCGACCCGAGCCGCTCGGCCACGCGACGCGCGCGCTCGTCCACCTCGTCCGCGAGGCGCTTGCGGTAGGCCAGCAGGCGCGTGGCCAGCGCGGGGTCGCCGAGCGCCAGGATCTGCGCCGCGAGGACGCCCGCGTTCGCCGCGCCCCACGCGCCGATCGCGACGGTCGCGACGGGCACGCCCCTCGGCATCTGCGCGATCGAGAGTAGCGCGTCGAGGCCGCCCAGCGGCGTCGCCGCGATCGGGACCCCGATCACCGGCAGCGGCGAGCACGCGGCGAGCGCGCCCGGCAGCGCGGCGGCGCCCCCGGCGCCGGCGATGAGGACGCCGAGGCCGCGCCCCTGCGCGCTCCGCGCGTACTCCTGCGTCCGCTCCGGCGTCCGGTGGGCCGAGGCGACGACCACCTCGCTGCCCACGTCGAGCGCGTCGAGGACCTTCACGGCCTCCAGCATGACCTCGAGGTCCGAGTCGCTTCCGAGCACGATGCCGACGCGGACGGGTCTGCTCATGTGGCGGGCCTCCTCCTGCCGATGTCGGTGCGGTAGTGCATGCCCTCGAACCGGATCTCGCCGATCGCGCCGTAGGCGGCGTCGATCGCGCCCTGGAGCGTCGCGGCGACCGCGGTCACGGACAGCACGCGGCCGCCCGCGGTGACGAGCCGGCCGTCGGCGAGCGCCGTCCCGGCGTGGAACACGCGCACCCCCGCGTGCCGGGCCGCCGCGTCGACGCCCTCGATCGGGAGCCCCGTCGCGTACTTGCCCGGGTAGCCGCCCGAGGCGAGCGCCACGCAGACCGACGCCTGCGACGGCCACGCGGCGAGCGCGGGCCAGGCGTCCCCGCGCGCCGCGGCGAGGAGCAGCGGAACGAGGTCCCCGGGCCAGCGGACCATCAACGCCTGGCACTCGGGATCGCCGAAGCGGCAGTTGAACTCGAAGACCTTCGGGCCGTCCGTCGTCAGCATGAGCCCGGCGTAGAGGACGCCGCGGTAGGGGGCGCCCTCCTTCGCCAGCGCGGCGAGCGTCGGCCCGACGATCGTCTCCATCACGCGCCGCTCCATCGCCGCGTCGAACGACGCCACGGGCGAGTAGGCGCCCATGCCGCCCGTGTTGGGCCCCCGGTCGCCGTCGAAGACCGTCTTGTGGTCCTGGGCGGCCGCGAGGGGAAACGGGTCGCGCCCGTTGGAGAGGGCGAAGAACGAGACCTCCTCGCCCGTGAGGAACTCCTCGACCACCACGCGCGTCCCGGCGGACCCGAACGCCTTGCGCTCCATGCACTCGCCGACGGCGGCGTCCGCCTCGTCGAGGGTCCGGCAGACGATCGCGCCCTTGCCGGCGGCGAGCCCGTCGGCCTTCACGACGATCGGCGCGCCGGTCTCCCGGCAGTAGCGCCGCGCGTGGGCGGGGTCGTCGAAGGTCGCGAAGCGCGCGGTGGGAATCCCGTGGCGCGCCATCAGGCCCTTGGCGAACACCTTCGACCCTTCGATCGCCGCGGCCCGCGCCCCGGGGCCGAACGCGGCGCGGCCCGCCTGGGCGAGCCGGTCCACCAGACCCGCGACGAGCGGCGCCTCGGGCCCGACCACGGTGAGATCGATCCCCTCGTCGCGCGCGAAGGCCACGAGGTCGTCGAGCGCGTCCGTCGCGAGCGCGACGCACGTCGCGTGGCGGGCGATCCCCGGGTTGCCCGGCGCCGCGTAGAGCCGCTGGACCAGCGGGCTCTGCGCGAGCTTCCAGACGAGCGCGTGCTCGCGTCCGCCCCCGCCGACGACGAGCACCCTCACGGCCTCACTCCTTCTGTTTCCGGTCGTCGTCGGGCTCGACGACCTCGAGGTGAGCGCGCGCGATCCGCGCCCAGGGGCTCCCGGCGTCGAGCTCGAGGTAGCGCTGCCAGTGCCGCACCGCCTCGTCGCCCCGCCCCGCCCGCGCCAGCGCGCCGGCGAGGTTGAAATGGGCGTCGGCGTAGTCCGGCGAGAGGCCGAGCGCCTGGCGGTAGCTCTCGATCGCCGCCTCGACCTCGCCGCGGTCCTCGTGGAGCGAGCCGAGGTTGTACGCGGCCTCGCAGCACTGCGGGTCCTGCGCGAGCGCCGTCTCGTAGGCGGTGCGCGCCTCGTCGTAGGCGCCCATGCGGTGGACCAGGAGCCCGAGGTTGTTCCACGCCGCGGCGTAGGTCGGGTCGATCGCGACCACGCGCCGGTACGCCTCGATCGCGTCCTCCCACTGCGCCGGGTCGCCGTCCCACTCGCTCGCGCGCTCGAACCACGTCTCCGCCTGCTCCGCCGGCGGCGCGAGCGGCCGCACGAGCCCGGTCGTGAGCGTCGCGGTCGCGGCCCGCTCGAGGCCGCCGCTGTCGAGCGCCAGCACGAGCTGCCCGGTGCGCGGGTCGAAGCGCACGCGGTCGGACTGGGCCAGGAGCCGGTCGCCCTCGAGGACCAGGCGCACCTCGGCGAGCGGCTGCTCGAGCCCCGGGTCCTGGCGGCGGAGCGCCGTGAGCGCCTGCTTGATCTGGCGCACGGAGGCGCCGGCGTCGAGGAGCGCGCTCGCCGCGCGGAGCGCGAGCAGCTCGCGGAACGTGTAGCCGGAGTCGCCGTGCAGCAGCTCGAGCCGGCGGAGCTGCGCCGCGCGCTTGGGCGTGAGCGTGAGGATACGCGTCAGCTCCCGCAGGCCGTAGATCCGCTCGGGCTGGCTCACTTGCGGACCCGTACCAGGGGCAGGAGCCCCTCCAGCTCGCCCTTCATCACCGGGTGCTGGTTCGCGCCCACGGCGCGCGAGTGGCGGCTCACCTGCTGCTCGACGTACTGGTAGAGCTCCTGGAGCGTCACGATCGCGTCGCGGTCGCGGTCCGCGGCGCCCCGCAGGCCCTCGACCAGGTAGTAGGTGAAGAGGCCGTGGCCCAGCTCGGAGAGCTCGACGGAGACCTCGCCGGCGCGCGAGGCCGTGACGATCGCCCGGCCGCGCGCCTGGGCCAGGCGCTCCAGGAACTGGTCGTCCAGGTTGAGCGCCCGGGTCTTGCGCGACGCGAAGGTCCGGCCCCCGGCCGCGCCGCTGTAGCAGGCGTCGAGGAACACGACGATGCGCTCGGCCTCGATGCGGCCGAAGATCGTCTCGAACTCGTCCATGGGCAGCGCCGTGGCGTACAGGTCGTCGGCGTCGGCGTCCATCGGCACGAGGTACTTCGCGAGGCCGTCGCGCTCGCGTCCGGCGACGTCCACCTCGGGCGCGCCGTGGCCGGCGAAGAAGATGAGCACGGTGTCGCCCTTCTTCGCCGAGCGGGCGAGGAAGGTGCCGAGGGCCCACTTCAGGCGCCTGAGCGTGGGCCGGGCGTCGGTCCGGTCGGTCAGCAGCAGCACGTTCTGCGGCTTGAAGCCGCCGTGCTCCACCAGGGTCCGCGCGACCGCCTCGGCGTCCTCCACCGTGTACCGGAGCTTCGGGATGTCGGGGCTGTCGTAGGCGCCGACGCCGACCACGACCGCCCAGTGCTCGGCCTCCCCGGCCGCCGGGGCGGCCGCGGCCTGCGTCCCGGCCGCGGCCGGCGGCGTGAACGCCACGGTCCGCGTCTCCGCCTGCGTCCGACCGCCGGGCTCGGTCGCGCTCAGCACGATGACGTTCGACCCGGGCCGGAGCGAGAGCGGCACGGCGACGGCCACCGAGCGCTGCGGCCGCCGCTCGACCTGCGCGTGCACCTCCTCGCCGTTCAGCGTGACGCTGACCCTCGCGATGCCGCGGCTCGAGGAGACGACGGCCGCGACCACCGACGAGGGGCTCGCCAGGGTCGCGCCGTTCTCCGGATAGCGGACGGCGACCGTGAGCGGCGTCGGCCGCTCGAACTGCACGCTCCGCACCTGCTGCGTGATCGTCCCGTCCGTGTCCGTGACGGTGACGACCAGGGTGTTCTGGCCCTCGCGCAGGCGGACCGCGACGGCCAGCGGCAGCGAGCCGGAGGCCGCGGTGTCCCGCCGGGACACCTCGAGCCCGTTGAGCGTCACCAGCACGCGCTGCAGGCCGCGCGGGGCGCTGATCGTGCCCGTCAGGCTGAGCGTCTCCTGCTCGACCACCGCCTGCTCCGCGGGCGCGGTCAGCACGACCCGCACGGGCTGGCGCGCGGCGGCCTTCGCCTCGGCCGTCGCCTGCCGGTACGCCTCGCCCGCCTCGCGCCAGAGCGCCGCCGCGCGCCCGTAGTCCTGCGCCCGCTCGGCCGCCTCGGCGGCGCGCGCGCGCCGCGCGGCGCCCTCGAGCCGCGCACCCGCCAGGCGGCCGGCGTCGGCCTGCTCGGCCATCGCGCGCTCGCGCGCCGCGTCGGCGCCGGCGCGGACCGCCGCCGCGCGCTCCCACTCGAGCCCGGCCAGCCGCTCGCCCTCGCGGCGCGCCGCCGCCGCGGCCTCGCGGAAGGCGCTCTCCGCGCCGCGCAGGCGCTCCTGCGCCGCGGCCCAGTCGCTCCGGCCGAGCGCCGCGCGGCCCTCCTCCTCGAGGCCCCGCGCGCCCGCGAAGGCCGCGGCCAAGTGGCGCGGCGCCGCCGCGCGCTCGGCGTCCGCCCGCGCCGCCGCCGCCGCCGCGGCCTGGCG
>MGCF01000088.1:5738-6110 GCA_001788495.1 Candidatus Rokubacteria bacterium RIFCSPLOWO2_02_FULL_73_56
CGCCAGCGCCTCGCTCTCGGCCCGGCGGTACGCCGCCTCGGCCGCGAGCAGCAGCTCCGCGACCTGCTCGTGCTCGTCGCGCCCGGCGGCGCTGTCCGCCGTCCCCTGGAGCTCCCCCGCCCGCCGCCACGCCTCCGGCGCCCAGCGCGGCGCCGCCGCCTGCTCCGCGGCGCGCCGCGCCCCGGCGACGCGCGCGGCACGCGCCTGGTTCTCGCTCCGGGCGCGGGCCAGCGCGGCCGCCCAGGCGGCCGCCATCGCCGCCCGCTCGTAGTGGCCGCGCGCCTCGACGAACCGCTCCTCGGCGCGCGCGACGTCGCCAGCGGCCCGCGCCGCCTCGCCGGCCTGCTCGGCGACCGCCGCCGTCCCCCACGG
>MGCF01000088.1:6229-8624 GCA_001788495.1 Candidatus Rokubacteria bacterium RIFCSPLOWO2_02_FULL_73_56
GCGGTGTCGGTCGCCGTGACGATCACCACGTTGCGTCCCTCGTCGAGCGGCAGCCGCGCCTCGAGCATCGCCTCGACGGCCGCGTCCCCCTCGGCGCGCCGCCACACCTCGCGGCCGTTCACGCTGACCGCCACGCGCGCGATGCCCTTGCCCGCGGTGACGCGCCCGCTCAGCGCGGCGTCCCGCCGGCTCACGCGCAGGCCGTCGGCCGGGTCGCGCACGAGCACCTGGAGCGGCTCGGCGGCGACCGGGTCCACGGCGACCAGCTTGAAGGCCAGGAGGCCGACGTTGGCGCCCTCGGCGGCGACGAACTGCCGGACGGCCGGCGCGTACCAGGCGCGCAGCCACCACGCCGGCGCCCCCGGCGCCTCGGCCGCGTCCGGCACAATCCTGAACGTCAGCCGGTACGCCTCGAACCGGCCCGCCGGGATCCGCACCTGCTCCCAGGCGTCCACGCGCCAGGTGAACGTCGCCTCGGCGCTCACCACGAAGCGGAAGACGCGCCGGTAGGTGCCGCCCCCCACGCGCGAGGACGGCAACTCGGCCACCTCTTCCCGGTGGTACTGCCACTTCCCGCGGGAGGCGCCGTGCTTGCCGACGGCCAGCGGCCAGTCCAGGCGCGGCGTCGGAAAGAACTGGAAGGGCTCGTTGAGCCCTAAGCCGGCGCCGCCCGAGCGGTCCACGACCGTGCGCGGCAGAAGGTCGCGATTCAGGATGATCTCGCTCCCGTCCGCAGCCCTGAAGGCGTAGACGTCCGCGCCGGCGTAGCGCAGGTCCCAGACACCGTCGGAGCGGATCCACCGCTGGCCGACGGCGTACGCCGGGCGCGGCGCCGGCGGCGCCGCGCCGGCGATCGGCTTCGTCTCCACGGCGGCGCAGCCGCCGAGCAGGAGCGTCGCGGCGAGGGCGAGCGCGCGGCGGCGGAGGGGCGGGCGGACCGGCATCCTAGTGGCGGAAGTGCCGGAGCCCGGTGAGGACCATCGCCAGGTCGCGCTCGTCGGCGGCCTTGATCACCTCCTCGTCCCGGAGCGAGCCGCCGGGGTGGATCACCGCGGTCGCACCGGCCTCGGCAACGACGTCGAGCCCGTCGCGGAACGGGAAGAAGGCGTCGGAGGCGCACACGGTGCCGCGGGTCTCGAGCCCCAGCTCGCGGGCGCGCATGACGGCGATCCGCGCCGAGTCCACGCGGTTCATCTGGCCCGCGCCGACGCCGATCACCTGGTCGCGCGTGGTCAGCACGATCGCGTTGGATTTCGCGTGCTTCGCCACGCGCCAGGCGAAGCGCAGCGCCTCGCGCTCGGGCGCCGTCGGGGCGCGCCGCGAGACGATCCTGAGCGCCGCCTCGTCGAGGTCGGCGAGGTCGGCCGACTGCGCGAGCAGCCCGCCGAGGACGCTCCGGTACTCGGCCAGGCGCTGCGGCAGCGCCGCGCGCTCGCACGGCACCTCGAAGACCCGGCACTTCTTCTTGGTGCGCCGCAGCTCCTCGAGCGCGTCCGGCGCGTACGCGGGCGCGAACAGGATCTCGACGAAGATGCCGGCGAGCGCCCGGACCACCTCCAGGTCGAGCGTGCGGTTGACGCCGACGATCCCGCCGTAGATGGACACCGGGTCGCAGGCCTTCGCCTTCCCCATCGCCGCGCCGACCGTCGGGCCGAGCGCGACGCCGCACGGGTTCGTGTGCTTGATGACCACCGCCGCCGGCCCGTCGAGCTCGAGCAGGAGCCCCAGGGCGGCGGAGAAGTCGAGCAGGTTGTTGTAGCCGAGCTCGGGGCCGTGGAGCTGTCGCATCGCGGCGAGCCCGAGCGCGGGCCCGCCCGGCGTGCGGTAGAACGCCGCCGCCTGGTGCGGGTTCTCGCCGTAGCGCAGCGTGAGCGCGCGCTCGGCCTCGAGCCGGAGCGGGTGCGGGAACTCGTCGGGCGCCGCCGGTGCCGCCGGCGCCGCGCCGGGCGAGCGCATCCACGCCGCGATCGCGGCGTCGTACTGGGCGGTGCGCCGGAACGCCTCCTGCGCCAGGCGCGCCCGCGTGGCGTCGCCGAGCGCCCCGCCGCTCGCGCGGAGCTCGGCCACGACGCCCGCGTACTGCGACGGGTCGGTGACGACGGCGACGGCGGCGTGGTTCTTGGCGGCCGCGCGGATCATCGTGGGGCCGCCGACGTCGATCTGCTCGATCGCCGCCGCGGGCGTCACCCCGGACCTCGCCACGGTCGCCTCGAACGGATAGAGCGCGACCACGACGAGGTCGATCGGCGGGATCCCGTGCTGCGCGAGCGCCTCGAGGTGGGCGGGCACGTCCCGGCGCGCCAGGATGCCGCCGTGGATCTTCGGGTGGAGCGTCTTCACCCGGCCGTCCAGCATCTCGGGGAAGCCGGTCACGTCGGCGACGTCGCGGACCGGG
>MGCF01000089.1 GCA_001788495.1 Candidatus Rokubacteria bacterium RIFCSPLOWO2_02_FULL_73_56
AACAGCGCCATCAGGCCGTCGCCGAGGAACTGGTTGACGGTGCCCTCGTAGCGGTGGATCTCGGCGAGCATCAGCTCGAAGGCCCGGTTGATGAGGGTGTGCACCTCCTCCGGGTCGAGCCGCTCGGAGAGCGAGGTGAAGCCGGAGACGTCGGCGAAGAGGACGGTCACCTGCTTGCGCTCGCCCGAGAGGGCGGAGCGCTCGCGGAGGATCCGCTCGGCGAGGTGGGGCGGCGTGTAGGCCTGCGGCGAGGCGAACCGCTCTGTGGCCGGGGCGGCGGCGGGGGCGGCGGCGCCCGCGAGCGGCGCGCCGCAGGCCCCGCAGAACTTCCGGCCGGCGGGCACCGGCGCGCCGCAGGCCGGGCAGGCGGCCTCGAGCCGCGCGCCGCACTCCTCGCAGAAGCGCACGCCCGGGCGGTTCTCGGTCTGGCACGCGGCGCAGCGCATGCCCGCCATTCTACGCAAAGCCGCGGCCCGGTGGGCGTGGTCGCCGCGCTGTGGCAGTATAGGCGCCGTGAGCTACCGTCCGGTCGTCGGCTGGGGGCGCCTGCCCGAGGGGTGGTCGTTCGTGGAGGCGACGAGCGTCGCCGTCGACGCCCGGGACGACGTGTGGGTGTTCAACCGCGGCGCGCATCCGGTCATCCTGTTCGACCGGGCCGGGAGCTTCGTGCGCGCGTGGGGCGAGGGCCAGTTCCGGCGGCCCCACGGGATCACGCTCGGGCCCGACGGCACGCTCTGGCTCACCGACGACGGCCACCACACGATCCGGCAGTTCACCCCCGAGGGAAAGCTCCTGCTCACGCTCGGCGACCCCGACCGACCGGCGGCGCTCCACGGCGGGAAGCCCTTCAACCGGCCGACGCACGTGGCGCTCTGCCCGCGGACGGGCGACGTCTACGTCTCCGACGGCTACGGCAACTCGCGCGTGCACAAGTACGACCCGAAGGGCCGGCACCTCGTCTCGTGGGGCGCGCCCGGGACCGACCCGGGGTGCTTCAACATCCCCCACAACCTCGCGACCGACGCCGACGGGCTCGTCTACGTCGCCGACCGCGAGAACCACCGCGTGCAGATCTTCGACGGCCAGGGCCGGTACCTCGCCCAGTGGACCAACCTCCACCGGCCGTGCGGCCTGTTCGCCGACCGGCGCCAGGGCGACGTCTTCTACATCGGCGAGCTCGGCACCGACCTGCCCGTCAACGCCCAGGTGCCCGACATCGGCAACCGCGTGACGATCCTCACGCGCAAGGGCGAGCTGCTCGCGCGCGTCGGCGACCGCTTCGGGGGCGAGGCGCCGGGGCAGTTCGTCGCGCCGCACGGCGTCGCCACCGACTCGCGCGGCGACCTGTACGTCGCGGAGGTGTCGTGGACGCGCCGGGGCAGCAAGGAGCAGCCGCCGCGCGAGATCCGGTCGCTCCAGAAGTTCGAGCGCGTGTGAGCCCGGCGGGCGCGGGCCCGGCGCTCCTCGGCGCCGCGGCGGTGGCCGCCGAGCTGGCGCGGACGCCGGGCTGGCGCCGGGCGGGGCCGACGATCGAGCGGACGTACCGCTTCGCGGACTTCAGAGCCGCGATGGTCTTCGTCAACGGGGTGGCGGCCCTCGCCGAGCGCGAGGGCCACCACCCGGACATCACGATCCGCTACGCCGAGGTCACGCTCGTGCTCTCCACCCACTCGGCGGGTGGGCTCACGGCGCGGGACTTCGACCTCGCGCGCAAGCTCGAGGCGCTCAGTCCGTGATGTCCCCCTGGTTGCCGTCGCTCGAGTTGACCCACGTGCCGTTCGGCCCGCCGTGGTACACCCAGCCCCACCACTCGAAGCTGAACAACGTCACGGTCGCGAAGTAGACGCCGAGCCAGTCGAAGGGGGTCGGCGCTCCGATGCCGGTCCAGCCGTAGTCGAAGACGCCGATGTTCCCGCGCCGCTTGTACACGGGGCTCGGGCTCTCGGTGCCGACGATGATCGCGCGGTAGCCACCCTGGAAGGTTCCCTCGATGCCGGCGGCGATCACGTCGGAGTTCCCGGGGCTCGCGCCCGCGACGGTGGTGAAGGCGCCCTGATAGCGCACGACGGCGCAGAAGACTTCCTCCTCGCCGGCGGTGCCGATCTTCCAGACCTGGATGTGCTTGTTGTAGTCGTCCGCGGCCCAGTAGTTGCCGGCGATGCCCGAGTCGGCGTCGTTCTTGACGCCGTGGGTGACGTTGATCTCGAGGTAGCGGTAGTCCTGGTCGGTCGGACACTGCGCGGGGTTGACCTGGCTGCCCCAGGCGAGATGCGGCGTGTCCGGCGCCCCGAGGGCGCTTCCGGGGAGCAGCGCGAGGGAAAGGCAGGCGAGAGCGGCGATCAGCGTGCGCATGGTGGTCCTCCCGATGGGCCAGGGGATGTTCCCTGGAGCGTGGTTCGCTCCCGGTATCTCAGCACAGTCGCCGGGGCCCGGCAACCGGCGGCTGGGGCCGGCCGGGGGCGCGGTGCTACACTCGCGCGGAATGGCCGCGCCCGAGCCCCTGCCCGAGGTCTTCCGCGAGCGCTTCGCGGCGCTGGAGGAGCAGCGCCGCGCCGCGGGCGAGCGCGACCTGTACGAGGGGTGCTTCGGCTGCGGCCCGGCGCACCCGACGGGCCTCAAGGTGCGGTGCTTCCGGACCGACGAGGGCGTGCTCGCGCCCGTGCTGATCGCGCGGCAGTACGAGGGGCCGCCCGGCGCCTCCCACGGCGGGATCGTCGCCGCCTACCTGGACGAGCTCCTCGCGGGCGCGATCGTGCGCGCGACGGGGCGCGTGGCCGTCACCGGGGAGCTGAGCGTCCGCTACGTGAAGCCGGTGCCGCTCGAGACGCCGCTGGTCGGCCGCGGCCACCTGGTGGCCGACCACGGCCGCTACGCCGACGCCGAGGGCCGGCTCGAGGACCTCGCGGGCGCGCGCGTCTTCGCGACGGCCCGCGGCCGCTTCTTCTTCATGTGAGTCGGGGGGTGGGGGGCCGCCCCCACGTCACTACACGCCGACCAGCATCGCGAGCACGGGCTCGCGCCTCGGCGCCTCGCGGAAGCGGCAGCGGAGCTCGGCGCGCTCGAGGATCTCGACGTAGGCGCCCATGACCATGCGGTAGTAGTGGCTGCGGCGCCCGGCGGGGCCGCCGTTGTACTCGGTGAGCGCGTCCTTGATGTTGCGCTTGCGGGCGAGGATGTCGCGCAGGTACGCCATCGCGAAGCGCGTGTTCACCTGGGGATTGGCCAGGTCGCCGAGGTCGCGATGGCCGCGCAGCACGGGCCGCTTGAAGCGGCCGAGCTGCGGCTCGAAGAGCGCGGCCGTCGAGGGCAGGATCTGGAAGAGGCCGATCTCGCCGGCGCTGCCGACGGCGTCGTGGCGGAAGTCCGACTCGACCTCCGCCTGCGCGAGCACCAGACAGTGATCGAGGTTCGCGCGCTGCGCCTCGGTCACGAGCAGCTCGGGGAACTGCCGGAACGCTCCGATCGGCGCGCGCGGGTTCTTCTCCGCGACGTAGTCGAGGATCGCACGGTTCAGACGCTCGGCGTCGGCCGCGCCGGCCACCGCGATGACCTGGCGGGTGAGGCTGACCCCGCCGAACAGCACGGCGCAGGCGAGCGTCAGCAGCGCGAGAGCCTTGCTGTGCCTGCTCATACGGTTTCCTCCTTCTGCTTGAACTGCGGAGCCTGTCGTTCGCTGAACCTGGAGGAATGAAACGCGTGAATTCGCTGAAGTGAAGCGAGTATGCCACGACGCGACGTGTTATGCAACCGGCTGGTGTCGTTTTCCAGATATCCACAACCCGCGGTGTCAGCGGGGTGACACCGGGGAAGGTGTGGTCTGGCGCGGAGTTAGCGGGCGCGGCGCGGCGCGCCCGGCGGCAGGGGCCCGAGCGTCGTGTGGAACGCGGTCGGATCGTTGTCCGTCTTGCCACCGACCGCGGTGCCGCACTCGGCGCAGACGTAGTCGTACTTGCTGCCGCCGGGGAGCACGAGCAGGAGCTTCTTGCGCGTCGGCGTCGCCCGCCGGCAGCGCGGGCAGAAGAGGCTCGTGGCCTCGAACTCCTCGAACTGGTCGCGGGGGCGCGCCATCGCGCAGATTCTACACGAGCGCGCGGAGCTCCTTGCGGAGGATCTTGCCGACGGGGTTCTTCGGCAGGGCGTCCACGAAGCGCACCTGCTTGGGGCACTTGTACTTCGCGAGCCGCTCGTGACAGAAGGCGACGATCTCGTCGGCCGTCGCCCGCGCCCCCGGCTTGAGCGCGACGAAGGCGAGGACGTCCTCGCCCATCAGCGGGTCGCGCACGCCCACCACCGCCGCCTCGGCGACGCTCGGGTGCGCGTACAGCACCTCCTCGACCTCGCGCGGGTAGATGTTGAAGCCGCCGCGGATGATCAGGTCCTTCTTGCGCTCGACGATGTAGAGGAAGCCGTCCGTGTCGAGGCGGCCGACGTCGCCGGTGTGGAGCCAGCCGCCGCGGAGCGTGCGCGCGGTCTCCTCGGGGAGGCCGTGGTAGCCGAGCATGACGTTGGGGCCCCGCACGCACACCTCGCCCAGCTCGCCCGCGGGCAGCGCGCGGTCGTCGTCGTCGTGGACGCGCACCTCGACGCCCGGGATCGGCTGGCCGACCGAGCCGAGCTTGCGCACGCCCGACAGGCGGTGGGCGGCCACGACGGGCGAGGCCTCGGTGAGCCCGTAGCCCTCGAGGATCGTCCCCCCGAACTTCTTCTCGAACGGCTCCACGATCTCGAGCGGCAGCGGCGCGGCGCCCGAGCCCCAGAGGCGCATGGACGAGG
The DNA here is from genome assembly GCA_001788495.1 of Candidatus Rokubacteria bacterium RIFCSPLOWO2_02_FULL_73_56. Lineage (GTDB taxonomy): Bacteria > Methylomirabilota > Methylomirabilia > Rokubacteriales > CSP1-6 > GWA2-73-35. The sequence continues at coordinate 4,774 of MGCF01000089.1, forward strand.
TGTCGAAGCCGCCCGCGTCGGGGTAGTGCAGCAGGTAGACGAGCATGGTCGGCACGGCCGACATGCTCTGCACGCGGAAGCGCGCGATCGCCTCGAGCACGGCCTCGGGGTTGAACCAGCGGAGCAGCACCGCGCGCGTCCCCAGGATGTTGCCGGCGTTCATCACGGTGAGGCCGTACGAGTGCGAGAGCGGCAGCACGCCGAGCGCCCACGCCTCGCGGTCGAGCTCGTAGAGGCTCGCGGCCGCGCGCGCGTTGGCCGCGAGGTTGGCGTGCGAGAGCGCGACGCCCTTCGGGCGGCCCGTGGTCCCCGAGGTGTAGAGGACGACGGCCACGTCGCGCTCGTCGCGCTCGACCGTGGCGAACGTGTCGGCCTCGCGCGCGACCAGCTCGTCGTAGCCGAGCGTGCCCGGCGCCTCGCCGCCGACGAGCACGGTGGTGCCGGCGAAGCCCTCGAGCTTCGACAGCAGCTCGGGCGAGGTGAACGCGAGCCGGGCGCCCGAGTCGGCCAGGATGTGGCGGACCTCCTCCGGGCTCAGCAGGAAGATCACGGGGACGATGACCGCGCCGAGCTTCAGGACGGCGCCGTACGCGTGGAGCACCTCGGGGCAATTGGGGAGCATCACGACGACGCGGTCGCCCGGGCCGATCCCGAGGCGGCGGAGCGCGTTCGCGAGCCGGCAGGCCGCCCGCTGCTGGTCCACGTTCGTCCACTCGCGCCCCTCGAAGTGGAGCGCGACGTACTCCGGGAAGCGCCGGACGTTCTCCTCGCCGAGCCTGGCCAGGTTCATGTCCGGGATTCTACCTCATGGTAGGATCGGCCATGTTCCGCGCACGGCTGGCGGTCAAGATCACGGTGCTGATCGTGGCCGTCATGATCGTCGGGTT
>MGCF01000090.1 GCA_001788495.1 Candidatus Rokubacteria bacterium RIFCSPLOWO2_02_FULL_73_56
GGTGCCGGTGAGCGGCCCGCCGCAGGCGGGTCCGCTCCACTGACTGGTTCATTGAGGCGATGGAGCTCTGCACGAACCGTGTCGCAGGCCCTCACCAGGAGTGCTGGACGCGCTCCCGGTACGGTGCCGCGTAGGACTTGAACGTGGGGTCCTGCAGCACGGCTACGCGGTTGGCTTTCGGGGCGAGTTCGTGGAGGATCTCAAGCTCTTTCCCGGCCTGCTCCGGCGTTACCTGGAACGAGAGACCGGTGGCGTTTCCTCCTGGACGGGCGAGACTCGAGACGAGACCGGCCGAGACTGGGTTTCCGATCGCCACGAAGACAATGGGGACAGTCGAGGTCGCCTGCTTCGCCGCTCGCGCCGTCGGCACGGTTCCGACGACGATCACGTCGACCTTCAGGTCGACCAGTTCCTTGGCGAGCTGGGGCAGCCGCTCGGGCTTGGCCTCGGCCCACCGGGACTCGATCAGGACACTCCGGCCCTCCACGTATCCGCGGTCGCGGAGCGCCGCGCGAAATGCCGCGAAAGGACCATTCGCGTCGGCGACGGCGGCAGCGGATCCGAGGCCGAGCAGGCCGACGCGCTGAACCTTCCCCGTCGGCTGTGCGTCGGCGTCGAGCGGCGCGACGAAGAGCCCAAGGGTAAGGGCGGCGACCAGCTTGGCGACGACGAACTTCACGAGCGACGTCTCCTTAAGCGATCACGACGTCGCCGAGGTCGAAGACGGCGTGCTCGCCACTCGTGATCATCGTGGTCCGCACCTGCTGTCGGCCCAACGCTCCCGCTCAGCGGCCGGGTGCGAGCATCGCGAGTGCCCGGTCGGTTGGAGCGGGTGGTTCGGCCGCTCCCGTTGACCAGAGAGAGTTTGCTGGAGACCGTTGCTACGCGCTCATGGTATCCGTCGTGCGGCAAAGAGTCGCTCGGCGTTCTCGTACGCGATGCGCTTGGCTGTAGCGGGACTCATTTGTGACAGCATCTGCCGGAAGGCATTGATGCGTTCCTCGTAGAATCGTAGCGCCGGCGTGTGAGCAGTATCAGTCCCAGCCAGGAAGCGGTCACTAAAATCCTCGAAGGCACTGGGGCCCAACAGCGCTGAGCCTCCTTCGATCTTGACTGCCCTACCAGAATCCGGCGATACTCCGGGCAGATCCCGCATCGTGTCCTGTCTGATCCCTCTCAAGGGGAGGCGGTTATGCCCCCGGTTCGAGCCCCTGGATGGCCATGCGAACTCCTCGCTGGGGCGGTTTCGCGTCGCGATTTGGTGAAGACAGCCGCGTTTGCCACCAGCCTGGCGGCGGCTGGCCTGGGATTTGAGGGAATCCTGGCGGCCCGGAAGGCGCCAGCCTATGCGCCGGGTACCGCGATTCACTTCCTGCTTTTGGGGGGGTTCTCACCGCCGGGCGACGTGGAGATCCTCCGGCAAGGGACTGAGTGGGGAAAACAGAACAACGTCCGCGTCAAGATCGAGCAGATCAACTTCAATGATATTCCAGCCCGGGCCGCCGCGGCCATGGAGAGCAAGCAAGGTCCGGACATCATCCAGTTCTTTCATAACTGGCAAAACCAGTATGCGGACGCCCTGGTTGACGTCACGGACATCTGCACTGCCCTGGAATCGAAGTATGGCGGCTACATCGATTACGCCAAGGCCCACGCCACGCTTGACGGGCGGTTCACCGGGGTCCCACACACCATCGTCCCCCACCTCTACGTCGCGCGGAGGTCGTACCTGGAGGCTGCGGGCACGCAACACTGGCCCAAGACGTGGGAGGAACTACGCCGCGAGGGAAAGAAGTGGAAGTCCGCGGGGCATCCCATCGGACAGACGGTCGGCCACACAGCTGGCGACGCGGTGGTCTTCGCGTACTCCTATCTTTGGAGCTTCGGAGCAGCTGAGCGCGACGAGAAGGGGCGGGTCATCATCGGCAGCAAGCAGACCTTGGAAGCCCTGAAGTTCTTCAAGGCTCTCTGGGATGACGCCATGGATCCCGCCGGCCCGGGCTGGGACGACGTCAGCAACAACCGGGCGTTCCTCTCGGGCGCCATCTCGGCGACCACCAACGCGGCCAGCATCTACCTCACGGCCTCGAACCAGGTCATCCTGGATGAGAGGAGGCAACCACTGGTCAACGACATCCTCCACGTGCCACACCCGGCTGGACCTGCCGGCGTCGTTCACTACCACTACAGCCAACAACTGGGGATTCCGAAGTACTCGAAGAACGTCGAGGCCGCGAAGGACCTCATCCGCTGGCTGATGGAGGAGAACCAGCTCGCCACGTATCTCCGCCGGGCCCAGGCCTACCACGCGGCGGCTTTGAAGGTCTACATGAAAGACCCGATGTGGGACATGTTCCCGGCTCTGAAGCCCTACCGGGATCACCTGTTGGAGGGTCGGCACCTGGGATGGAAGGGGCCGGCCGATGCCAGAGCCGCGCGCGTTGTCCAGGACTATGTTCTCATCGACATGCTCGCGAACGTCGCCACCGGGAAGATGTCTCCTGAGGAATCCTTGAAGTGGGGCGAGACCCGGCTCAAGATGATCTACCGTGGGTGACCACCAGTCACCTTTGCACTATCCCCGCGAGTGGTCTATGCCCCGGGATTTTCGCCTTCACCCTGTCGGCCAACGGGGATGGGTGAGGTGAAAGCGCGAAGTGATCGGCTCTTCACCTCCTGGATCCCGATAGGCTTGGTCGCAATCATGATCAGCCTCGGGGCTTGCGGAGACAGCGAGAAGAAGGAGGGGAACGCGGCCGGGCCGATGGCGACGGGCCAGGAGGCGGCCATCTCCGGCACGATCACCCTGGACCCATCGCTCAAGGAACGGGTAGCGAAAGAGCCGCTTCTCATGGTGCTGGCCTCGAAATCCCCCGACCCGAACCAGCCGGCCATCATTGTGAAGCGGGTTCCCGGCGTCATCTTTCCCTATCGGTACAGGCTCGCGGCCGAGGACATCACCCTGGTGGGGTCAACCTTTGAGGGCAAGGTGTACGTCACGGTGCGCATCGATCCGGCGGGGATGGTGGGAGCGGCCAGACCGGGCACCCTCGAAGGGACCTATTCCCATAATCCCGTCGTCGTCGGTTCCACCAACGTGGACATCGTGATTAGCTCAACTGTAGCCGAGGCCGTCTCGCCGCGTGCCGTGTCCCCCGGCTCAAAGGTCCCTCGGATAGGTCTCCTATGGTCCGGCCAAACCCCGTTTGACACTTGGTCCGTACCGGACGCCCTTCGCCATGGATTCCGCGAACTCGGCTACGTTGAGGGCCAGATAGTTTTCGAGCCTCGCTACGCAGAGGCGAGGCACGAGCGGCTCCCTGACCTCGCGGCCGAGCTGGTCCGTCTCAGGGTTGACATCATTCTCGCCGCCGGAGATTCGGCAGCGGTCCAGGCTGCCCAGAGCGCGACCAAGACGATCCCCATCGTCATGATGGCCTTTGCGGATACTGCCCAGCTGGGGTTCGTCGCCAGCCTCGCGCGGCCGGGCGGGAACGTTACGGGGTTATCCTTCCCCTTTGCAGAGTTAGTCGGGAAACAGCTAGAGATGCTCAACGCGTCCGTTCCAGGGATCTCCCGCGTCGCGGTGCTCTGGAACCCTGAGAATCCCGGGCACACGACAGCACTGAAGGCAATCCATGTTACCGCCCGGGCCTTGGAGATCCAGCTTCAACTCCTGGAAGTGCGACGTCCTGGCGATTTTGAGACCGCGTTCTCAGCCATGAAGAGGGAGCGCGCTTCCGCTGTTCTTGTGTTCTGGGACCCCATGCTCTATGCGCACTCGGGGCGGCTGATGCGCCTCGCGCTCAGCAGCCGGTTGCCAGCCATTTCTACGTTCAGGGAGTTTGCGGGCGCCGGTGGCCTGATGGCCTATGGGCCAAACCTTCCCGATATGTTCCGGGGTGCCGCATCCTACGTGGACAAGATCCTGAAAGGCGCTAGACCCGCTGACCTGCCAGTGGAACAACCGACGAAGTTCGAGCTGGTCATCAATCTCGCGACCGCTAGGGCGCTGGGGCTCACGATCCCGCAGTCGGTCCTGATTCGGGCGGATCAGGTGATTGGACAAGGGGTCAGATAAAGCCGTCCAGACTTCTCCGCTGGAGGATCGAAGCGCCGCGGGCGGTTGTTCGCCCGGATGCTTCCGCGAGTTCCTCACGTGCGGCGTGCTCGCCCACGGCTTCACCCGGCTGCGGTGCGCCGACTGCGCCCTCGAGCGCCTCCTGCCCTTCTCGTGCAAGCGGCGTGGCTTCTGCCCGAGCTGTGGGGGGCGACGCATGGCCGAGCGCGCCGCCTATCTGGTCGACGAGGTGCTGCCACAGGTGCCGGTGCGCCAGTGGGTCCTGACGCTGCCGTCTGGCGCGATGGCACCTCGCATCTGCTCTTCGAGCCGATCGAGTTCCTGGAGAAGCTCGCGGCCATCATCCCCCGCCCCGCGATCAACCTCGTCGTGTATCACGGCGTTCTCGCCCCGCATGCGCGCTCGCGCGCGCACGTCGTCCGCTACGGCCGCCCGGCCCCGGACCTCCATGCGCCCGAGCGCGAGGCCAGCCCCCGCGCCGCCGGCACCCCGGGCGCGTGGACCTGGGCCGCCCTGATGCACCGCGTGCTCGATCTCGATGTCCTCGCCTGCCCGCGCTGTGGCGGCCGGCTGCGCGTCCTCGCTACCGTCCAGGCCCCCCGCGCCGCCCGGCCCCGCCCCACCCGCGCCCGCCGCAATCACGTAGCCCGCGCCTCAGTTGCGCTCTCGACGCTGCCCCGCGGCTGCCCCCGCCAGTTGCGGCTGATGTACGAAAAGAGCCGCCATGTCTCACGCAGCGTAGCGAATGATCTCGAGCTCGGCGCCCCGCTCGACTCCTGCCAAGATCTCATCCACCCGGCGAAGCACGCCATCTTCTAGGAGATACTCGGGACAGTTGCCACATTGGACGACGGGGAGGTTCTTGAGGATCACAATCCGAGTGTCCCCGACCTTGAACGGCAGATCCGTCCTCGTCGGCCTGAGCTCGGCTCCCCACACCGTGCATCTCATCGGCGCGGTCTCCTTGTCTTGAGATCGGGCTGCCACTCGTCGGGATCCGGACGATACGATGTCACAAAGGCGCACATTATCGCCTTCGACGTCCACGGCAAACAACACGCGGAACGCTTCCTCCTCGTGGCGAGCGAGGAGCAAGTAGCTCGGTAGGTACTTGTCGTCTGGGTACGCCTCAACCCGTACGTCTCCACTGCTGCCAGAATCGCCTCGCGGGGGATAAACCGGCCGGCGAGGCGCATATTGACGTGATAGGTCCAGAATATCGGCCCCGACGAACACCGCCCTGGATGAATCCGACTGGGTCCTCGGGAACCCTGTTCTCACGGGTCAACCCGTCGTCTCCGTCCGACCCCTCGCACTATTCGCCGAACGCTCGCGGTCAGCAGCCGAGGCGAGCATCGCGAGCCCGCCGGCCCGCTGGAGCGGGTAGTTCGGCAGTAGCCGCTACTCACAGGTCTTCGGGACGCAAGGCGGTGCGCTTCGCGATGCGGCCAGCATACGGGGCCCGATCTCCTCGTCGTCGTGGAAGGCGAACACGAAGTCAGCCCAGCCCGTGCGTGATAGCGTTCGGTGCGACCCCGATTGACGCTTGATCACCCAGCCAATCCTCAAGAGGGCCGCGAGTACCCGGCGAGCGCGGGTACTCGGCCAGGCGCTCACGCCGCGTTGAAGGAGATGCTGAGGAGTTCAGGCCCCGCCTCGCCGTGCTCCAGCCGGTCGGCGATGACGCGTAGCGCGAGCGCCTGAACGCGTGAAAGGGCAGCCTCCTGCGTGTCGCCGTACGCGAGAACCCCGGGGAGCTCAACGACCTCGGCCAACCAGCGACCGTCGTCCTCGCGTTCGAGTTCAACCTTGAACGTGATCAAGCGAGTATGCCCTCCGTATCACGAGTATACGATGCCTGGCCTGGCCCCTCGCCTGACGGAATCTGCCGAACGTGCATGGTGAGCGGCCGGCCGCCCTGGGCCGGTCCGCTCTACCATGTTGTTGGACGGCCTGGCGACACGGTACAGTACACCCATGAAAGTGACCATCGACCTGTCGCCGGCGCAGGCTGAACGCTTGCGCCAGGAGGCGGAACGTCTCGGCCTCACGCCGGAGGACCTGGCCCGGGCCGCAGTTGCGGATCTGCTGGCGACCCGGGACCAGGATTTCGAGGCCGCCGCCGAGCGAGTACTACAGAAGAACCAGGAGCTGTACCGGCGCCTCGCCTGATGCGCTACGTCACGCTGGGGGAGGTCGTGGAGCTGCATCGGCGCCTCCTTCAGGCGACCGGAGGCGCGCCCGGCCTCCGGGACTTCGGGGCGCTGGAGTCCGCAATTGCCCAGCCCACGGCCACGTTCGATGGTCGTGACTTGTATCCGACTCTCGCTGAGAAGGCCGCGGCGCTGTGTCTGGCGTTGGTTCAGAGCCACCCTTTCGTCGATGGCAACAAACGGGTCGGGCATGCCGCCATGGAGACATTCCTCGTGCTCAACGGCGCCGAGATCGATGCATGCAGCTCCGCGGGTTCTCCCCGCGCACGCAGGAAGCCTACGCCCGTGCCGTCCAACAGCTCGCCGTTCACTTCCACCGGTCTCCCGATCAG
>MGCF01000091.1 GCA_001788495.1 Candidatus Rokubacteria bacterium RIFCSPLOWO2_02_FULL_73_56
CTGATCGCGAGCGTCATCGTGTTCTCGCTCGCCCGGCTCATCCCGGGCGACGTCGTCACGCTCATGATGGAGGAGAACCAGTACGCGCAGGACCTCGCCGAGATGCGCGCCAAGCTCGGCCTCGACCGATCGATCCACACGCAGTACGTCGACTGGATGGGCCGCGTCGCGCGCGGCGACCTCGGCCAGTCGCTCTACACGGGGAAGCCCGTGCTCCGCGAGCTGGCGTGGCGCCTGCCCGTGAGCCTCGAGCTCGGCGCGGTCGCGCTGGTCTTCGCCGTGCTGATCGGCGTCCCGATCGGCATCGTCGCGGCGGTCCGCCAGGACACGCTCCGGGACTACGTGGCCCGGAGCGGCGCGATCCTCGGGCTCTCCGTGCCCGGCTTCTGGCTCGGCACGCTCGTCGTCGTGCTGCCGGCGATCTACTTCGGCTGGAGCCCGCCGATCGAGTTCACCGCGTTCGCCGACGACCCGTGGCGGCACGTCGCGCAGTTCCTGCTCCCGGGGCTCCTGCTGGGCGTCGCGTCGGCGGCCTCGATCATGCGGCTGACGCGGACCCAGCTGCTGGAGGTGCTGCGCCAGGACTACGTGCGCACCGCGTGGTCGAAGGGGCTCGCCGAGCCGCGCGTGGTCCTCAAGCACAGCCTGAAGAACGCCCTGATCCCGGTGGTGACGGTGCTCGGCATCCAGATCGCGCAGATCCTGTCGGGGACCGTGATCTTCGAGTCGATCTTCGGGCTGCCGGGCATGGGCCGCTTCCTCTTCGACGCGATCACCGAGCGGGACTACCCGGTCATCCAGGGGATCAACCTCGTCATCGTCGCGACGGTCGTGCTGGTCAACCTGGTGGTGGACGTGGCGTACGCGTGGCTCGACCCGCGCATCCGGTACTGACGCCCGTGGCGCGGCCGGTCGAGATCGAGCAGGTCGAGCGGTGGGCGGTCGGCGGCGCGCGCCCCGGCGCGCTGCACAGGGCGCTCGTCGGCCTGGCGCGGTTCTGCCGGGGGAAGCCGCTCGGGGCGTTCGGCGGGCTGGTCGTGCTCGCACTCCTGCTGGCGGCCGCCTTCGCCGAGCACATCGCGCCGTACGACTTCGACGCGCAGATCCCCGGCGCGCGGCTGGTGCCGCCCGGGACGGAATTCTGGTTCGGCACCGACAACGTGAGCCGCGACATCTTCAGCCGGATCGTGTTCGGCGCGCGCGTGTCCGTCACGGTCGGCTTCTCCACGGTGCTCCTGGCGGCGCTCCTCGCGGCGACGATCGGGATCACGAGCGGCTACTTCCGCGGGCGCTACGACATCGTGGTCCAGCGGATCGTGGACGCCTGGCAGTCCTTCCCGTACCTGGTCATCATCCTGTCGCTCCTCGCCGTGCTCGGCCCGGGCATGCTGAACACGATCCTCTCGCTCTCGATCCTGACGGCGGCGGCGACCTCGCGCGTGATCCGGAGCGCGACGCTCTCGGTCGTCGAGCACCCGTACATCGAGGCCGCGCGCGCGCTCGGGAGCGGGCACGCGCGCCTCATGCTGCGCCACATCCTGCCCAACGTGGCGCCGACGATCGTCGTGGTCGCGACGATCTCGCTCGGCGGCGTGATCCTCGCCGAGTCGGCGCTCTCGTTCCTCGGCTACGGCGTGCCGCCGCCGCATCCCTCGTGGGGCGGCATGCTCTCCGGCTCGGGCCGCACGTACATGTACAAGGCGCCGTGGATGGCCATCTGGCCCGGCGTCGCGATCTCGCTCGTCGTCTTCGGGTTCAACATGCTCGGCGACGCACTGCGCGACGTCCTCGACCCGCGTTTGCGTGGCCGTGCGAGGTGAGCGGCGCCGCGCGATAAGACTCTTGACGAGGGCGTGGCGCAGGCGTACAGAGGAAGCGACGGCGGTCGTGAACCAGCGGGTCGCACCGCCGTTGGGCCCACTCCAGCCAGGAGGTGTGGATGGAGAATACCCCACCGGACTCGGCAGCTGCGCCGCCTGGAGCTTGCTAGCAGCCTCGAGCGGCGCCCAAAGACCTGCAGGACCAAGGGCCCGGCTGATGCCGGGACGCGCAGCAGAGCCTGCGCAACCATGACAGGGGCCGTCGTGGGCGGGGACGCCCGCCCACGCCCCCACTGAACGGACCTGCCCACCGATCTCTTCCTCGCCGCGTCCGGATTCTCCGCCGCGGGTCTGCTCGCGGCCGTTCCGCCCGCCTGCCGTCGCGGCGTCGATCCCGCGCCGGCGTCGCGGGCCGACGGTGACGACGCGCTGCTCGAGTTCCCGGAATGGCGGCCGCGCCGGCCCGCCGTGCGCCTCGTGCCCACCCTGAGCGTCCTCGCCGAGGCCTCCCCGGCCTTCCGCTTCGAGGTGTCGGCGCGCGCGGCCGGTGGGTGGACGCCCTGGGTTGGCGCGGCGACGGTGGGAGACGCCGGCTTCGCGCCGCTCCCCGCGGCGGCGGGCGCGCTCGCCGCCGAGATCGACGAGCTCGTCGCCGCCCCGCCCGCCGACGCCGTGCGGCTGCGCCTGCGCCTGCCGGTGGCCGGCGCCGCGGCGCTCGCCCGGGCGCCCTGGCTGGTGGCGCTCTCGGCGTGGGACGGCGCGCCGGAGGCGTCCGACGCCGCGACGAACCCGCGCGTGCGGCTCGCGGTGCCGCCGCGCAGCCAGATGGAGGAGGACCCGGCGATCCGGATGCGCATCTGCTCGCCGACGAGCGTGGCGATGGTCCTCGAGCACCACGGGCGGCGGGTCGCCACGGCGGCGCTCGCCGCGGAGGTGTTCCACGCCGGGCTCGACCGCTACGGCGTCTGGCCCGCGGCGATCCGCGCCGCGGGCCGGCACGGGGTCGCCGGCTACGTGCTGCGCTTCCCGGGGTGGGCGGCGGCGGCCTGGTGCCTCGCGCAGGGGCTGCCGGTGATCGCCTCCGTGCGGTACGCGGCGGGCGAGCTCTGCGGCGCCGCGCTCGCGGAGACCTCCGGGCACCTGCTCGTGCTGACCGGCGTGGACGGCGAGCGGGTCCTCGTCAACGACCCCGCGGCGCCCTCCGCCGCGAGCGTCGCGCGCAGCTACGCGCGCGCCGAGCTCGGGCGCGCGTGGCTCGCGCGCGGCGGCGTCGGCTACGTGCTCTTCAGGCCGACCACGTCCCCCAGCGCCCGTTCTCCACGGCCGTGAGGAACTCGGCGACGTGCAGGTTGAAGAGGCCGGGCTCCTCGATGTTGACCGTGTGGCCGGTCATCGGGACGACGACGAGCCCGGCGTGCGGCAGGTGCTGGCGCATGAACAGCGCGGGCTCGACGCACGGCGCGTCCTGGTCGCCCGTCATCACGAGCGTCGGCACGCGGAGCGCGTGGAGCTCGCGCTCGAGCTCGAAGATCGTCTTGCGCGCGACGATCACGCCGCGGATGAGGCGGGCGCAGGCCGTCGCGTCGTGCTCCCGCGCGTAGGCGAGGAACTCCTCCCAGCCGCGCGGGTCCTTGTGGCGGAAGGCCCGGCGGGTCGGCAGCGTCTGGAAGTTGCGGATCAGCGCCTCGATGCCGTCGCGCTCGAGGGCCTCGGCGGTCGCGCGCTGCGCCGCGACGAACTCCTCGCGGCCGACCGTGCCGCTGCCGCAGCCCACGATGACCAGGCTCCGGACCATCTCCGGGTGCGCGATGCCGAAGTTGAGGGCGACGTTGGCGCCCATCGAGCAGCCGCCGACGTGCGCCTGGCGGACCCCGAGATGGCGCAGGAGCTGGTGCAGGTCCTCGATGAGCGTCGCGTGCGTGTACGCGGCGGCGTCCTTCGGGACGCTCGAGGGCGGGTAGCCGCGGTGGTTGTACGTGATGACGCGATAGCGTCGGGCGAAGTGCCGGACCTGGGGCTCCCACGAGCGGTAGTCGCCGCCGAACTCGTGGCTCCACACGAGCGGGACGCCCTGGCCGGTGTCCTCGTAGTAGAGCTCGACGCCGTTGACGCGGGCGGTGGGCATCGTCGGGACCCTCCCCAGGGCGGATTGTAACCAACTCGGGGTACAATGCGGCGCGAATGCGAAGGACGCTGGGAGCGATCGGTCTGGCGGTGCCGCTGCTCGTCGTCGCGTGCGGCCGGAGCGACAACCGCGAGTGGATGAAGATCGATCGACCGTACACGACCGCGGAGTTCCGGCGCGACTACGCCGAGTGCTCGAAGGGCGGCAAGCTCGACGAGGATTGCATGAAGCGCCGGGGCTGGGTCGCCGTCACGCCGCCGAAGACCGAGGAGAAGCCGACCGAACCCCAGGGGCCGGCCTACCGGCCGCGCTAGGACTGTCGGCGTATCGAGGAGCGCCACGGGTTTCCCGGGACGCTCCGAGCGCTGGGGGGTGTGGGGGGCCAGTTCGGGGCCCCCCACGTTGCTAGACGGCCTCGCGCTCGCGGGGCGCAAGGTACCGCTCGGCGAGCCGCGCCGCCAGGTCGCGCACGCGGTCCGTGGTCCCGGCGTCGGCGTTGAGGGCGGCGAGGCTCTCCGCGATCCGGATGCACTGCTCCACCATCGAGCGGTCGCCGATCGCGCCGAATGCCTCGGCCGCGTCGAGCACGCCGTTGAGCGAGCCCTGCTGCCGGGCGCGGAAGAGCGCCGTCCAGTAGGTCTCGCGCGCGCGCGCCTCGGAGGCCCGGGCGAAGCCCGGGATCGCGCCGATCCGGAGCGACGCCGCCGCGACCTCGACGAGTCCCACCCAGCCGGGGCTCCCGAGCGCTGCCGCGTAGGCCTGGCGCCAGGCGCGCACGGCGGCGCTGGCGTTGCCCTCGGCGAGCGCCTCGTCCATCCGCTGCAGGTGCTGCGTCCACGAGCCCTCCGCCGTGCTCAGCATCGGGATGATCCGGTCGATCCCAGCCTTCATCGCGAGCCCCCTCTCGTCGTTCTCGGTCTCAGTTGGTGACGCGGAGCCGCTCGACTTCGAGCTCGCGCGCCGCCCAGCGCTCGGCGAACCGGCGCACCTGCGCCTCGGCGCGCGCGTCGCGCACCAGCGCGGCCAGCCCGCGCGCGACGCGGATGCACTGCTCGACGACCTCGCCGTCGCCGAGCCCGGCGAACGCCTCGGCCGTGCGCAGCACGCCCGCGACGGACGCGGAATCACGCGCGCGGAAGAGCGCGGCGCGGTAGATCTTCCTCGCCTTGGTCCGCGCCGCCGCCCGGAAGGCGCCGGCGTCACCGATGCGGAGATAGACGTCGCCGACGGCGATCAACCCCTCCCAGTGGCGGCTGGCCAGCGCGGCCGCGTACCCCTCGCGCCAGGCCAGGAGGGCGCCGCGCACGTCCCCGCCGTCGAGCGCCGCCTCGCTGCGCTCGAGGTGTGGTTGCCACTGGGTGTGCCTCTCGATGGCCAGCGCATGGCTGGCGTGCGTCTCGTGGACCGCGCCAGCGACGAGCGTCAGCGCGATCAGGAAGACCCGGAGCACCGGCAGATAGCGAGTCATCACATCCTCCTGAAGCTCGATCAGCGTGCTCACGACTTTCCGGTAATCGCAAGGACGGGGCCAACACGGAATCGCTTTTAGATCACATACTTAGAAACTTTACGAACTGGTCAAACACGGGGGTGGTCAAGAGCTGAACAGCAGATTGACCAGCGAATGTATGATCGAAGTGAGATGAAACCGCTGGGGGAGCTCATCGGAGCGAGCGCGGTGATCGAGCAGGTCCGGGACCGGATCGGCCGGCTGCTCGAGCGCCAGCACGAGTCGCGTCGCCTGCCGCCGGTCCTCATCGAGGGTGAGACCGGCACGGGCAAGGGGCTGCTCGCCCGGATGATCCACCGCGCCGGGCCGCGCGCCGACGGGCCCTTCGTGGACGTCAACTGCGCGGCCATCCCGGAGACGCTGCTCGAGGCCGAGATGTTCGGCTACGAGCGCGGCGCGTTCACCGACGCGCGGCGCGCCAAGCCCGGCCTCTTCCAGACCGCCCACCGCGGCACGATCTTCCTCGACGAGGTGGGGCTCCTGCCCGAGGCACTCCAGTCGAAGCTCCTCAAGGTGCTCGAGGAGCGCAGCGTGCGCCGGCTCGGCAGCACGCGCGACGAGCCCGTGGACGTGTGGGTGCTCACCGCGACCAACGAGGACCTGCGCCGGGCGATCCGCGAGCGGCGCTTCCGCGAGGACCTCTACCACCGCCTCGCGGTGCTCACGCTCTCGCTGCCGCCGCTGCGCGAGCGCGGCGAGGACGTCGTGCAGCTCGCCGACCACTTCCTGACGCGCGCCTGCGCCGACTACGGCGTGGCGCCCAAGGGCCTCGCCGCGGACGCGCGCGCCGCGCTCCTGGCCTACCCGTGGCCGGGCAACGTGCGCGAGCTCGCGAACCTCATGGAGCGGATCGCCCTGCTCGCGCCCGAGCTCGAGGTCGGCGCCGCGACGCTCGGGCTGCCCGTGGTGCCGTCCGCGGCGCGGGCGCCCGCCGCGCCGCTCGCCGCCGAGCCCGAGGCTGCCAGCTCGCTCGAGGACGCCGTGCGCGAGCGCGTCGCCGAGGCCTTGCGCCAGACGGGCTGGAACATCTCGCGCACCGCCGCGCGGCTCGGGATCTCGCGCAACACGCTCAAGGCGCGCATCGCGAAGTACGGGCTGCGGCAGGGGGCGCCCGCCCCCGCGCCGGTCGCGCCCGCGCCGCGCGCCGAGGGGCGGCCGGCGCCCCCGCCGGCCCCGGCCGCCGCGCCCCCGCCGCCCCGGGCCGCGCCGCCGCTCCGCTGGGAACGCCGGCGCGTGACCCTCCTGCGCGCGGCGCTCGCCGTGGCGCCGTCGGCGGACCCGCCGCTCGAGACGAGCCGCGCGCTCGAGGTGATGATCGACAAGGTCCGCAGCTTCGGCGGCCGCGTCGAGGGCATGAGCCCCGGCGGCGTCGTCGCCGCGTTCGGCCTCGAGCCCATGGAGGACGCGTCGAGCCGCGCCGCGCTCGCCGCCCTCGCCATCCAGAGGGCGCTCGAGCACGCGCGGCGGGAGGACGAGGCGGCGCCGGCGGCGACGCTCGGGATCCACGCCGGGGAGTTCCTCGTCGGCCTGGGGGGCGGCACGCTGGAGCTGTCCGAGGAATCCCGCCGGGAGGCGCTCACCGCCCTCGACGCCCTCGTGGAGCGCCGGGAGCCCGGCGCCGTCCTGGTGAGCGCGGCGACGGAGCCGTTCCTCGTGCGCCGCTTCGAGCTCCGGCAGGTCGGCACCCCACGGGGGCAGGCGTTCGCCATCGCGGGTCCCGAGCGGGTCGGGCTCGCGATCGGGGGGCGGCTCACGGGCTTCGTCGGGCGCCGCCACGAGCTCGACCTGCTGCTCGGCCGGCTCGAGTCCGCGGTGCGCGGCCAGGGGCAGGTCGTCGGGATCAGCGGCGAGCCCGGCATCGGCAAGTCCCGCCTGCTCCACGAGTTCCGCGGAACGCTGGCCGGCCGGCCGCTGGCCATCGTGGCCGGGCGGTGCCGGGCCTGGGGCCCCGGCGTGCCGTACCTGCCGGTGCTCGACCTCGTCCGGCAGATCTGCGGGATCACGGAGGCGGACTCGGCCGCGCAGGTCGCCGAGAAGATCCGCACGGCGCTGCTCGAGGCGGGCCTCGACCTGCTCGAGAGTCTCCGGCAGGTGATCCACCTGGTCGGCCTCGAGCGCGAGGCCGAGTGGCTCGACGCGCTCGAGCCGGAGCCGACGAAGGAGCGCATCTTCGCGACGCTGCAGCGGCTGGTGCTCGGGCAGTGCCGCACGGGCCCGCTCGTCGTCCTGGTCGAAGATCTCCAGTGGATCGACACGACGTCGGAGGAATTCCTGACCGCGCTCGCCGGCCTCGTCGCCGGCGTGCCCATCCTGCTCGTGTCCACGTACCGACCGGGGTACCGGCCGCCGTGGATCGACCGCTCGTACGCGACGCAGGTGGCGCTGCAGCCCCTCAGGCCGGCCGAGGGCGCGCACGTCGTGCGCGCCGTGCTCGGCGCCGACGCGGCGCCGGACGCCCTCGTCGGGCTCATCGTCGACAAGGCCGAGGGCAACCCGTTCTTCCTGGAAGAGCTGGCGCGGAACATCAAGGAGCAGGAGGGCGGCGCGCCGCTCGTGACCCTGCCCGACACGATCCAGGAGGTGCTCCTCGGGCGGATCGACCGGCTTCCCTCGGAGGACCAGCGGCTGCTCCAGCTCGCCGCCGTCGTGGGCAAGGACGTGGACCTGTCGGTCGTCCGCGGCGTCAGCGAGCTCCCCGACGCCGAGCTGCGGCGCGGCTTCGGCCGCCTGCAGGGCGCCGAGTTCCTCTACGAGACGCGCTCCGGGCCGGAGCCGCGCTACACCTTCAAGCACGCGCTCACGCACGACGTGGCGTACGCGAGCCTCCTCGAGGGCCAGCGCCGCGCCCTGCACGCGCGGAGCCTCGACGCGATCGAGCGCCTCCATCCCGACCGCCTGGCCGAGCACGTCGAGGCGCTCGCCCACCACGCGGTCGAGGGCGGGGTGCTGGCGAAGGCGCACGGGTACCTGCGCCAGGCGGGGCTCAAGGCGTTCACGCGCTGCGCGCACCGCGAGGCCGCCGCCTACTTCGAGCGCGCGCTCGCGGCGCTGGCGGCGCTCCCCGAGGACCGCGCGCGGGCCGCCGAGGCGGTCGACCTGCACTTCGAGCTCAGGATCGCGCTGCAGCCGCTGGGCGAGCTCGACCGGACCGTGAGTGCGCTGCGGCGCGCGGAGGCCCTCGCGCGGGAGCTCGGCGACCAGACGCGGCTCGGGCGGGCGCTGGCGTTCCTGACCGACTACTTCCGGCTGACGGGCGACCAGACCCAGGCCGTCGAGTACGGGCGCCAGGCGCTCGCGATCGCCGAGGTCGTCGACGATCTCCTGCTGAAGCTGCGGACGAAGACCTACGTCGGACAGACGCGCTATGGCCTGGGCGATTACCGCGGCGCGGTCCCGCTGCTCCGGTGGAACGTCGCGGCGCTCGAGGGCGAGCGGAAGCACCAGGCGCTCGGGTTCGCGCAGCTCCCCTCCGTCCACTCGCGGACCTGCCTCGTGTGGTGCCTCGCCGAGCTGGGCGAGTTCGCCGACGGGATCAGGCTCGGCGAGGAGGCGGTCGGCATCGCCGAGGCCGTCGACCACCCGTTCACGCTCGCGACAGCGTGCGCGGGACTCGGCGCCGTGCACCTCCGCCGTGGCGACCTCGAGGCGGCGATCCCGGTGCTCGAGCGCGGTCTCGAGCTCTGTCGGACCTTCGGCCTGTCGCTCTGGCTGCCGCCGTTCGCCTCGCGCCTCGGGCTCGGCCTGGCGCTCGCCGGGCGCGCCCCCGAGGCCGTGCCGCTGATCGAGCGCGCCGTCGCGCAGTCGGACGCGATGCGGCTGGTGGCGGGGCACTCGCTGGTGCTCTGCTGCCTGGGGGAGGCGTACCTGCGGGCCGGGCGCGCCGGCGACGCGCGCGACGTCGCCCGCCGGGCCCTCACGCTCGCGCGGAGCCAGGGCGAGCGCGGCCACGAGGCGTGGGTGCTGCGGCTCCTCGGCGAGATCGCGCTCGCCACGGACTCCGGCGCAGACGGCGCGCGGGAGCCACTCGCCGAGGCGCTCGCGCTGGCGGTGGAGCTCGGGATGCGGCCCCTCGCGGCGCTCTGCCGGCTGGGGCTCGGCACGCAGGCGCAACGCGCCGGGGACCGGGTCGCGGCGCGCGCGGCGCTTCAGGCCGCCGCGGCCGAGCTGTCCGAGCTGGGGATGCCCCGCTGGCTCGCCTCGACCGCGGCGGCGCTGTCGGAGCTAGGCTGAGCGCCCCTTCCGCCGCACCGTGCGCGTCTCGATGCGCACCTGCCGGAGCATCGGCGCGTGGCGCCTGAGCAGCCGCCGGAGCTCGAGCTGGAGCGCCTCGACGTCGTGCGCATCGAGCTCGCCCACCAGCTCGATGCGATGCACCTCGCGGCGGTCGGTCGGGCGCGCCACGCCGAGCCGCGGCGGGCTACTTCCGGATCCGGACCTGGTTCCCGTAGGCCTTGATCGCGCCCTGGATCTTCTTCTTGACCCCCCGGAGCTGCTTCCTGTCGAGGGGCCCTCGCATGAGGATGCTGACCCGGCGCTTCTGCTTCGCCGACAGCGGGCTCTTGAACGGCATGGCGATCCTCCCCTGCTGCGATAGGTGGTGAGGCAGCTCAGGCGGGCACCCTACCCCCGCGCGTCCACGATCCTATCGAATAAATCGTCTTCATGGAAGACGCCTGTCGGGGTGTCGAGGTCCCGCACCGTGTAGTACCCCTCCGCCGGCTCGTAGACGTCGTGCAGGTCCACGCGCGCCCCGAGGGCGATCCGGACGAACGCCGCCGCCAGGTTGTGCCGACCGGTGAGGTCGTAGACGTTGGTCCCCGACGGGAAGCGCCCGGCGTTGATCTCCGTGATGCAGACGGCGCCGCGGCGGTCCTCGCGCAGGTCGAAGTTGAAGACCCCGGACGCTCTCGGGTCGAGCACCCGGATCGCCGCCGTGCACGCCTCCACCACCCGGGGCTCGCGGACGGTCTTCGCGAGCTGGGACACGGAGGAGATGCCGCTCGGCTGGGCGCCGCCCCCGAAGTAGGAGAGGCGCTCGCAGGTCTTCACGAGGATCAGGGCGCCGTCCTTCCACAGGGCCATGCAGGAGAAGTCCCGCCCCGGCAGGTACTCCGACAGCGTGAAGGCGGTGACGGGGACGCCGCGCATCTCCCGCCAGTAGGCGATCCAGCCCCGCGCCTGCTCGGGCCGCCGCATCGGCGCCGCCCCCATCGAGCCGCTGCCCGCGCGGATGCGGCACCAGACCAGCGGGCCCGGCAGGCGCGCGAACAGCCCGTCGAGCGCCTCGAGGCTGCGCACGGGGTAGGTGAGCGGGGCGGGGATCCCGTGGCGTCGGAGCAGCCGGGCCAGGCGGTACTTGTCCTGGCACAGCTCGACCACGGCGGGCCGCGGCAGGAACACCCGGCAGGGCAGTCGCGCCCGCGCGCGGGCGAGCGCGCGCACCTCGGCGTCCGTCGTCGGCACGAGCAGGTCGATTCGCTCGCGCGCGGCCACCCGTCCGAGCCCGCGCAGGAAGTCCGGATGGGTCACGTCGGGCACGAGGTAGTTCCGGGCGGCCGTGGACTTCCGGAGGATGAAGCGGTCCGAGTGGCAGCCGACGACGGCGAGCGAGGGGAGCCCGGCGCGGAGGCTCCGGATCAGGTTGCTGGCCGCCGCGCCCCCGGCCCCCGTGACGAGCAGCCGCGCCCTCACGGGCGCCGGCTCCGCGCCGCGATCCCCCGCTGGGCGAACGCGCGGCGGATGACCCGGCCGTAGCGCCCCCCCGCGAGCCGGCGGTCGGCCGCCACGAGGTTCCCGGCGACCCGGGCGAACGTGGCCGGCCCCGGGCGCGTCCGCTGCCAGGCCAGCGCGAGCAGCCGCGCGAAGTCGGCGGTGGCGTGCCGGAGGGCGTCGGCGAAGCCGTCGGGGTTCAGCCGGTAGCGCCCGCCGAACTCGCGACGGAGCGCGCGCCGGGACCGGGCCGTGGCGCGGCTCGAGCGCCGCGCGAGCCGGCTCGAGATCAGCTCGCGGCGCACGAGGTGGCTCTCGTAGATCTCGACGAGCACCTCGTACGCGGCGCCGAGGAACGGCCGGCCGTACGTGTGGAAGTCGCCCTTCCGCCGGGCGCGCGCGACGTCGGCGAGGCGCTTGTCGTGGAACGCGGTCCGCGCCTCCAGACGGCCGCTCCACTCGCTGCGGAACTCGCCGATCCGCGACGCGACGTTGCGGGAGTGGAGCTTGCCGCGGGTCTGCTCGAGCAGGTGGGCCACCACGCGGTCGAAGTGCAGGACGGCGACGAGCGACACGAGGTCGGCGGCGGCCTCGACGTGCGCCTGGTGCTCGAAGGCCGCCTCGCCCGCGGGCGTGCGCCCGATCACGGCCCGCAGGATGTGATGGCCGACCTCGTGGGCGACGACATCGAGGTTCTCGCAGTAGGGCTGGCGCGGGTCCGCATCGGCGAAACCGAACTCCACGTAGCCGACGCCCGAGTAGGCGTTGTCGCCGAGGCGGGGCACCCGCGGGATGAGCTCGAATCGCCGCTGCCGCGGGTTGAGGCGCAAGCGCAGGCGCCGGCCGAGATAGTGCTCCCAGATGTCGAGCACGCACGCGGCGGCCGCGAACGTCGCGGCGGCGGAGAACGCGGGCGTCCCGGGCCTGAGGTGGTCGAAGTGGCCCTGCGCGTTCGGCCGCACCGGACGCCGGCGCGGCTCGCCGCGGGGGTACGGCGGGCGCCAGAGGTACTCGCCGGTCGCGAGGCGGCGATAGGGCGCCTTGTGGAGGGCGTCCACGACCTGGAGGCGGCCGTCCCTCGGCCCGGCCGCGATCGCGCCGGGCGGCGCGGCGAGGCGGACGAGCCGCGGCAACTCGAAGCCCCGCACGGTCGTCGCCTGCGGGTAGAGCAGGAAGCGCGTGCCCCCCTCGGGGAACCGGTACTGCGCGCTCAGGCTTTCCCTTCGAGCGCGCGCTCGAGCTGGTCGAGGTGGTTGTCGTCGTGCCACGCCATCATGCTGACGAAGTCGTCGATCGTCATCCGCCCGCGCGTGGCGTGCACGCCGCCGCGCGCGAGCTGGCCGGGCGCGAGCTTGCGGAGGTAGGCGAGCGTCTCGGCGCGGCGCCGGCGAAAGGCGGCGAGCGCGGCGCCGGCGTCGCTCCGGAGGTACTGGCGCTCCTCGGCCCAGCGATCCGGGCTCACGCCCAGGAACTTCGGCTCGTCCATGGCCAGGATCGACTCGAAGCGGCCCATGAACGACTCCTCGGTGTCGCGGAGGTGGCAGAGAACCTCCTTCGCGGCCCAGTTCTTCTCGTCCGGGCGGCGCGCGAGGACGGCGTCGCTTCGGCCCGCGAGCGCGGCGGCGAGCTCGTCGGCGGTGCGCTCGAGGCGCTTCAGACGGTCGGCGAGCGGCTGCCTGGCGTACTCCTCCATGGTCGGCATGGCGAGACTCTACGCCAGCCACCGGGCGACTGCCAGCCCGTTTCGCCGGCGCTCAGCGCGAGCGGAGCTGGAGCGCGTGCCCGTCCGGGTCGCGCGCGACGAACGCGGCGCGGGGCGCAGCGCCCGCGTCGGGCAGCGTGACGACCCGCGAGGAGACGAGCGGCGCCCGGGCGGCCCGGAGCGCGGCCGCGGCCGCCCCGGCGTCGGGCGTCGCGAGCACGACCTGCCAGTGCGCGAGGTCGTTGGCGCGCGCGTCCACGGGGGCGGCCCGCCCGCCGGGCGGCGCCAGGTACTCGAGCAGCTCCACGCCGGGGCCGGCGGCGGCGCGCAGCGTGGTGATGCGAAGACGCGCGCCGAAGACGTTGTTGAGCCGCTCCTGCTCCGGTCCCCAGTTCTCGCTCCGGCCCGCCACGCGCAGCCCGAGCGCGTCGCGCCAGAAGCGGAGGCTCGCGTCCGTCGCGCCCACGACGATCGCGGTGTGGTCGATGCCGAGGAAGACGCGGTCGCTCGGCCGGTGCCAGCGCGGGTCGCCCTTGCCGGGCGGGAACTGGAGGATCTCGAGCGGGTGCCCGTCCGGGTCCTTGAAGTAGAAGGCCCGGATGCCGCCCGCGCTCGGGTTCCAGTCGGGCAGCGTCTGCGGCGCGGGCGAGACGTGCTCGACCCGGTGCCGGCGCAGCCAGAGGTACGCCTGGTCGATGTCGTTGACGACGATCGCCACGTGCTGGAACCACCGGTCGTTGCTCCGCGAGTCCGCGGGTAGCGGGCGGCCCCTGGGCGTGAGGAACTCGGTGAGCTCGATCGCCTCGGCGCCGAGCGTGAGGCGCGCGACCCGCAGCCGCGCGCCGAAGACGCCGTGCACGTGCTCGACCTCGTCGCCCCACGCCTCGACGTCGGAGACCTTCTCGAAGAAGAGGACCCTGGTGTAGAAGGCGATCGCGCGGTCCATGTCCGACACGGTGATGCCGACGGCGTCCACGGCGCGCGCCAGCGCCGCGGGCGCGGACTGGTCGGCCGGCGCCGGGCCCTTCACGCCGAGCAGGAGCGCGAGCGCGACGAAGAGGAGGGCGGTCCGTCTCGCCAGCGAGGGATCGCGGTGCATCACGGCGCTCCTCGGGGCCTGTAGCCGCAGCGGAAGATGCAGCGGCGCGGGTTGTCGTGGTGGAGCTTGGCGCACCGGACCGGGCCGCGCGCGAGCCGCGCGTACAGCTCGGCCGCGAGCAGCATGCCGAGCGGCGGCGCCGCGAGGTAGACCCAGAACGCCGTCCAGACGCTCGCGGGCAGCGCGGAGGCGAAGGTGCGCGCCGGGTTCAGGCTCATGCCCGAGAGCGGCGCCTCCACGGTGATGTACGCCGCGACCAGCACGCCCGCGAACAGGCCCGTGCGCCGCGCGAGACGGGGCGTGTTCGACGCGGCGAGGACGACCGTCATCAGGAGGAACGACATCGCGGCCTCGGCGACGAACGCGACGCCCGCGCCGCGCGCGCCGGGCACGGTGACGACCCAGCGGACCGACGGGTCGGCGACGAGCCCCCGCGTGGCCGCCCAGACGAGCACCAGGCCCACGACACCGCCGGCGGCCTGCGCCGCCGCGTAGCCGAGGGCGTCCGGGCCGGCGATCTTGCCGAGACGGAAGAACGTGAGTGTCACCGCGGGATTGAAGTGGGCGCCCGATCGCTGGCCCCAGGGCGAGTAGATCAGGCCGACGGCGGTGAGCCCCATCGCGAGCCCCATGAGCGAGCGGCGGAGCAGGGGATCGCCGACCGCCGGGGGCACGGCGGAGGCCGGATGGAACAGGAGCACGGCGAAGCCGCCGGCGGCCGCCATGAACAGGCCGAGGCCGGCCGCCTCGATCAGGTACTCGGGCCAGTGGAGGCTCGGCGCGTCCCGCATCGGCCCGTGAGACACGCCGAATCCGGGGCGCGATTCCGCGTGTCGAACTGACGAGGAGGGGGCGTGTGCTGGCGTGCCGGGAGGCGATCGCGATCCTGGGAGACTACGTCGCGGCCGAGCTCGGCGGCGAGGCGGCGCAACGGCTCGAGCGCCATCTCGCGGAGTGCGACGAGTGCGTGGCGTATCTCCGCACCTACCGGAGGACGCGCCAGCTCGCGGCGGGCGCGATGCGCACGGAGATGCCGGCGGCGCTCCGGGCCCGCCTGCGCGAGTTCCTCCTCTCGACCCTCAGGCGACGCTGAGCGCGGCCGGGCTCACGCGGCGCGCGCCAGATCCTCCGGCTCGAGCGCGTGCGCCGGCCGGACCACGAGCTCCCAGCTCCGCGGCACCAGGGCGGCGACGACGGGCCACGCCTCCTCGGCGAGCCACTCGTAGCCGTGCGGCGTGGACAGCACGACGCGCCCGGGGCGCAGCAGCGTCCGCGGGTGCACCTCCACCGAGAGCAGCGACTCGCCGTGCAGGCGCCGGTTGACGGCGGCGCGCACGACGGCGGCGAGCAGGTCCGCGCGGGCGTGGCGCCGGTCGGCGCGGATGCCCCAGACGAGCGGGCCGATGACCAGCGCCAGGATCAGCGCGAGCGCCACGATCATCCCGATCATATGTGTTGTCCTCCACCCCTTGCGATGGGCGCGCCCCGTCATCGGATTCGCCGGACTCCCCCGGCCCCGCGCGCGCACCCGGGCGCGCCGCCGCCCGGAGCCCCGCACCGCCGGGCGTACAATGGGGGGCCAGCCGCCATGGCGAGCCGGCCCCCGGACACGAGTGCCGCGAGCGAGGCGGAGCGGTACCGCACGCTCCTGGAGATCAACAACGCGCTGGTCTCCAACCTGACGCGCGACGCGCTCTTCCACGCGATCGCCCGCGCGCTCCGCCGCGTCGTGGACTTCGAGCGCGCCGCGATCTTCCTGCACGACCCGCGGCGCGACGTGCTGAGCCTCTACGTGCTCGAGTCGTCGCTGTCCTCGACGTACTTCGTCGTCGGCCTGGAGATGGGCGCGGGCGAGACCCACGTGGGCCGCGCGTTCCAGCGCCAGGAGCCGCTGCTCCGCCGCGACCTCGAGCGGGAGCGCGAATTCCCGATGGAGGATCGCGCGCTCGAGGACGGCGTGCGCTCCTACGTGATCGTCCCGCTGATCGTGCGCGGTCGGAGCATCGGCGTGCTGGCCGTCGCGAGCACGCGCCCCGGGCGGTACGCCGGCGCCGACGTGGCGTTCCTGCAGCAGGCCGCGAACCAGGTCGCGCTGGCGATCGAGAACATGAAGGCCTACGAGGAGATCGGGACGCTGAAGGCGCGGCTCGAGCGTGAGAACGTGTACCTCCGGGAGGAGATCAAGCGGGAGCACGACTTCGTCGAGATGGTGGGCTCGAGCCCGGCCCTCCTGGCGGCGCTCCGCCGGGTCGAGCAGGTCGCGGCCACCGACGCCACGGTGCTCGTCACCGGCGAGACCGGTACCGGCAAGGAGCTGATCGCGCGGGCCATCCACGAGCGGAGCGCGCGCCGCGCGCAGCCGCTGGTCAAGGTGAGCTGCAGCGCGATCGCGTCGGGCCTCGTCGAGAGCGAGCTCTTCGGCCACGTCAAGGGCGCCTTCACCGGCGCGCTCGAGCGGCGTATCGGACGGTTCGAGCTCGCCGATCACGGCACGATCTTCCTGGACGAGGTGGGCGAGCTCTCGCTCGAGACGCAGGTGAAGCTGCTCCGCGTCCTCCAGGAGCGGGAGTTCGAGCCCGTCGGCAGCAGCGCGACGAAGCGCGTGGACGTGCGCGTCATCGCCGCCACGAACCGCGACCTCGCGGAGGCGGTGCGTACGGGCCGCTTCCGCGCCGACCTCTTCTATCGCCTCAACGTGGTCCCGCTCGAGGTCCCGCCGCTGCGCGCGCGGCGCGGGGACATCCCGCAGCTCGCGATGTTCTTCCTCGAGCGCTTCGCGCGCGAGTTCGGCAAGCGCGTCGAGCGCCTCTCGGACGGAACGCTCGAGCGGCTCGCCGCCTACCCGTGGCCCGGCAACGTCCGGGAGCTCTCGAACGTGATCGAGCGCGCGGTGGTGCTCGCCGAGGGGCCGGTGCTCGAGATCGGCGCCGACGTCCTGCTCGCCGCGCCCGAGGCGTCCGCGCGCCCGCCGGCCGTCGGCGCGGGGTCCGGCGGCCTCGGCGCCGCCCTCGAGCAGGTCGAGCGGGAGCGGATCCTCGCCGCGCTCGCCGAGGCGGACTGGGTCATCGAGGGCCCGAAGGGCGCCGCCCACCGCCTCGAGGTCCATCCCAGCACCCTGCGCAGCCGGATGGAGCGGCTCGGGATCAAGCGGGCCGGCCACGACGCCTCGTAGCCCACCGGGGCGGATCTCGTGGGTCCCGCGAGCCTTCGTGGGCCGCGCGGTCAAGCCGCCCGCGCCCCCGCCTTGTTCCACGCCACCTTGCGTCGAGGTCCGCCAGGGCGTCCGGCGCGCACGGCTCTTGCAGCCGCGCGCCTGCGGAGACCCGGGGCGCATGCTCAAGATCGACGCGGTCGAGGCGCCGGACGGGATGTCGACCCTCCGGCTCGAGGGACGTCTCGTCGGTCCCTGGGTGGAGGAGCTCGGCCGGCTCACCGAGCCGTTCCTCGCGGGCGGGCGCGGGCTCGTCCTGCACCTGGCCGGCGTGGCCTTCGTGGATCGGCGGGGCGTGGGGCTGCTCCGCGGACTCGCGGGGCGCGGCGTCCGGCTGGCCGCCCCGACGCCGTTCGTGGCCGAGCAGCTCCGGGCCTGGGAGGACACCATGGGCGCGACGACGACCGACCTCGAGCTGGTGGAAGGGCTGCGCCGCGGCGACCCCGCGGCGCTCGAGGCCCTGATGCAGCGCTATGCGCCGCGCGTGTGGCGCCTCGTGCACGGGATCACGCGCTCGTCCTCCGACGCCGAGGAGGTCGTGCAGGACGTGTTCCTCGGCCTCGTGCGCTCGATCGCGGGCTTCGAGGGGCGCGCCCGGCTCGGCACGTGGATCTACCGCATCGCCACGAACGCGGCCCTCAACAAGCGCCGCGGCCGGCGCTTCCAGGTCGAGGTCTCGCTCGACGCCGAGCTGCCGCGGTTCAGGGCCGACGGCCACCGCGAGGGCGCGCGCGCCTGGGTCGTCGCCGACTGGTCCGCCACCCCGGAGGCGGAGCTGCTCTCGCGCGAGCGCCGCGCCGCGCTGACGGACGCCATCGCGGCCCTGCCCGAGCGCCACCGCGCGGTCCTGATCCTGCGCGACGTCGAGGAGCTCGCGAACGGGGAGGTCGCCGAGATCCTGGGCGAGTCGGTCGCCTCGGTGAAGTCACGCCTGCACCGCGCGCGCATGGCGCTGCGCGAGCGGATGACGCGCGTCATGATGGCGCCGCCCGCCCGGGCCGCCGTGCCGTAGCCGCGTCGGCCCCGAGCGCCTGGCGCCCCGCCCGCGTCTCGTGGCGCTCGGACGCGAACCGCGGGGAACGCCCGCCGTGTCTCAAGGGCGCCACGAAAACCGCCGACGAGGAGCCAGCCATGGACTCTCAGCCGCTCCGGGGACAGAAGGCGCTCGTGACGGGCGCGAACTCGGGCATCGGCGCGGGCATCGCCCGCGCGCTCGGCGCCGCCGGCGCCGCCGTCGTCGTCAACTACGTGTCGAAGCCCGAGGACGCGGCCCGGGTCGTGGACGACATCTCGGCCAACGGCGTGGACGCGCTGGCGATCCGCGCCGACGTCTCCCGGGAGGCCGAGGTCGAGACGATGTTCGCCGGGATGGAGCAGGCCTGGGGCGGCATCGACATCCTCGTGAACAACGCGGGGCTCCAGCGCGACGCGGTGTTCCCCGAGATGAGTCTCGAGCAGTGGAACACCGTGCTCGGCGTGAACCTGACCGGCATGTTCCTCTGCGCCCGGGCGGCGGCGCGCAGGATGATCCGCCGCGGCGTCCGCCCGGAGATCTCCCGCGCGGCCGGCAAGATCATCTGCGTGTCGTCCGTCCACGAGGTGATCCCCTGGGCGGGCCACGTCAACTACGCGGCGTCCAAGGGCGGCGTCGGCATGTTCATGAAGTCGCTCGCGCAGGAGCTCGCGCCCCACCGGATCCGCGTGAACTCGGTGGCGCCGGGCGCGATCATGACGCCGATCAACCGCGAGGCCTGGTCCACACCCGAGGCGCTCGCGGCGCTCCTGCGGCTCATCCCCTACGGGCGCATCGGGCTCCCGGAGGACATCGGCAAGGTCGCGGCGTTCCTCGCCTCCGACGACGCCGACTACGTCCACGGCCAGACGATCTACGTGGACGGCGGGATGACCCTCTATCCCGAGTTCGCTCACGGAGGGTAGGCGACATGGCGGCACGCTACGACATCGCGATCGTCGGGACCGGCGCGGGCGGCGGCACCCTCGCGTGGGCGCTGGCGGGGACCGGCAAGCGCATCCTGCTCCTCGAGCGCGGCGAGTACGTTCCGCGCGAGAAAGACAACTGGAGCACGCGGGCCGTCAACCTCGAGGGCAAGTACGCCACCAGGGAAGTCTGGCGCGACCGGGACGGCAACGCGCTCCACCCGCACACGAACTACTGGGTCGGCGGCAACACCAAGTTCTACGGCGCCGCGCTCTTCCGCCTGCGTCGCGAGGACTTCGGCGAGGTCAAGCACCACGGCGGGGTCTCGCCGGCGTGGCCGATCTCCTACGAGGACCTGGAGCCGTACTACACGCGGGCCGAGCAGCTCTACCACGTGCACGGCGAGCGCGGCGTCGATCCCACGGAGCCGCCCGCCGGCGCGCCGTACCCGCACCCTCCGGTCAGCCACGAGCCGCGCATCCAGCGGCTCAGCGACGACTGGGCGCGCCTCGGCCGCCGTCCGTTCCACGTCCCGCTCGGCGTGATGCTCGACGAGCGAAATCCGCAGGCGAGCCGCTGCATCCGCTGCGAGACCTGCGACGGCCACCCGTGCCTGGTCTCCGCCAAGGCCGACGCCCAGGTGGTCTGCGTGGACCCGGCGCTCGCGCACGACAACGTCACGCTGTTGACCGGCGCCTGCGTGCGCCGGTTCCTGACGAGCGCCTCGGGCCGCGAGGTGACGGGCCTGGTCGTCGAGCGCGGGGGCGCCACCGAGACGTACGCGGCCGACCTGGTGGTCGTCGCGGGCGGCGCCATCAACTCCGCGGCGCTGCTCCTGCGCTCGGCCAACGACCGGCATCCGCGTGGGCTGGCCAACGGCTCGGACGTCGTCGGCCGGCACTACATGGGCCACGTCAACTCGGTGCTCATGGCGGTCTCGAAGTGTCCGAACCCGACGGTCTTCCAGAAGACCCTCGCCCTCAACGACTTCTACTTCGGCGCCGAGGACTGGGAGTGGCCGATGGGGCACATCTCGTTCGTCGGCAAGCTCGACGGCGACACGCTCCGGGCCGGTGCCCCGGCGCTCGCGCCGGGCTTCACCCTCGAGCTGATGGCGCGGCACTCGCTCGACTTCTGGCTCACCTCGGAGGACTTGCCCGACCCGGACAACCGCGTCACGCTGGATCGAGAGGGGAACGTGGTGCTCGCGTACCGCCCGAACAACGAGGAAGGCCACCGGCGCCTCGGCGCGAAGCTCAAGGACCTGATGGCGCAGCAGACGCGCTGCCGCGTCCACGGCCACGCGTGCCACGAGGGCCTGTTCGCCCGCAGCCTCTATCTCGGGCAGCGGATCCCGCTGGCGGGCGTGGCGCACCAGAACGGCACGGTCCGCTTCGGGCGGGATCCGAAGACGTCGGCGCTCGACGTGAACTGCCGCGCGCACGAGGTGGACAACCTCTATGTGGTGGACGCGAGCGTCTTCCCGTCGAGCGCCGCGGTGAACCCCGCGCTCACGATCATGGCCAACGCGCTCCGGGTCGCCGACCACCTCGTGGAGCGGCTCGCGTGATCGACTGGGGCCGCGAGGTCGCGGGCGACCTCGCCACCGCCGAGCGGCGCGAGTGGCTCTGCGCCAACGGCCTCGGCGGCTTCGCGTCGGGCACGGTCGCGGGCACGCTGACGCGCCGCTACCACGGCCTGCTGGTCGCGGCGCTCACGCCGCCGCTCGGGCGCACGCTGCTCGTGGCGGACGTGGACGAGACCGTCGAGTACGACGGGCTCACCCGGCCCCTCGCGACCCACCGCTGGGCCGGCGGGGTCGTGGACCCGCCGGGCTGGCAGGCGATCGAGCGGTTCACCCTCGACGGGACCTCGCCCGTGTGGACGTACGCCGTGGCCGACGCCCTCGTCGAGAAGCGCGTCTGGATGGAGCCGGGCGCCAATACGACCCACGTGCGCTACCGGGCGCTGCGCGCGCGGGGGCCCGTGGGGCTCGAGCTCAAGGTGCTCGTCAACCACCGCGACTACCATGGGAGCACGCACGGCGACGCCTGGCAGATGGACGTCGCCGCCGTGCGGCACGGCGTCAGGGTCGTCGCCTTCCCGGGCGCGCGGCCGCTCCTGCTGCTCGCCGAGGGCGCGGAGGCGCGGATCGCCCACACGTGGTACCGCCGCTTCGACCGCGCCGCCGAGCGCGCGCGCGGGCTCGACGCCGAGGAGGACCACCTGCACGCGGCGACCTTCCGCGCGGCGCTTCCGCCCGGCGGGACGCTGACGCTCGTGCTCTCGGCCGAGGGCGACCCGGCGCTCGACGGCGAGGCCGCCCTCCGGCGGCGCGCGCGGCACGAGGCCGACGTGCTCGCGGCGTGGCGGCGCGCGCAGCCGGCGGCGCGGGGCGCGCCCGACTGGGTCCGCCGGCTCGTCCTCGCCGCCGATCAGTTCGTCTCCCGGCGGCCGCTGGCCGACGATCCCCTCGGCATGACCGTGATCGCCGGCTACCACTGGTTCGGCGACTGGGGGCGCGACACGATGATCGCGCTGCCGGGACTCACGCTCACGACCGGCCGCCCCGACGTCGCGCGCCGCATCCTCACGACCTTCGCGCGCTTCGTGGACCACGGGATGCTCCCGAACCGCTTCCCGGACGCGGGCGAGGCGCCCGAGTACAACACCGTGGACGCGACGCTCTGGTACGTCGAGGCGATCCGCGCCTACCATGCGGCGACGGCCGACGACGCCACGCTGAAGGAGCTCTGGCCGGTGCTCGAGGAGATCGTCCGCTGGCACCGCACGGGCACCCGGTACGGCATCAGGGTGGATCCGGCCGACGGGCTGCTCGCCTCGGGCGAGCCCGGCGTGCAGCTCACGTGGATGGACGCGAAGGTCGGCGACTGGGTCGTGACGCCGCGCACGGGCAAGGCGGTCGAGATCAACGCGCTCTGGTACAACGCGCTTCGCGCGATGGCCGGCTTCGCGCGACGGCTCCACCAGCCGGCGGAGGCGTGGGAGGCGGCGGCGGCCCGGGTGCAGGCCGGGTTCGAGCGGTTCTGGAACGCGCCGGCCGCCTGCTGCTACGACGTGCTCGACGGGCCGGCGGGGGCCGACGACGCGCTCCGGCCGAACCAGATCCTCGCCGTGTCGCTGCCCGAGAGCCCGCTGGCGCCCGAGCGCCGCGCGCAGGTCGTGGACGCGTGTGCCCGCCACCTGCTCACCTCGTACGGGCTCCGGAGCCTCGCGCCCGGGCACCCGCAGTACCGGGGCCGCTACGGCGGCGACCAGGTCGCGCGCGACGGCGCCTACCATCAGGGCACCGTGTGGGCGTGGCTCCTCGGCCCGTTCGCGCTCGCCCACTTCCGGGTGCACGGCGACGCGGCGGCCGCGCGCGGCTTCCTCGCGCCGCTCGAGCACCACATGGGCGACCACGGCGTCGGCTCGATCGCCGAGATCTTCGACGGCGATCCGCCGTTCGCGCCGCGCGGCTGCATCGCGCAGGCCTGGTCCGTCGCCGAGACCCTGCGCGCCTGGCACGCGCTCGCCTGACCGGATGTCCGGGGGAGCGCCGCCGCTCCCCGGACACGGAGGCCCTGAGCCGATGGCTTCTCGCTCTCCGCGAACCGGGGCGCCCGACCGCCGTGTCCCACCGGCGGGAGGACCCAGGCCATGAGCAAGACCGGAGGCGCGCCCGTGCTCGCGCTGGCCGACAGCATCATCTACCTGACCGCGCTGCTCGCCGACCGGCGCCGCGCGATCGACCGCTACATCGACTACTTCGGTGAGACATGGCGTCCGCACGGCCGACGCGCCTCCTGATCCTCGGCGGGGGCTTCGGCGGCGTCTACACCGCGATCGCCCTCGAGAAGCTCCTGCGGCGCGAGCTCCGGCGGGGCGAGGTCGAGCTCGGCCTCGTGAGCCGCGAGAACTACCTCGTGTTCCAGCCCATGCTCCCGGAGGTGATCTCCGGCAGCATCGGCCTCCTCGACACGATCACGCCGATCCGCCGGCTCTGCCCGCGCACGAACCTCTACACGCGCGAGGTCGAGAAGATCGACCTGGCCAGGCGGCGCGTCTCGGCGGCGGCGGGCTTCGGCTCGCGCCAGTGCGCGCTCGAGTACGACCATCTCGTGCTCGCGCTCGGCAACGTGACGAGCTTCGCGGGCCAGCCGGGCCTCGCCGAGCACGCGCTGCCGTTCAAGTACCTCGGGGACGCGCTCGCGCTGCGCAACCGCATGATCCACACGCTCGAGGAGGCGGACATCGAGCCGGACCCCGAGATGCGCCGGGCGCTGCTCACGTTCGTCGTCGCGGGCGGCGGCTTCTCGGGCGTGGAGGCGGTCGCCGAGCTGAACGACTTCGTGCACGCCGGCGCCCGGAGCTTCAAGAATCTCCGGCGCGAGGAGATCCGGGTCGTTCTCCTGCACGCGGGCGGCCTCATCCTGCCCGAGCTGTCGCGCTCGCTCGCCGAGTTCGCCCAGCGGCTCCTCCGGCGGCGGGGCGTCGAGATCCGCCTCGACACGCGCCTGGCCGGCGCGACGGCCGACGCCGCGCTGCTCGCCGACGGCGGGCGGATTCCCACGCGCACGCTCGTCAGCACCGTGCCGTCGGCGCCGAACCCGCTCCTGGCCGCGCTGCCGCTCAAGATGGAGCGGGGGCGCATCGTCGTGGACGGCCACCTCGCGGTCCCCGATCACCCGGGGGTCTGGGCGGTCGGCGACTGCGCCTGGGCGCTCGACGGGCGGAGCGGCGAGCCGTGCCCGCCGACGGCGCAGCACGCGACGCGCCAGGCGCGCTGCGTCGCCGAGAACGTCGCCGCGACGCTCCGGGGGGCGGCGCGGCGGACGTTCGCGTTCACGGCGCTCGGCAAGATGGGCGCGCTCGGCCACCGCTCGGCCGTCGCCGAGGTCTTCGGCGTCAAGCTCTCCGGCTTCCTCGCGTGGTGGCTCTGGCGGACGATCTATCTGCTGAAGCTGCCGGGACTCGACCGCAAGCTCCGCGTCGCGACCGACTGGACGCTCGACCTGCTCCTGCCGCCCGATATCGTCCAGCTCAAGACCGAGAAGCCCGCGGGCATCCGCCGCGAGCACTTCGAGCCGCGCGAGGTGATCTTCCGCGAGGGTGACCGCGGCGACCGGCTCTACGTGATCGTGGACGGCGAGGTCGAGGTCCTCAAGCAGGTGCCCGGGCGGGGCGAGGTCCCGCTCCGGCGGCTCGGCCCGGGCGAGGTCTTCGGGGAGATCGCGCTGATCAGCGACCAACCGCGCTCCGCGATGGTCCGGAGCGTGAGCGGCGTGAACCTCATGGCGGTGGACCGCGAGGCCTTCCAGGCGCTGTTCGCGAACCTGCCGCCGCTCCGCAGCTTCTTCGAGTCGTTGCTCGACGCGAGGAGCGCGTGATCCGTCTGGCGCCGGCCCTCGTCGCGGGCCCGGACCTCGCCGCGCTCCTGGTCCCCGTCGCGACGGCCGAGTAGCCGGCGCCGCGGCCCCCGCGGGCGTGTCCTCCCGGGGGCACGCTGGAGCGCCGGCGGCGCCCGACCCGTGGTAGGTTCGACGCCATGAGCGAGCCGGGGCCCGTCACCCTGCACGACCACCTGAGGGACGTCGGCGGCCCCCTCGTCGAGGACCTGACGCTCCTGCTCACCCGGCTCGCGGTCGCGGGGCGGATCATCGCGCGCGCATCTCTCTCTCTCTACCCGCTCTACCCGGCCGACGCCGGCAAGGCGGACGGCAGGCTCCGGCTCCAGGACGAGGCCGCGCCGATGGCGTTCATCGCCGAGCAGGCGGGCGGCCGCGCGTCCACGGGCCGCGAGCGGAGCATGACCATCCCGCCGGCCACGCCGCACCAGCGGGTGCCGCTCCTGATCGGGAGCGCCGAGGACGTGGCGCCGGCGGAGGACTTCAGCGCAGGGAGGCAGTGATGATGACGGACCGGACGAAGGAGATCCTGAGCTGGTACGGCAGCGACAGCCCGGGCACCCTCGCCAACCTCGCGCGCCTGCTCGAGCACGGCACGCTCGCGGGCACGGGCAAGCTCGTGATCCTGCCCGTGGACCAGGGGTTCGAGCACGGGCCGGGGCGCTCGTTCGCGATGAACCCGCCGGGCTACGACCCGCGCTACCACTTCGCGCTGGCGCTCGCGGCGGGCTGCAACGCGTACGCGGCGCCGCTCGGCTTCCTCGAGGCCGGCGCGCGCGAGTTCGCGGGGCAGCTCCCGCTGATCCTCAAGCTCAACAGCCACGACGTGCTGCTCGAGGAGCGCGATCCCGCGCAGGCGCTCACCGGCAGCGTCCGCGACGCCGTGCGCCTGGGCTGCGTCGCGATCGGCTTCACCATCTACCCGGGCTCGGAGCACCGCCTGGCGATGTACGGCCAGCTCCGCGAGCTGGCCGAGGAGGCGAAGGCGCACGGGCTCGCCGTGGTCGTGTGGTCCTACCCGCGCGGCTCGGGGCTGTCCAAGGACGGCGAGACGGCGATCGACGTCACCGCGTACGCCGCGCACATCGCCGCGCAGCTCGGCGCCCACGTCATCAAGGTGAAGCTCCCGTCCGGGCACCTCGAGCAGGCCGCCGCCAAGAAGGTCTACGAGAAGGAGGGCGTGCCGATCGGGACGCTCGCCGAGCGCGTGCGCCACGTCGTCCAGGCCGCGTTCGACGGCCGCCGGATCGTGATCTTCTCCGGGGGCGCGGCCGACCGCGACGAGGCCGTGTTCGAGCAGGTGCGCGCGATCCGCGACGGCGGCGGGTTCGGCTCGATCATCGGGCGCAACTCGTTCCAGCGGAAGAAGCCGGAGGCGCTCCGCTTCTTGAAGACGATCATGGACATCTACTCGGGGGCGACCAAGTAGCGTCCGTGCTCCTGGCGGGCGACGTCGGCGGGACCAAGACGGCGCTCGCGCTCTTCGAGTCGCGGGGCGCGGACCTGGTGCCCGTGCGCGAGGCGGCGCTGCCGAGCCGGGACTTTCCGGGGATCGAGGCGGTGATCGCGCGGTTCCTCGCCGGCGGCCCGCGCGTGGCGATCGACGCCGCGTGCTTCGGCGTCGCCGGCCCTGTCGTGGACGGCCGCTGCGTCGCGACGAACCTCCCGTGGGAGCTGGACGAGCAGGGGCTCGCCGCGGCGCTCCCGGCCAAGCGGGTGCGGCTCCTGAACGACCTCGCCGCCACGGCTCACGGCGTGCTGGGGCTCCCGCGCACGGCGCTCGCGACCCTCCAGGCGGGCACGCCCCGCGCGGGGAACATGGCGCTGATCGCGCCGGGCACGGGGCTCGGCGAGGCGCTGCTGATCTGGGACGGCGCCCGCCACCTCGTCGTCGGCTCCGAGGGCGGCCACGCCGACTACGCGCCGCGGAGCGATCTCGAGGCCGAGCTGCTCGCCGCGCTGCGCCGCGAGCACGGGCGCGTGAGCTGGGAGCGCGTCGTCTCCGGGCCCGGCCTCGTCGCCGTCTACCGGTTCCTGCGCGCGCGCGGGGGCGCGCCGGAGCCGGCGGGGCTCGCGGCGCGGCTCGCGCGCGAGGACCCGGGCACGGTCGTCACCGAGACCGCGCTCGCGGGGACCGACCCGGTCTGCGTCCAGGCGCTCGACCTGTTCGTCGGGGCCTGCGGTGCCGAGGCGGGCAACCTCGCGCTCAAGGCGCTGGCGCTCGGCGGCGTGTTCGTCGGGGGCGGAATCGCGCCGCGGATCCGCGGCAAGCTCGCGGACGGGACCTTCGTCGCCGCCTTCCGCGCCAAGGGCCGCTTCGCCGAGCTGATGGCCGCCATCCCGATCCACGTCGTGCTCGAGCCGCGCACGGCGCTGCTGGGCGCCGCCCGCATCGCCCTGAGCCTCCGCGGCGGAGGCGGCTGAGCCCCGGCGCGGAGCTCAGACTGCCAGCGCGGCCTCGATGTCCTTCAGCCGGTGGGCTGCCGAGTGGCCGTCGAAGTCCAACGGCCACTGCGGCGACCGGTCCCCGCGAAACCGCACCTCCGGGATCCTCGCGAGCGTCCGCAGCACGTCGGCCTGCACCTGGCGATGCCACGCGAGGACGGCGCGCGGCGCCCGGCGCCGCCAGCGCTGGTAGATCAGCCGGTTGATCTGCTCCACGTCGAGGCCGCGCATCTCCGGCAGTCGGCGCTCGCCGCGGAGCACGCGGGCACTGTGCGCTTTCCAGTAGGTGACGTGGGCCAGGACGTCTTTCACCGTCCACGGGTCGCGCCCGGGCGGCCGCGGGGCGCGCCGCCTCCAGTCCGCGGGGCGCAAGCGCGCGACCAGACGGTCGAGCGCTGCGAACTCGCGTCGCGTCCGCGCGATGACGCCCTTGCGGGTGTGGCGCATGTCCCCGACATCATAGCGCAGGGTTGCATCGGGCCGGGAGTCGGCGTGTCCTATGCTGGGGTCAGGGGAGGAGCCATGGACCGATACGATCTGCTGGTCATCGGCGGGGGCGCGGCCGGCATCAACGCGCTCAAGCAGGGGCTCAAGCTCGGGGCGCGCGTGGCCCTCGTGGACTCGGGCCCGCTCGGCGGCGCCTGCATCAACCGGGGGTGAATTCCCAAGAAGACCTTGGTAAGGTCTGGGCGGATCCACCGGCTGGTCAAGGAGGCAGGCGCCTTCGGCACGCGCACGGGCCCCGTCAGCCTCGACTGGGACGCGCTCGTGCGCCGTCAGCACGCGATCGTGCGCGAGCTCCAGCCCGCGCCGGCCGCCTTCGAGCGCGCCGGCGCGAAGGTGTACCTGGCCGATGCGCGCTTCGTGGACGCCCACACGGTGCAGGCCGACGGGCACCGCGTGCAGGCCGACCGGATCGTCATCGCGGCGGGGTCCGAGCCCGTCCTGCCGCCGCTCCCCGGGCGCGAGCTCGCGATCACCTCCGACCGGATCCTCTTCCTCGAGCGCTTCCCCGAGAGCCTCGTGCTCGTCGGCGCGGGCGTGATCGGCCTCGAGATGGCGAGCGCCTTCGCCGACCTCGGCGCGCGGGTCACGCTGCTCGGCCGCGAGCCCGAGATCCTGCCGGCGCTCGACGCCGACGTGGCCGCGTACCTCCGCGCGCTGCTCGAGGCGCGCGGGGTGACGTTCCACCTCGGCGCGCGCGTCGCGCGCCTGTCGGGCGAGGCCGGGCGCGTGACGGCGCACGTCACGACGGGCGCCGGGCCGGCTGCGGTGACGGCGGCGCAGGTGTGCCTCGCGGTCGGCCGGCGCTACGATCCGGCGCGCGCCGGCACCGACGCGCTCGGCCTCGCGCGGGGGCGCCTCGGGCTCCAGGTGGACGCGCACCTCAAGACGTCGCTCCCGCACATCTACGCGGCGGGCGACGCGGCGGGCAACCAGCAGCTCACGCCGACCGCGGCGTACGAGGGGCGCGTGGCGGCGCTGAACGCCCTCCAGGGCGACGTGCAGACGGTGGACTACACGGTCGTCCCGCAGGCGGTCTTCACGACGCCCGAGGTCGCACGCGTCGGCCTCACCCACGCGGAGGCGCTGGCGCGGGGCGTCCGGTGCCACGTCGCGCGCCACGACCTGCGGGGCGCGTCGAACGGCCGGGCCACCGGCGAGGACGCCGGGTACCTGAAGCTCGTGTTCGACGGCGCCTCGGAGCGGGTGCTCGGCGTGCAGATGGTGTCCTACGCCGCGGCCGAGCTGATCCAGCTCGCGGCCCTGGCGATCCGGACCGGCGCCGACGCCGCCCTGCTGTCGAGCCAGCTCTCCATCCACCCGAGCCACGGCGAGCGGCTGATCAAGATCTTCGGTCACGACCACCACGAGGTCTGCGAGCCCGCATGAGCGCGCGATCCGGTCCCGGGGCTCGGCGTGTCCAAGGCGTGGAGGGGTGGCGAGCCATGACCAGGGAAGAGCTGCGGCTCGGGGAGGCGCAGGAGCGGACGGCCCACTGGAAGCGCTGGGGGCCGTACCTGGCCGAGCGGCAGTGGGGAACCGTCCGCGAGGACTACAGCCCCCACGGGACGGCGTGGGACTTCTTCCCCCACGACCACGCGCGCTCGAAGGCCTACCGCTGGGGCGAGGACGGCCTCGCCGGGATCACCGACAACCACGGCCGCCTCTGCTTCGCGCTCGCGCTCTGGAACGGCCGCGACCCCATCGTGAAGGAGCGCGCCTTCGGCCTGACCGGCAACGAGGGCAACCACGGCGAGGACGTCAAGGAGTACTACTTCTACCTCGACTCGACGCCGACCCACTCGTACATGCGGGCCCTCTACAAGTACCCGCAGGGCGCGTTCCCCTACGCGCGGCTCGTCGAGGAGAACCGGCGGCGGGACCGCCGGGCGCCGGAGCTCGAGCTGATCGACACGGGGGTGTTCGACGACGACCGCTACTTCGACGTGGTCGTCGAGTACGCCAAGGCCGCGCCCGACGACCTCCTGATCCGCATCCACGTCACGAACCGCGGCCCGGCGCCGGCGGAGCTCCACCTGTTGCCCACGCTCTGGTACCGCAACACCTGGTCGTGGGACACCGCGGGGCCCGAGCGGCCCGTGCTGCGCGCGGGCCCGGGCGGGCCCGGCCACGCCGTCGTCGAGGGCGAGCACCCCTCGCTCGGCGCGCGCTGGCTCTACTGCGAGGGCGCCCCGGAGCTCCTGTTCACCGAGAACGAGACGAACGCCGCGCGGCTCTACGGCGTGCCGAACGCCGGCCCGTACGTGAAGGACGGGATCGACGACTACGTCGTCCACGGCCGCCAGGAGGCGGTGAATCCCGCGCGCGCCGGGACGAAGGTCGCGCCGCGCTACCGCCTCACGCTCGGGCCCGGCGCCACGCGGACGACCCGGCTCCGGCTCACCAACACGCCGATGCCGGGCGACCCGTTCGGCCAGGTGTTCGACGCGATCGTCGCCGAGCGGCTGCGCGAGGCGGACGACTTCTACGCGACGGTGATCCCGAGGGAGCTGTCCGACGACGCCCGGCGCGTGATGCGGCAGGCGTTCGCCGGGCTCCTGTGGAGCAAGCAGTTCTACCACTACTACGTCCGGCGCTGGCTCGAGGGCGACCCCGCGGGGCCGCCGCCGCCCCCGGAGCGGGGCGGCGGCCGCAACCACGAGTGGCTGCACCTCTACAACGAGGACGTCATCTCGATGCCGGACAAGTGGGAGTACCCGTGGTACGCGGCCTGGGACCTCGCGTTCCACATGATCCCGCTGGCGCTGGTCGATCCGGACTTCGCCAAGGCGCAGCTGATCCTGTTCCTGCGCGAGTGGTACATGCACCCGAACGGGCAGATCCCGGCGTACGAGTGGGCGCTCGGCGACGTGAACCCGCCCGTCCACGCGTGGGCGGCGCTGCGCGTGTACCGGATCGAGCGGAAGCTCCGCGGCAAGGGCGACCGCGACTTCCTCGAGCGCGTCTTCCACAAGCTCCTGCTGAACTTCACCTGGTGGGTGAACCGCAAGGACTTCGAGGGCCGGAACGTCTTCCAGGGCGGCTTCCTCGGGCTCGACAACATCGGCGTCTTCGACCGCTCGGCGCCGCTGCCGACGGGCGGCCACATCGAGCAGTCGGACGGCACCGCGTGGATGGGCATGTACTGCCTGAACATGCTCGCGATCGCGCTCGAGCTGGCCAAGCAGGACCCCGCGTACGAGGACGTCGCGTCGAAGTTCTTCGAGCACTTCGTCTACATCGCCCACGCGATGGACCACCTGGGCGCCGAGGGGCTCAACCTGTGGGACGAGGCGGACGGCTTCTTCTACGACGTGCTGCACGTGGACGGCGAGCACCGGCCCCTCAAGGTGCGCTCGATGGTGGGGCTGGTCCCGCTGTTCGCGGTGGAGACGCTCGAGCCCGAGATCGTCGAGACCCTGCCCGGGTTCAAGCGCCGGATGCAGTGGTTCATCGACAACCACCCGGAGTTTCGCGAGCACGTCGAGATGGCGGCGAAGCCGGGGATGGGCACGCGCCGGCTGCTGTCCATCGTCTCGCGCGAACGGCTGCCCCGCGTGCTGCGCTTCATGCTGGACGAGAGCGAGTTCCTGTCGCCGCACGGGATCCGCGCCGTGTCGCGCCACCACAAGGACCACCCCTACGTGCTCGCGCTCGACGGCGTCGAGCACCGGGTGGACTACGAGCCGGCGGAGTCCTCGAGCGGTCTCTTCGGCGGCAACTCGAACTGGCGCGGGCCGGTCTGGTTCCCGGTCAACTACCTGCTGATCGAGTCGCTCCAGAAGTTCCACTACTTCTACGGCGACACGCTCACGGTGCCGTTCCCCACGGGCGCCGAGCGCCGGCTCAACCTCTGGCAGGTCGCCGGCGAGCTCTCGCGGCGGCTCGTGCGGATCTTCCTGCGCGACGGCGCCGGCCGGCGCCCCGTCTTCGGCGGCGCGGAGAAGTTCCAGCGCGATCCGCACTGGCGCGACCTGGTCCCCTTCTACGAGTACTTCCACGGCGACAACGGCGCGGGCATCGGCGCGAGCCACCAGACGGGCTGGACCGGCCTGGTCGCCAAGCTCCTGCAGCAGAGCGGCGAATGACCGGGCCCTCGTGGCCCGGGCCCTCCGCGAGCAGCTCACCCGACACCTGGGGCCGCACGCATGACCTGTCAGGACGCGATCGCGATCCTCGCGGACTACCTCGAGGCGGCGTGCGGGCCGGAGCTCTCGGCGAAGCTCGAGGCGCATTTCGCCGACTGCGAGCCCTGCCGCGCCTACCTCGCGACCTACAAGAAGACGCGCGAGCTGGCCGCCGCGGCCCAGCGCGTCGAGATGCCCGCCGAGATGAAGCGGCGCCTGCGCGCGCTGCTCCTGGAGCAGCTCCGGCGGGACGGCTGACGGCGCGGTAAGATTGCGGCAGGCGCGCCCGCCGCGTCGCCGCGCCCGCGGCGACGGGTGAAGCCGCCGCGACGCGGCCAGCGCCGCAAGGCGGGGATGCCGGCCCCCGCGCCGTCGCCGCGGATAGCCGCCGGAGTAACGCCCGGCCGGCGGGCCTACGCCCTGCCCTCGAGCGCGCGCCGGAGCTGGTCCAGGTGGTTGTCGTCGTGCCAGGCCATGATCCCCGCGTGCTCGCCGATCGTCAGACGCCCGAGCGCCCGGCTGATGCCGGTTCGGGCGAGGTCCGCGGGGCCGAGGCTCCGGTAGAGGGCGAGGGTCTCCTCGCGCCGCCGCCGGAAGGCGGCGAGCGCGGCCCGGGCGTCCTGGCGCGCGTACTGGCGGTCCTCGGCCCAGCGGTCCTGCTCGGCCGGCGGGAGGGGCGGCGCGTCGAGCGTCCGCGCGAGCCAGATCCGGAGCCCGAAGTACTCCTCGGTGTCGCGGAGGTGGCAGACGATCTCCGTCGCCGACCAGTTCCTCGGGTCGGGACGGCGCGCGAGCGCGGCGTCGCTCCGGCCCTCGAGCGCCGCGGCGAGCTCGTCGGCCGTGCGGCCCATCCGCTCGAGGTGCTCCGCCACGGGCCGCTTCATCCGCTCCTCGATCGCCGGCATGGCCGCTCTCCTCTCGGGCACGAGCTGGTAGAAGAGGCTCGACTCGCGCTTGTAGAAGCCCTCGGTGTGGAACGAGTCGGCGAGGCGCAGGCCCGTGTAGTCCACGTGGTGGCCGACCTCGTGCAGGAGCGTGCGGAGGTACGTGCGGAAGGCGACGACGCGCTTCTGCTTCGCCGTCCGCATCCAGAGCTGGATCTTGATCGGCGTGCCGCGCTCGTTCGTGTAGAGCCCGTGCAGCTCGCCCCAGCGGGCCGACGGGCGCGCGGCCAGCACCTCGACGCGCACGGGCGGCAGGCCCATCGCCGCGCAGAGCCCGCCGATCAGCGCGGCGCTCGCCCGCTGGGTCGCCGCCCGGTCCTCCGCGGCGAGCGCCGCCTCGAGCGCGGCGACGCGCGGGTGGAGGTCGGCCGGGCGCGGCAGGCGGATCTCGGTGAGCCCGTCACTCTTGCGGTAGATCGCCTGCTGGGCGCGGCTGAGCCGCGCGTAGTACGCGAACGCCACGGCCTACGTGCCGGTGAAGCGGGGCTCCCGCTTCTCGAGGAAGGCCCGGGCGCCCTCGAGCCGGTCCTCGGTGGTGCGGAGCAGCGTCGCCAGGTCGTTCTCGAGCCGGAGCCCCTCGGCGAGCGGCAGCTCGAGCCCCTTCACGACCGCCTCCTTCGCGTAGCGGAGCGCGACGGGCGCCCTGGCGGCGAGCGCGCGCGCCAGCTCCTGCGCGGCGGCCAGCACCTCGCCCGGCGGCACGACGCGCTCGACGAGGCCGATGCGGAGCGCCTCGGGGGCGCCGATCCGCGCGCCCGTGAGGATCATCTCGAGCGCCTTCCCGCGGCCGACCAGGCGCGGCAGCCGCTGGGTGCCGCCGCCGCCCGGGATGATCGCCAGGCTGATCTCGGTGAGGCCGAGCTGCGCGTCCTCGGCGGCGATGCGGATGTCGCACGCGAGCGCCAGCTCGAGCCCGCCGCCGAGGGCGTAGCCGCGGATCGCGGCGATCATCGGCTGGGGGCAGCGGTCCATCACCGCGCGGAAGTCGACCCGCTTCCGCTCTTCCCGGAACCTGACCGGCACCGGGGGCTGGACGAACTCTCGGATGTCGGCGCCGGCGGAGAACGCGCGCTCCCCGGCGCCCGCGAGCACGACCACGCGGACCGCGTCGTCGACCGCGAGGCGCGTGAAACACTCGGTCAACTCGCGGCGCATCGGCTCGTTCATCGCGTTGAGCACGTCGGGGCGGTCGAGCGTGACCGTCGCGACGCCGTCGGCGGCTGCGTAGCGGATCG
>MGCF01000092.1:0-312 GCA_001788495.1 Candidatus Rokubacteria bacterium RIFCSPLOWO2_02_FULL_73_56
TAGGACTTGTCGAAGGCGCGGTAGAAGGCGCGGTACGGCTGGATGGTCGCGAGCTCCCCCAGCTCCGCGCGCGATCGTCCGGCGAACCGGGCGCGGAGGCTTGCCTCGAGCTCGTGCCGTCGGGCGTCGAGGCCGTCGTGCCGGGCGGGGTTCTGCACGTTGCGCAGGGCGACGACCCCGACGCGGGCGTCGGGATGGACCGCCCGCCAGGAGTCCGCGACGACGACGTCAGGAGGTGAGTGGGCCATGGCGCGTGGAAAGAAATGGTGGAGCTGAGGGGGCTCGAACCCCTGACCCCAAGACTGCCAGCCT
>MGCF01000092.1:385-526 GCA_001788495.1 Candidatus Rokubacteria bacterium RIFCSPLOWO2_02_FULL_73_56
ATGGTGCCGGTGAGGGGAGTCGAACCCCTACGCCCTTGCGGGCACCCGATTTTGAATCGGGATCGTCTGCCTGGTTCCGACACACCGGCACGTTTGTTTCGAATCTCACATCTGCACCCCATTATACAGCCATCCGACCCT
>MGCF01000092.1:677-791 GCA_001788495.1 Candidatus Rokubacteria bacterium RIFCSPLOWO2_02_FULL_73_56
ATTTGGTCCCTTGTTCGAATCATGGATGGCCCCAGTGACGCCGAGCAGGCGATGGGTCGTTGCCTGGATCCACTCGAGAAACGGCCGGCTCGCCGAATAGAGCGAGACATAGAG
>MGCF01000092.1:891-1022 GCA_001788495.1 Candidatus Rokubacteria bacterium RIFCSPLOWO2_02_FULL_73_56
AAGTGTTCGTCCGGAATATCCAGCGGCCCCAGGGTGAGGCTCTTCGCTGGCGTCAGCCCAATTCCCACGAGCCAGCGATAGAAGCGA
Source organism: Candidatus Rokubacteria bacterium RIFCSPLOWO2_02_FULL_73_56 (assembly GCA_001788495.1). Lineage (GTDB taxonomy): Bacteria > Methylomirabilota > Methylomirabilia > Rokubacteriales > CSP1-6 > GWA2-73-35. The sequence goes on from MGCF01000092.1 coordinate 979, forward strand.
CGGTCGCTCCACTGCACACGGTAGCACGTGGTCCCGTAGCCGCC
>MGCF01000092.1:1070-44403 GCA_001788495.1 Candidatus Rokubacteria bacterium RIFCSPLOWO2_02_FULL_73_56
TTCGAGCAGATCGACGTCCTTCGAGGTGATCGAGAGGTTGCGCCCGTTTCGGGAGAGGTTGCCGTCGGTCGCGATCAGGCCCACCACATAGGCCGTCGCGGGCGACCATACCGTGCGGTGATACGGAACGGTCGTCCCGCGCTCGAATCCGTAGCCGGGAGATGGTCCCCGGGGGCGGGCCTGAATTCCGAACTGGCGTAGCCTCCTTCCCACCGTCGTTGCCCCGCACCCCAGCCGGACCGCGGTCTCAACGGCCGTCAGCCGTTCCTCCACATAGAGCCGCCTCAACAGCTCGGCGTCGACCGGCACGTAAGAGGGACGCACGCGAGATGGCCTCGCTCTCAGCGTCATCCTCGACTCCACCCGCGTCAATGTCTCGGATTCCTGACATCGCCGGCGGAGCGGTGGACAGTGAGCTACAATCCAGGCCCATGGGGGAGCTGTCGTACGCCGAGGACGTCAAGCAGCTCGCGTTCGGCGAGGGCGAGGTCCTGCGCGGCGAGGGGATCCTCGCGATCACGAAGGCGCTGCTGCAATCGGGCGTGAGCTACGTGGGCGGCTACCCCGGCGCGCCCGTCTCCTACCTGATCGACGTCCTCGCCGACGCCAACGAGCCGGTCCTCAAGCCCCTCGGCGTCTACTTCGAGCAGTCCGGCAGCGAGGCGGCGGCGGCGGCGCTGCTCGGCGCGTCCATCAACTACCCGGTGCGCGGCGCGGTGACGTGGAAGTCCGTGGTCGGCACCAACGTGGCCTCGGACGCGCTCTCCCACGTGGCCTCCGCGGGCGTGATCGGCGGCAGCGTCATCGTCATCGGCGAGGACTACGGCGAGGGGTCGTCGATCCTCCAGGAGCGGACGCACTCGGCGGCGCTCAAGTCGTCGGTGCCGCTGCTCGACCCGCGCAACAGCCTCGACAGCTTCGCCCGCTTCGTGGAGGCGGGCTTCGGGCTCTCGGAGGCGTGCAACGAGCCGGTCTTCTTCTCGATCCGCATCCGCGCCTGCCACATGCGCGGCACGCTCCACTGCAAGGACAACGTGCGGCCGAAGGTCAGCATGCTCTCGCCGCTCGGCGCGCCGAGCTTCAGCCTCGAGCGGATCAACCTGCCGCCGTTCACCTACGCGATGGAGGCGCAGAAGTTCGAGCAGCGGCTGCCCGCGGCGCGCCGCTACATCGTCGAGCACGGGCTGAACGAGCACCACCGCGGCGAGGAGGACCACCTGGGCATCGTGCTGCAGGGCGGGCTCTGGAACACGACGCTCCGCTGCCTGCACGTCCTCGGGCTGGCCGACACGCGCGGGCGCACGCCGCTGCCGCTCCTCGTGCTGAACGCGATCCACCCGCTCGTGCCCGAGCAGCTCGTGGCGTTCATGCGCGGCAAGCGCCGGATCCTCGTCGTCGAGGAGGGGATGCCGAACTACATCGAGCGCGAGCTCGGGGCGCTCGCGCACGAGGCGCGGCTCGACGTCGAGATCTCCGGCAAGGACGTCCTCGCGCCCAACGGCGAGTACGTGCCGCAGCTCGTGCTGCGCGGGCTCAGCCGCTTTCTCGCGACGGCGGGTGTCCGCTCGGTGCCGGCGGCGACGCTCGAGGAGCGCTACCGCGCGCTCACGGCCCACCAGGCGCGGGTGCGCGAGGTGCTGCCGGTGCCGGTCGCCAAGCGCCCGCCGTCCTTCTGCACCGGCTGCCCGGAGCGCCCCGTGTTCAGCGCGATGAAGATCCTGCGCGAGCGGGAGCCGGCGGTCGGCGACACGCACGTCTCGGCCGACATCGGCTGCTCGACGTTCTCGACCCAGGCGCCCTTCAACGTGGGCAGCTCGGTGCTCGGCTACGGCATGGGCCTGGCCTCGTCGAGCGCGGTGGCGCCGCTCTTCGGCAAGCGCGTCGTCTCGTTCATGGGCGACGGCGGGTTCTGGCACAACGGCCTCACGAACGGCGTCGCCAACGCGATGTACAACAAGCAGGACTCCGTCCTCGTGATCCTCGACAACTTCTACGCCGCGGCGACCGGGCAGCACCACCTGCCGTCCACGGGCACGAACGCGCGGAGGGAGCCGGTCCGCATGACGATCCCCGAGGCGCTGCGCGGGCTCGGCGTCCCGTGGGTGCGCACGGTGAACTCGTACCGCATCGCGGAGGTCGTGGCGACGCTGCGCGAGGCGCTCACCACGCGCGTGCCCGGGCTCAAGGTGGTCATCGCGAGGAACGAGTGCATGCTCGAGCGCCAGCGGCGCGAGCGCCCGCGCCTCCGGCAGCTCGAGGCCGCGGGCGCGCAGGTGGTCCGGCCGCGCTTCGGCGTGGACCCGGACGTCTGCACGGGCGACCACTCGTGCATCCGCCTGAGCGGCTGCCCGTCGCTCACGCTCCGTCCGAGCCCCGACCCCTTCCGCGCCGACCCGATCGCGCACGTGGACGACACGTGCGTCGGCTGCGGCGTGTGCGGCGAGGTGGCCCACGCCGCGGTGCTCTGCCCGTCGTTCTACGAGGTCCGCGTCGTCTCCAACCCGAGCCGCTGGACGCGGTTCGCGGGCCGGCTGCGCCGGGCGGTCATCCGGCGGCTCGCGGCCGTCACGGCGTGAGCGAGGGGCGGCTCCTCAGCGTCCTGATCCCCGCCGTCGGCGGGCAGGGGGGCGGCGTCCTGCTCGACTGGATCGTGGACGCGGCGCTCGTGGACGGTTACCCGGTGCACGGCACGTCCATTCCCGGCGTGGCGCAGCGCACGGGCTCGACGTCCTACTACGTCGAGCTGTTCACGGCGCGCGAGGCCGGCGAGGAGGCGGCGCCCACCTTCTCGCTCTACCCGGTGCCGGGGGCGCTCGACGTCCTGCTCGCCGCCGAGTTCCTCGAGGTCGGGCGCTCGATCGAGCTCGGCTTCCCGTCGCCCGCGCGCACGACGATCGTCGCGAGCACGCACCGCCTGTACTCGATCCACGAGAAGATCCCGACGGGGAACGGCATCTACCCGATCGCCGACCTCCAGGCCGCCGCGCGCGCGTTCGCGAGGACGCTCTACGCGTTCGACGCGCTCGCCCTGGCCCGCGAGCACGGGACCGAGGCGAACGCGGTCCTGCTCGGGGCGCTCGCCGGCTCGGGCGCCCTGCCGGTGCGGCCCGAGGCGTTCCGCGCGGCGATCGAGCGCAAGGGAGTCCAGGTCGAGGCCAACCTGCGCGGCTTCGACGCCGGTCTCGCCGTCACCGCCAGGCTCCGCGAGGGGGCGGGCGCCGGGACTCCAGCCCCGCCGCCCGCCGCCGCCCCGGCGGCGGTGATCACCGACGACGCGCTCGCACGGACCGTCGCGGAGCTGCCGGAGGCGCTCCGGCCGACGCTCGGGCAGGGCGTGGCGCGGCTCCTGGACTACCAGGACCCCGCGTACGCGCGGCGCTACCTCGAGCGGCTCCGGCCGTTCGCGGCCGGCGGCGACACGGAGCTCACCGCGACGCTCGCGCGCTGGCTCGCGGTGCTGATGACGTATGAGGACGCCGTGCGTGTGGCCCAGCTCAAGACGCGCGCGGGCCGCTTCGAGCGCATCCGCCGCGAGACGGGCGCGGAGCGGGGCGAGATCGTCGTGACCGACTACCTGAAGCCCGACCTCGACGAGATCCTGGGGGTGCTCCCGGACCGGCTGGTCGCGCCGCTGGCGCGCTGGGCGGAGCGCCGCTGGCCGCACGCGCGCCCCGCGCTCGCGCAGCACGTGCGGACCACGACGGTCAGCGGGTACCTGCGCGTGTGGCTGCTCACGCTGCTCAAGCCGCTCCGCCCGATCTCCCTCCGCGCGCGCCTGGAGCACGCGCGGATCGACCGCTGGCTCGCGGCGGTCGAGCGGTGCGCCCGCTGGGACCGGGCGCTCGCGCTGGAGGTGGCGCGCGCCGCGCAGCTCGTGAAGGGGTACGGCGACGTCCGCCGCCGCATGGCCGCGCACTTCGAGCGCCTGCTGGCCGGCGTGACGCGGGCGGCGGAGCTCGAGGCGCCCGGCGGGAGCTTCGAGGCGGCGCGGAGCCTGGCCGCCCGCTACCGGGTGCTCGTGCTCCAGGGGCCGGACGCCGAGCCGCGGGCGGTCGCGCTCGCCGAGCACGTGCTGGCGCGGCTCGCCGCCGCGGATCGCACGGGGGCGCTCGCGCTCCTCTAGCGGCGCTGCCTGACGAGCTCGCCGAGGCGCCGCACGCTCGCCTCGGGCAGGTTCACGAAGGTGAGCGCGTAGCCGTCCGGGTCGCGGCGGAGGACCAGCGCGACCGCCTCGACGGCGGTCCCGCCGTCGAGCGGCGTGAAGGAGATCCGCACGGCGCTCTTCGGCTCGAGCGCGCCCGGCACGCGCACCTTCATGCCCGCCACGCCGACCTCCACGGACATCGCGTGGTGCTCGGCGCCGCTGTACTCGCGGATCCGGACCGGGAGCGACACGGGCGCGCGGGGGGCGCGCCGCCGGTCGGCGGGCGCCTCGCGCTCGAGGAGCCGGCTCATCGCGTGCGGCTCGAGGACCGTCAGGACCTCGTTGAGGCGGTCGAGGGGCACGGGCTTGCCGACGAAGTCGGCCGCGCCCAGGCGCAGGCACTCGCGGGCCTGGCTCTCGGTGACGACGCCGGAGACCGCGACGATCGGGACGCCGAGCTCGCGCACGGGGCGGAGCTGGAGGAAGTCGAGCCCGCTCATGCCGGGCAGGTGGATGTCGAGGATGATCGCGTCCGGGCGCTCGGTCGCGAGCTTGCCGAGCGCGGCCTCGGCGCTGCGGACCACCAGCGGCTGATGACCCAGCTCGAGCAGGAAATCCCGGAACACGTCGCCGAGATCCGTCTCGTCCTCGACCACCAGGATCCGCATCGTGCGGAAATGCTAGCACGAGAGGCACGACTCCAGGCCCGGCGGGGCTCCACGCGAATGATGCGGCGTGTTATACTCCTCCGCGTCGATTTCGAAGGAGGAACGCGTGTCGGGCTACCTGCCCGTGTTCATCTTCGCGGTCCTGATCGTCGGCTTCGCTGTCGGGTCGCTGGCGGTGGCGTGGCTCCTGCGGCCCCACCGCCCGGACGCCGTGAAGCAGATGAACTACGAGTGCGGCGCCGAGCCCGTCGGCCCGGCGTGGGTGCAGTTCCCCGTCGGGTTCTACCTGGTCGCCCTCGTCTTCATCGTGTTCGACGCGCTCGCCGTCTTCCTGATCCCGTGGACGCTCGTGCTCCGCGCGGGCGGCATGCCGGCCTTCTGGGTGATGGCGGCGTTCATCGGGATCATCGGGCTCGGCTGGCTCTACGCGTACCGGGAGGGAGTGCTCGAGTGGAAGTGAAGCCGCCGGTGCCGCGGATCCCCCCGCCGGGCTGGAGCGAGTTCAAGGACCTCCAGGAGTGGGAGAAGTACCACCAGGAGCGCGCGCAGGACGACAAGACGTCGGAGACGCTCGCGTCCATCGCCGACGCCATCCACCACATGCCGGGCGGCTGGATCGTGACGACGTCCACCGAGAAGATCTTCAACTGGGCCCGGAAGTCCTCGATCTGGCCCGTCACGTTCGGGCTCGCGTGCTGCGCGATCGAGATGATGGCCACGTTCGCCTCGCGCTTCGACGTGGAGCGGTTCGGGATGGTGCCGTGGGCCTCGCCGCGCCACTCCGACCTCATGATCGTGTCCGGCACGGTGACGATCAAGATGGCGCCGCTGCTCAAGCGCATCTACGGCCAGATGCCGGACCCGAAGTGGGTCGTCTCGATGGGCTCGTGCGCGAACTCGGGCGGCCCCTTCCGCCACGGCTACCACGTGGTGAAGGGCGTGGACCGCGTCGTCCCGGTGGACGTCTACGTCCCCGGCTGCCCGCCCACGCCCGACTCGCTGATGTACGGCCTGCTCCGGCTGCAGGAGCTCGTCGGCGAGTTCCAGCGGACCGGGCGGCGCGCGACGCCCGCCGAGGGCGCGTCCGCATGACGGCCGCCGACGCCGCGGCGCGGATCCGGGAGCGGTTCGGGGTCGAGGCCGTCGTCGAGGGCTCGAGCGTGACCGCCGTGCTGCCCCGCGAGCGATGGCAGGAGGCCGGCGGTGTCGCCCGCCGCGAGCTCGGCTGCGCCTTCTTCAACTGGCTCAGCGCGGTGGACTGGAAGGAGCGGGGGCTCGAGGTCGTCTGCCGCGTGGACAACCTCGACGCGCGGCTCGGGCTCACGCTGCGGACGAGGCTCGACGCGGGCGCGCCGCGCTGCCCCACGCTCACCGGCGTCTGGCGCGGCGCGGACTGGATGGAGCGCGAGTGCTACGACATGTTCGGCGTGGTCTTCGAGGGCCATCCCGACCTCCGGCGGATCCTGCTCTCCGAGGACTGGGAGGGCCACCCGCTGCGGAAGGACTACGCCGTGGACACGCCGCACACCCCGTACCGGTGAGCCGCCGCCGGAGGAGCCGACGATGATCTACGAGCTGCGCACCTACACGCTGGTGCCCGGCACGCAGGGCCAGTACCTCGAGCACAACCGGGAGACCGGCCGGGCGGTCCGCGGGGACCGGTACGGCACGCTCGTGGGCTCGTGGACGACCGAGATCGGCCCGCTCAACCAGTTCGTGCACCTCTGGAGCTATCCGAGCTTCGAGGAGCGCACGCGGCTGCGCGGCGAGCTGGCGAAGAACCGGGACTGGACCGAGGGCTACCTGCCGAAGATCCGCCCGCTGCTCGTCGCGCAGGAGAACAAGCTCCTCTCCGAGGTGCTGCCGCTCCAGCCGCCGGCGGACGCCGGCCACGTCTACGAGCTCCGGACGTACCGCACGCACGTCGGCAAGGCGCCGGAGTGGCTCGGGCACTTCCGGGCGATCATGCCGGTGCGCGAGAAGTACTCGAGGCGCGTCGGCCTCTGGCAGACGGAGGTCGCGCAGCTCAACGAGGTCGTGCACCTCTGGGCGTACCGCGACCTCAACGAGCGCGCCGCGGTGCGCGCGCAGGCGCTCCAGGACCCGGAGTGGCAGGCCTTCGTCGCGAAGTCGGCGCCCCTGCTGGCCGAGATGCGGTCCGTCGCGATGCTCCCGGCGCCCGCCTCGCCGATGCGCTAGCCGTTCGCCATGCCCGAGACGCAGACGCGGCAGGTCGTCGAGCTCGGCTACGCGGGCAGCGAGCGCCTCGTGATGAACATGGGGCCGCAGCACCCGTCCGCGCACGGCGTGTTTCGCATGCTCCTGACGCTCGAGGGGGAGACCGTGGTCGCGATGGACGCGATCATCGGCTACCTGCACCGCTGCCACGAGAAGCTCGGCGAGACCCTCACGTACGTGCAGTACCCGTCGATCGCCTCGAAGACCGACTACGTCGCCGCGATGACCTCGGAGCTCGCGTACGTGTCGGCGGTCGAGGCGCTCGGCACGTTCGAGGTGCCGAGGCGCGCCCAGTACCTGCGCGTGCTCGTCGCCGAGCTGCAGCGCATCGCCTCGCACTGCCTCTGGCTCGGCACGTGGTGCATGGACATGGGCGGGGCGCTCGGGGGCGGCGCCACGGTGTTCCTCTACTGCTTCCGCGAGCGCGAGGAGGTCCTCGACCGCCTCGAGGAGCTGACCGGGGCGCGCCTGCTCTACGGCTTCCACCAGGTCGGCGGCACGCGCTACGACGTCCCCGCGGGCTGGGACCGGAAGGTCCGCGACACCGTGGCGTTCATCGAGCGGCGGATCGACGAGTGGGAGGCGATGCTCGAGGACAACGCCGTCTTCCGCGTGCGCACGCAGGGCGTCGGCGTCGTCTCGCGCGAGCTCGCGCAGGAGGTGGGCATCGCCGGCCCGCTGCTCCGGGGCTCCGGCGTGGACTTCGACCTCCGGCGCGACGCGCCCTACTCCTCGTACGGGGACTTCCGGTTCCGCGTGCCCGTGGAGGCGGCGGGCGACTGCTACGCGCGCTACCGCGTGCGGATGGTCGAGTTCCGCGAGTCGATCCGGATCGCCCGCCAGGTGCTCGACGGGCTGCCCGAGGGGCCGATCTCGTCGCGCCCGGGCGTGAAGTCCGTGGGGCAGGTGCGGGTCCCGAAGGGCGAGGCGTACGCGCGCGTCGAGGGCGCGCGCGGCGAGGTGGGCTGCTACATCGTGAGCGACGGCGGGCCCAGGCCCTACCGCATGAAGTGGCGCGGGGCGTCGTTCTCGAACCTCGCCGTGCTGCCGCACATCATCCCCGGCCACAAGGTGGCCGACGTGGTCGCGATCATGGGCTCCGTGGACCCCGTGTTCGGCGAGGTGGATCGCTGATGCCCTCGTTCGCCCGGCACGCGCTCGAGGCCGCCGTCGTGCTCGGCGCCCTCGTCGGCCTCGTCGCGTACGTGACGCTGCTCGAGCGGAAGTTCGCGGCGCGGCTGCAGTCGCGCATCGGCCCGTACTACGTCGGGTGGCCGCACGGGTGGCTCCAGCCGATCGCGGACGGGCTGAAGCTCATGCTGAAGGAGGACGTGGTCCCCGCGCGCGCCGACCGCGGCGTGTACAACCTGGCGCCGATCGTCTTCCTCGTCCCGTGCCTCCTGATCTTCGCGACGATCCCGTTCGCGCCCGGGCTCGGCGTCGCCGACCTCGCCATCGGCGTGCTGTTCTTCCTCGCCGTCTCCTCGCTCGAGATCGTCGGGCTCTTCATGGGCGGCTGGGGCTCGAACAACAAGTACGCGCTGCTGTCCGTGATGCGCGCCGTGAACCAGATCATCTCCTACGACCTGCCGTTCATCTTCGTCGCGCTCGTGCCGGTGCTGCTCGCGGGGTCGCTCCAGATGTCGGCCATCGTCGGCGCGCAGGCGGGGCTCTGGTTCGTCGCGTACCCGGTCCTCGGGCAGCTCGCGTTCCTGGCGTTCGTGGTCGCGACGCTCGCCGCGGAGAACCGCGTGCCGTTCGACATCCTCGAGGCCGAGTCCGAGCTGGTCGCGGGCTTCCGCGTGGAGTACAGCGGGATGAAGCTCGCGCTGATCCAGCTCGGCGAGTACGCGCACATGCTGGGGACGAGCTTCCTCGGCGCGCTGCTCTTCCTCGGCGGCTGGCTCGGCCCGGGCCCCGCGTGGCTCGGCCCGGTCTGGTTCCTCGCGAAGGCGCTCGCGATCTTCCTGCTCGTCACGTGGGTGCGCTGGAGCTTCGTGCGGATCCGCGTGGACCAGATCCTCGCGATCTCGTGGAAGCTCATGCTGCCCGCGTCGGTCCTCCTGCTGCTGGCGACCGCGCTCTGGGTCGCCGCGGGAGGTGCCGGTGCAGCCTGACGGCGGCACCGCCCAGGGTGTCCTGCGCGAGACCGCGCAGCTCGTCGGCGCCGTCGGGCGCGCGATGGGCACGACCCTGCGGAACCTGTTCCGGCGGCCCGTCACGCTCCGCTACCCGGACGTCACGCGCGTGTACCCGGACCGCTTCCGCGGCGTGCTCGCCCTCACCTACGACCGGGAGACCGGCGAGGAGAACTGCATCGGCTGCCGGCTCTGCGAGTACATCTGCCCGCCGCAGGTCATCAAGGTCGAGATGCTGAAGGCCGAGAAGCGCAACTGGGCGAAGACCTTCACGCTCGAGCTGTACTCCTGCGAGTTCTGCGAGCTGTGCGTGCAGGTGTGCCCGACCGACGCGATCGTCATGCTGAAGACGTTCGATCTCGCCACGACCGACCGGCGGGAGCTGCTCCTCGACAAGGACCGGCTCCACGCCCTGGGTCTCCGGTTCGAGCACTCGTGGGCGACCGGCACCAGGCTCCGGGACATGCAGGCCCCCCCCAAGGCGGCGCGCGCGGCGGGCGAGGGAGGGGCCAGGGAGTGACCGGCGAGACGGTGGCGTTCTGGGTCGTGGCCGCGGCGCTGCTGGCCTCGAGCCTCGCCGTCGTGCTCACGCCCAACCTCTTCCACGCGGTCCTCTACCTCGCGGCGGCGCTGGTGGCGACCGGCCTGGTCTTCCTGCTGCTCGACGCGCCGTTCCTGTTCGGCGTCCAGCTGCTGCTCTACGCGGGCGGCGTCGTGACGATCGTCGTGTTCGCGATCATGCTGACCGAGCGCCTGGTCGGCGAGCGGATCACCCAGGCGAGCCGCCACGTGTTCAACGGCGGCGTCGTGGCCGCCGCCGTGTTCGTGGCCGTGGCCGGGTTCCTGCTCCAGGGCCCGGCGACGCCGCCGCGGCCGCCGCTGGCGGGCGACACGACCGTGGCGATCGGCCGGGCGCTCGTGGGCCCGTTCGCGGTGACGCTCGAGCTGCTCGGCCTGCTGCTGGTCGCGGCGCTGCTCGGGGCGCTCTACCTCGCGAGGACCGAGGAATGAGCCTCGGCGCCTACCTCACGCTCGCCGCGCTCGTGTTCGCGATCGGCCTGTTCGGCGTGCTGACGCGCCGGAACGCGGTCGGCATCCTGCTCGGCATCGAGCTGATGCTGAACGCGGTCAACATCAACCTGGTCGCGTTCGCGCGCTTCCACGGCGACGTCGCCGGCCTCGTCTTCACGCTCTTCACGATCGCGATCACGGTCGCCGAGGTCGCCGTCGGCCTCGCCATCGTCATCGTGATCTTCCGGGTGCGCCGGACGGTCGACGCCGACCGGCTCGACCTCCTGCGGGGCTAGCGTGCGCCTGCTCGTGTGGCTCCCGCTGCTCGTGCTCGCGCTTCCGTTCACGAGCTTCCTGCTCCTCGCGGTCGTGGCGCCGCTCCGGCGGGCGGGCCGGGTCGCGGGCGCGGTGGGCATCGCCGCGATCGCGGCGTCGCTCGGCGGCGCGCTCCTGATCTGGAACGAGGGCTTCCGGCACACCGCGACCTGGGCGTGGCTCCCCGGCGACGGCGGCCCGATGGCGACGGTCGGCCTGCTCGTGGACCCGCTGGCGAACGCGATGCTCGTGCTGGTGACGCTGGTCTCGTTCCTCGTGCAGGTGTACTCGCTCGCCTACCTCGCCGACGAGCCGGCGCCCGCGCTCGGCCGCTACTACACCTACCAGTCGCTGTTCGCGTTCTCGATGCTCGGCCTCGTGCTCTCGCCGGGCTTCCTCCAGATGTTCGTGTTCTGGGAGCTGGTGGGACTCTGCTCCTACCTGCTCATCGGCTACTGGTACCAGCGCCCGGCGGCCGCGCGCGCGGCGGTGAAGGCGTTCTGGATCACGAAGCTCGGCGACCTCGGCTTCATCATCGGGATCGTCATGCTGTGGGCCGCCACGGGGACGTTCGAGTTCGCGACGCTCTTCGCGAAGGCGCAGGCGCACGCGCTCGCGATCCCGGCGCTCGGCACGATCATGTTCCTGATCTACCTCGGCGCGGTCGGCAAGTCGGCCCAGTTCCCGCTCCACGTCTGGCTCCCCGACGCGATGGAGGGCCCGACGCCGGTCTCCGCGCTGATCCACGCCGCGACGATGGTCACGGCCGGCGTGTACATGGTCACGCGCGCGCAGCCGCTGTTCGCGCTCGTGCCGGACGTGCTCGCGCTGATCGGCTGGGTCGGCGCGTTCACCGCGCTGCTGGCGGCGACGATGGCCTGCGTCGAGAACGACATCAAGCGCGTGCTCGCCTACTCGACCGTCTCGCAGCTCGGCTACATGATGGCGGCGGCGGGCGCGGGTGCGGCGGAGGCCGGCTTCTTCCACCTGCTCACGCACGGCCTGTTCAAGGCCCTGCTCTTCCTCGGCGCCGGCGCCGTGATCCACGCGGTCGGCTCCAACGACATCTTCCGGATGGGCGGGCTCTTCCGCGCGATGCCGCAGACGGGCCTCGTGTTCCTCGTCGGCACGCTCGCGCTCGCGGGAGTCCCGCCGCTCGCGGGGTTCTTCTCCAAGGAGGCCGTGCTCGGCGGCGTGTGGGCGGCGCACATGACGTGGCCCTTCGTCATGCTCGCGCTCACCGCGTTCCTCACCGCCTTCTACATGTTCCGCGTCGTGTTCACCGCCTTCTTCGGCCCGGCCACGGCCGCGGGCCACGCGCACGAGCCGGCGTGGGCGATGCGCGGCCCGCTCTGGCTCCTCGCGGCGCTCACCGTCCTGCTTGGCCTGCGCCTGGCGGCCGGCGGGGGCGAGGCCCACGGGCCGGCCTGGCTCGCGCCGCTCTCCGTCGGGCTGGCGCTGGCGGGCGTCGCGCTCGCCTGGGCGATGTACCAGCGCGGCGCCCTCGACCCGCGGCGCGTCGCGGCGGCGTTCCCGCTCTCGGTGCTCGACGCGCTCGCGCGCCGGCGCTACGGCCTCGACGCGCTCTACGACGGCCTCTACCGCGGTTTCGTCCTGGCCCTCTCGCGGCTGGTCGGCTGGATCGACCGGTACCTGGTGGACGGCGTGCTGAACGTGGCGAGCGCCTGGACGCTCCGCGGCGGCGACGCGCTCCGGCGGATCCAGAGCGGCGTGCCCCAGGACTACGTCTTCGGCGTCGCGTTCGGCGTGCTGTTCCTCGTCGTGTGGGCGCGCCTGTGGATGCGCTGAGGCTGCCCGTCCTCTCGGTCATCACGTGGTCGCCGTTCGTCGGCGCGCTGCTGATCATGTTCACGGCCCGTCACCGGCCGCGGGCCGTGCGCCTGATCGCCGCGGTCACGACCGGCGTGTCGCTGCTGCTCTCGCTCGGGATCTACGTCGCCTACGACCGGGAGGGCGCGGGCTTCCAGTTCTACGAGAAGGTGGCGCTCGTCCCGCCGCTCGGGATCTCCTACGAGCTCGGCGTGGACGGGATCAGCCTGCTCCTGGTGCTGCTCACGGCCATCATCATCTTCGCGGGCGTGTTCGCGTCGTGGACCGTGAAGGTGCGGAGCCAGGAGTTCTACGCGCTCCTGCTCGCGCTCGTCACGGGCGTCTTCGGGGTCTTCGTCTCGCTCGACCTCTTCGTGCTCTTCCTGTTCTACGAGCTCGCCGTCCTGCCCATGTACCTGCTGATCGGCATCTGGGGCTCGTCGGGCGAGATCCGGCCCCGCGGCATCTTCGCCTGGGCGTACCGGGAGACCGGCGTCGGGACGAAGGAGTACGCGGCGATGAAGCTCACGCTCTACCTGCTCTTCGGCTCCGCGTTCATCCTCGTCGGCATCTTCGCCCTCTGGGTCCACGCGGGCGCGGGCTCGTTCTCGTACCTCGACATGGAGACCGCCGTGTTCGCCCCGGGCGTCCAGCGCTGGGTCTTCCTCGCCTTCTACGTCGGCTTCGGCGTCCTCGCGGGCATCTGGCCGCTGCACACGTGGTCGCCCGACGGCCACGCCTCGGCGCCGACGGCGGTGTCCATGCTGCACGCCGGCGTGCTGATGAAGCTCGGCGCCTACGGCATCGTCCGGGTGGGGATGGGGCTCCTGCCCGAGGGCGCCGCGGAGCTGGTCTGGCTCGTCGGGACGATCGCCTGCGTCAACATCGTCTACGGCGCGCTCTCGGCGATGGCGCAGACGGACCTCAAGTACGTGATCGCGTACTCCTCGGTGTCGCACATGGGGCTCGTGCTGCTCGCCGCCGCGACGCTGACGGAGGCGGGGCTCAACGGCTCGGTGTTCCAGATGTTCGCCCACGGCATCATGACCGGCCTCTTCTTCGCGCTGGTGGGCCTCGTCTACGAGAAGGCCCACTCGCGCGAGATCGGCAGGATGGGCGGCTTCGGCAGGGTCATGCCCGGGGTCGCCACCGCGTTCACCGTCGGCGGCCTCTCCTCGCTGGGGCTGCCCGCGACCTCGGGCTTCGTCGCCGAGCTGCTCACGTTCATGGGCGCCTGGCGCTCGGAGCACCGCTGGTGGCTCTTCCCGGCGGTGGTGGGCACGTTCCTGACCGCGGTGTACGTGCTGCGGGTCACCAAGCAGATCTTCTGGGGGCCGGAGTCGCCGCACTTCCGGCACCTCGAGGACGCCCGCGGGCCCGAGTGGGTGGCGCTCGTGCTCCTCGTCTTCGTGCTGGTCCTCTTCGGGATGGCGCCCGGCCTGGCGCTCGGGCCGGTGGACACGGCGACCGTGCCGCTCCTCGCGCGGATCGTGGGGCCCTGACGCGATGCTGCCCGCCCCGCTCGCCGCCGGCGTCCTGGAGCTCGCCCTCGGGGCCGTCCTGCTGCTCGTGTTCGTGCTGAACCTCTTCGCGCGCGGCGAGGACCGCCGCTGGCTCGCGGGCACGGCCCTCGGCGGCGTGCTCGTGGTCGGCGCGCTGAGCCTCGTCGTGACGCCGGCGCCGGCGGGGCCGGGCGGCATGTTCGTGCAGGACGGGCTCGCGATCTTCGCGAAGCGGCTGTTCCTCGGCGCGACCGTCATCGGGCTGCTGGCCGGGCTCGGGGCCCGGCCCGCCTCGGGGCGGCGCGCGGGCGAGTACCACCTGCTCCTGCTCACCTCGCTCCTCGGGATGCTCGTGCTCGCCTCGGCCCGCGACCTGATCCTGCTGTTCGTCGCGTTCGAGGTCATGTCGATCCCCCTCTACGTGCTCGCGGGCTTCCTCAAGCGCGACGCGACGGCGGTCGAGGCGTCGCTCAAGTTCTTCCTGGTCGGCAGCGTGTCCTCCGCGGTGCTCGCGTACGGGCTCTCGTTCGTGTACGGCGCGGCGCGGTCCACCGACCTCGCGAAGGTGGCGCAGGCCTTCTCCACGGCCGAGCCGCTCCTGCTGCTCGGCCTGCTCGCGGCGCTCGCCGGCTTCGCGTTCAAGATCGCCGCGTTCCCGTTCCACATGTGGGTGCCCGACACGTACGAGGCCGCGAGCACGCCGTTCGTCGCGTGGCTGTCCGTGACGCCCAAGGCCGCCGGCTTCGTGGTGCTGTTCCGGGTCTACTTCGAGGGCATGGGCGAGCGCGCGGACGCCTGGATGCCGATCGCCGCCGGCCTCGCCACCGTCACGATCGTCGCGGGCAACCTGATGGCGCTGCCGCAGCAGAACACGAAGCGGCTGCTCGCCTACTCCGGCGTCGCCCACATCGGCTACATGCTCGTCGGCTTCGCCGCCGCCTCCGCGGCGGGGACCGCGATGATCCTCTTCTACCTGGTCGCGTACGTGTTCAGCAACATGGGCGCCTTCCTCGTGGTCGAGGCGGTGGCCCGGGCGGAGGGCTCGGAGGCGACCGCGGCCCTCCGCGGGCTCGCGCAGCGCTCGCCGCTCCTGGCGCTGGCGATGCTGCTGTTCCTGCTCTCCCTCGGCGGCATCCCGTTCGTCGCGGGGTTCTGGGCGAAGCTGTACGTCTTCTGGGCGGCGGCCGCGGCGGGCCTCTACTGGCTCGTGCTGGTCGGCGCGGTGCTCACGGTCGTCGCGCTGTTCTACTACCTGCTGGTCGCCAAGCGCATGTACATCGAGGCACCCGAGCGCCCCGGGCGCATCCAGCTGTCCGCGCCGCTGGCGCTCGCGCTCGTGCTCTGCGCGCTCGGCGTCGTGGCGCTCGGCGTCTATCCGAAACCGGTCGTGATGGCGGCCCTGCGCGTCGCCACGCCGCTCTTCTGAGGAGGGAGTCCGCATGAACAGACCGCTGGTCCTCGCCGCCGCCCTGACGGTCGCGCTCCTGGCGCCCGCCGCCGTGGGCGCGTTCCAGTGCCCTGCGCTCATCACGCGCGCCCAGACCGAGCTCGGGCACCTGCCGAAGCCGAAGGGGCCGGTCCAGGCGATCAACCGCGGGCCCGAGGTGAAGCTGATCGAGGCGCGCCTGGCCCAGGCGCAGGCCGCGCACGACCAGGGGCAGCACGAGCAGGCGGTGAAGCTCGCGACCGAGGCCCTGGAGATGCTCGAACATGTCCGGCGCGAGAACCGCTGAGGCACCACGCGGCGAGTCATCATCTGGCTAACTGCCTGAGATATCAGAGATAACGATTCAAGCTTGACCTGGGCCGGCTTCCGCTGTAGTTTTGTACCGACCGGTTGGTACAGATGAAAGCGCAGACGACCAACGGCAGCCGTACCCGGGACGGACGGAGCACGCGCGAGGCGATCCTCGCCGCCGCGCAGCGCCTGATCCACGTGCACGGCTACAACCACACGGTGCTCGACGACGTGCTGCGCGAGAGCGGCGTCGGCAAGGGCAACTTCTACTACCACTTCAAGAGCAAGGAAGAGCTCGGGCACGCGATCCTCGACCAGCTCGTGACCTCGTTCATCGAGCGCACGCTCGAGCCGTGCTTCGCCGACCCGGCGGGCCGCCCGCTCGCCCAGATCCGCTGCTTCCTCGACCGCGTGCTCGAGGCCCAGCGCGAGCGCCACTGCGTGGGCGGCTGCCCGCTGGGCAACCTGGCGGCGGAGCTGTCGGACGTGCACGAGGGCTTCCGCACGCGGCTCGCGTCCGTCTTCGCGGCCTGGCGCGAGCGGCTGACGGTCGCGCTCCACCGGGCGCGGCGCAGCGGGGACATCGGCGCCGCGGCGCGTCCCGAGGCCCTCGCGGACTTTCTCGTCGCCTCGCTCGAGGGCGCCATCCTCCTGACGAAGGTCTCGAAGGACATCGCGGTCATGGAGCAGTGCGTGGGCGAGATGAAGCACTACCTCGCGCAGTACGAGGCGGGGCGGTGAGCGTCGTCCCGCGCACGCGGCCCGACGGCGACGCGCCGCTCGTCGAGGCGCTCCGGCGCGAGGACCCGGAGGCGCCGGCCACGCTCGTGGACGCCTACGGCGACCGCGTCTACCGGCTCGCGCTCCGGATCACCGGCTCGAAGGAGGACGCCGAGGAGGCGGCCCAGGACGCGCTCTGGACCGCGGTCCGCAAGATCCAGACGTTCAAGGGCGAGGCCGCCTTCGGCAGCTGGCTCTACCGCATCGCGGCCAACGCCGCGTACCAGAAGCTGCGCACGCGCAAGGCGAAGGCGCGCGAGATCGCGATCGACGACGTGCTGCCGGTCCTCGACGACGAGGGGCGCCACTTCGAGCCGATGGACGACTGGTCGCGCCGGGTGGACGAGGCGACCCTGCAGGGCGAGCTGCGCCGCGTGCTCACCGAGGCGATCGACGGCCTGCCGCCCGACTACCGCACCGCGCTCGTCCTGCACGACGTCGAGGGCCTCTCGAACCCCGACATCGCCGAGGCGCTCGGGATCAGCCTGCCGGCGGTGAAGTCGCGCGTCCACCGCTCGCGCCTGTTCGTGCGCAAGCGGCTCGCCGACTACATGCAGACCGTCTAGCCCGCGCGAGAGCTCCTCCAGTTGACGCGGGGCGTCGCCCTGTGGTCTCATAGGTGCTCGTCACCATTCACGTTTCAGGAAGGTAACGGGTCCATGGAAGCGGTCATCGCGAGCGGCGGCAAGCAGTACTGCGTGACACCCGGGCAGGTCATCGCGATCGAGAAGCTCGCGGGCGTCAAGGGCGCGCCCGTCGAGTTCCGGTCGGTGCTGCTGGTCAAGCGCGACGGCGAGGTCATCGCCGGCGCCCGGGCGCTCGCCGGCGCCCGGGTGTCGGGCGAGGTGGTCGCGCAGGGGCGCGGCCGCAAGGTCAGCATCGTGAAGTTCAAGCGGCGCAAGAACTACCGGCGGCACCGCGGCCACCGCCAGGCGGCCACGACGGTCCGCATCACGAGGATCGAGGTCTAGAGGGCACCATGGCGCACAAGAAGGGCGTCGGCAGCTCCAGGAACGGGCGGGACTCGAACCCCCAGATGCTCGGCGTGAAGCGCTTCGCCGGCCAGTTCGTGACGGGCGGCTCGATCCTCGTTCGCCAGCGCGGGACCCGCTTCAAGCCGGGCGTCAACGTGGGCCTCGGCTCGGACGACACCCTGTTCGCGAAGATCGACGGGTACGTCCGCTTCCAGCGCCGCGGCGACTCGCGCTTCGTGAGCATCGCGACCGGCCAGGCGTGACCCCCGGCGGGCGGCCCCCCGGCCCGCGAGCCACATGTTCGTCGACGAGATCGACATCTTCGTCAAGGGCGGCGACGGGGGCGCCGGCTGCGTCAGCTTCCGCCGCGAGAAGTACGTGCCCCGCGGGGGCCCGGACGGCGGCGACGGGGGCGCTGGCGCCAGCGTCTGGCTCGAGGCCGACCCCGCCCTGACCACGCTCCTCGACTACCACTACCAGCGCCACTACCACGCCGAGCGCGGCCAGCACGGCCAGGGCGCCAACCGCCACGGCGCGAGCGGCAAGGACCTCGTGCTCCGCGTGCCGCTCGGCACCCTCGTGACGGAGCGTGACACCGGCGCGCGCCTCGGCGACCTCACCGTGCCCGGCCAGCGCGTGCTCGCCGTGCGCGGCGCGTCCGGCGGCCGCGGTAACGCGCGCTTCGCGACCTCCACGAACCAGGCGCCGCGCCGCGCCGACCTCGGCCGCCCCGGCTCCGAGCGCTGGCTCCACCTCGAGCTCAAGCTGCTGGCCGACGTGGGCGTGATCGGCTTCCCGAACGCGGGCAAGTCGACGCTGGTCTCGCGCCTGTCGGCCGCCCGGCCGAAGATCGCCGACTACCCGTTCACGACGCTGGCGCCGACGCTCGGGATCGTGCGCGTGGACGCCGAGCGCGCGTTCGTGATCGCCGACCTGCCGGGGCTGATCCCGGGCGCCGCCGGGGGCCGGGGGCTCGGCCACCAGTTCCTGCGCCACACCGAGCGCACGCGGCTCCTCGTCCACCTGCTCGACCTCGATCCGCTGTCCGGGCGGGACCCGCTGGAGGACCTCGACGCGATCAACCGCGAGCTCCGGGCGTACTCGGCGGCGCTCGCCGAGCGCCCGCAGCTCGTCGTCGCCAACAAGGCCGACCTCCTCGAGGCCCGCGACGCGGGGCGTGCCGCGGCCGCGGCGCTCGAGCGGCTCGAGCGCCACTGCGCGGCGCACGGGCTCGAGCTCCACGTGATCTCCGCCGTCACCGGCCGGGGGCTCCCCGAGCTGGTGCGCGCGATCGCCGCGCGGCTCGCCGAGGGCGCGTCCGCGCGCGCCGGACGCTCGGCGTGACCGCGCGCGAGCGCCGGCTCGGCCGCGTGCGCCGGCTCGTCGTGAAGGTCGGCAGCGGGCTCGTCACCGAGCCCGGCGCCGGCGCCTCGCCCGCGCGCATCGGCGCGCTCGCCGACGAGATCGCGGCCGTCCGCCCGGGCCGCCACGTCGTGCTCGTCACCTCGGGCGCGATCGCCACCGGCGTCGCGCGGCTCGGCCTCGGCGCGCGGCGGCGCTCGATCCCGGACACGCAGGCGGCCGCCGCCGTGGGTCAGGCCGGGCTCATGTGGCACTACGAGGCCGCGTTCCGGCGCCACGACATCCGGGTGGGGCAGGTGCTGCTCACG
Source organism: Candidatus Rokubacteria bacterium RIFCSPLOWO2_02_FULL_73_56 (assembly GCA_001788495.1). Taxonomy (GTDB): domain Bacteria; phylum Methylomirabilota; class Methylomirabilia; order Rokubacteriales; family CSP1-6; genus GWA2-73-35. The sequence goes on from MGCF01000092.1 coordinate 20,079, forward strand.
GCCCAGGACATCGGCGACCGCGCGCGCTACCTGAACGCGAAGAACACGCTGCTCTCGCTCCTCAAGTTCGACGTGCTGCCGGTCGTCAACGAGAACGACACCGTGGCGGTCGAGGAGATCAAGGTCGGGGACAACGACAACCTGAGCGCGCTCGTCGCCTCGCTGATCGACGCCGACCTGCTGGTTCTGCTGACGGACGTGGACGGCCTCTACACGGACGACCCGACGCTGGACGTGCGCGCGCGGAAGCTCGACACCGTCGAGGCCGTGACCGAGGAGATCGCGCGGCTGGCGCGCGCCGCCCGGGACGGCCGCTCGGTCGGCGGGATGGTGACGAAGCTCCAGGCGGCGCGCAAGGCGGCGGCCGCCGGCGTCCCGATGGTCATCGCGAGCGGCCGGCGGCCCGGCGTGCTCAAGCGCGTCCTGGACGGCGAGGCGGTCGGCACGTACTTCGCGCCGAAGGCCAGGCGCCTGCAGGCGCGCAAGCGCTGGATCGCGTTCGCCGTGCCGCCGCAGGGGCGCCTGACCGTCGACGCGGGGGCCCTGACGGCCCTCACGCTCCACGGCAAGAGCCTGCTACCCTCGGGGATAGTCGACGTCGAGGGCACCTTCGCCTCCGGGGAGGTCGTCGCGGTCCTCGCCGGGGCGGGGGGCCGGGAGTTCGCCCGCGGCGTCGTCAACTTCGACGCGGCGGAGCTCCGGAAGATCCGGGGGGCGAAGACGAACGAGATCGAGCAGCGGCTCGGGTACAGGAGCTTCGACGAAGTGATCCACCGCGACAACCTCGTGATCCTGTAGGGGACGGCGATGGACGTCCGGGCGCTCGTGGAGCAGAAGGCGCGCGGCGCGCGCGAGGCGGCGCGCGCGCTCGCCCTCGCGCCCACGCGGACGAAGAACGAGGCCCTGCTGCAGATGGCCCGGGGCCTCGTGGAGAAGGGCGAGGCGCTGCTCGCGGCCAACCGCGCCGACCTCGAGCGGGCGCGCGGCCGCGGGCTCGCGCGCGCGTTCCTGGATCGGCTCACGCTCACCGAGTCGCGTGTCGAGGACATGGCGCAGGGGCTGCGCGAGATCGCCGCGCTCCCCGATCCCGTCGGCACCGTCGCCGAGTCGTGGCGCCGCCCGAACGGCCTCGAGATCTCCCGCGTCCGCGTCCCCCTCGGCGTGATCGGCTTCATCTACGAGTCGCGCCCGAACGTCACCGCCGACGCCGCGGGGCTCTGCGTCAAGTCGGGCAACGCGGTGATCCTGCGCGGCGGCAGCGAGGCGATCGAGTCGAACACGGCGATCGCCGCCGTCCTCGCCAGGGCGCTCGAGAAGGCGGGGGCGCCGGCCGACGCGATCCAGTTCGTGGACATCGTCGACCGGGAGGCGGTGGCCGTGCTGCTGGAGCTCGACGGGCTCGTGGACCTCGTCATCCCGCGCGGCGGCGAGGAGTTCGTCCGCTGGGTGTCCGGGCGCTCCCGCGTGCCGGTGCTCAAGCACGACAAGGGGCTCGTCCACGTCTACGTGGATGCGGGGGCCGACCTCGCGATGGCCGCGCGGCTCGTGGTGAACGCCAAGGTCCAGCGGCCCAGCGTGTGCAACGCGCTCGAGACGCTGCTCGTGCACCGCGACGTCGCGGCGGGCTTCCTGCCCGCGGTCGCCGCGCGGCTCGCGGAGGCCGGGGTCGAGCTGCGCGGCTGCCCGCGCACGCTCGGGCTCGTGCCCGGGGCGCGGCCGGCGACCGACGCGGACTGGGACACGGAGTACCTCGACCTGGTCCTGGCGGTCCGGGTGGTGGACGACCTCGACCAGGCGATTGCGCACATCGGGCGCCACGGCTCGGGGCTCGCCGAGGCGATCGTCACCAACGACCTGCGCCACGCGCGTCGCTTCACCCAGGAAGTGGACGCCGCGGCCGTCCTCGTGAACGCGTCCACGCGCCTAGTGGACGGCAACCAGTTCGGCATGGGCGCCGAGATGGGGATCTCGACCTCGCGGGTGCACGCCCGCGGGCCGGTCGGCGTCCGGGAGCTCACGACCACGAAGTTCGTCGTGCTGGGTGACGGGCAGGTGCGGGACTAAGGCTTGGCCCGTACCGGCGTCCTCGGCGGATCGTTCAATCCGGTCCACTACGGCCACCTCCTGCTCGCCGACGAGGTGCTCGAGGCGCTCGGGCTCGACCGCATCCTCTTCGTCCCCGCCGGCGTGCCGCCGCACAAGTCCCCGGCGCTCCTGGCGCGCGCCGAGGACCGGTTCGCCATGGTGAGGCTCGCGACGGCGGGCCACCCGCGGTTCGAGGTCTCCGACCTCGAGCTGCGCCGCGCGGGCCCCTCCTACACGGTCGACACGCTCGAGGCCCTCGGGATCCCGCGCGCGGACCTCTTCCTCGTCGTCGGCTCGGAGACCTTCCTCGACCTCCTCTCGTGGCGCGAGCCGCGGCGCATCGCCGAGCTCGCGCAGCTCGTCGTCGTGCCCCGCGTCGGGAGCGCCTTCGACCCGGACAGCGCCGCGGCGCGGAAGATCGTGCGCGAGGTCGGGCAGGAGCCCCTGATCGTGCGCGCGACCTCGCTGCCGATCTCGGCCTCGGACCTCCGGCGCCGGGTGCGCGAGGGGCGCTCGCTCGCCTTCCGGCTGCCCGACGCCGTGATCGGGTACATCGCGACCCGGGGGCTCTACCGGGCGTGACCCAGCTCCCGGCGGAGCGGAAGGCGCGCCTCGCGGCGCGCGCGGCGCAGGACAAGCGCGCGACCGACCTCACCGTGCTCGACGTGCGCGGCATCTCGAGCGTCACCGACTACTTCCTCGTCTGCGGCGGGCGGTCCACGACCCACGTGGAGGCGATCGTCGACGCGGTCCGCGCGGAGCTCCGGACGGAGGGGATCCGCCCGCTCCACGCCGAGGGCGTCGCCGAGAGCGGCTGGGTCCTGCTCGACTACGGCGACGTCCTCGTGCACGTCTTCCTCGAGGAGACGCGCGTCTACTACGCGCTCGAGCGGCTGTGGGGCGACGCCCCCGTGATGGAGCTCGACGGCTGACGAATCCGTTGCACGCGTCAGGGACGCGTGCTAGCGTCATATGCTCAAGTGCGCATCAACGCCGCGTACAGGGGGGCTTGGATGCGAAAAGAGCGCCTGACGTACTTCCGCAAGCGCCTGCTCGAGAAGCAGCGGCAGCTGACCGAAGAGGTCGGCCGGACCGCGCTGTACGGCAAGGACCAGGAGGACGACTCCATCAAGGACCTCGGCGACCAGGCGAACACCGCCTACAACCGGGAGTTCTTCTTCGAGCTCGGCAACGGCGACCGGCGGCTCCTGCGCGACGTGGTGTCCGCCCTGCAGAAGATGGACGACGGCGGGTTCGGCTCCTGCGAGCGCTGCGGCGAGCCGATCGCGGACAAGCGCCTGGAGGCGCTGCCGTTCGCGCGCTACTGCATCGACTGCCAGCGCGTCGTCGAGCAAGAGGAGCGGATGGCCACGGGCTAGCCGGCCTCCGGGCCCGCATGCGAACCGCGCCCCCCGCACCCCCGCGCTCGTCGTCGTGAGTCTCCTCGCCTCGCTCCGCACGCTCGTGTCCCTGGGCGGGGGCCTGCGCCGTCTCCTCGCGTGGCGAGGCGGCGCGGGCGCGCTCGCCGACGACCCGCGGACGGCGGAGCTGCTCGCGCGGGCGCGCGAGGCCCGCGCCGCCGGCCGCGGGGAGGAGGCTGCCGCGCTGTACCGCCACGTCCTGGACGCGCGGCGCGGCCACCCGGGCGCGCTGCGCGGGCTGCGCGAGCTCGCCGTCGAGGCGGGGCGGTGGACGGAGGCGCTCGAGGTCCAGCAGCGGCTCGCGAGCGCCGTCGGGGCGGGAGAGCGGGCGCAGGAGGCGCACTGGCTCGCGGTGATCCTGTACGAGCTCGGGCGGGCGGCCCTCGCGCGCGGCGACGCGGCCGACGCGCTCGCGCACTTCCGGAGCGCGGTCCGCGCGGAGCGCGACTTCGTGCCGGCCGCGGTCGCGCTCGGCGACGCGCACGAGGCGCTCGGCGAGCACCGCGAGGCCGTCCGCGCCTGGGAGCGCGCCGCCGAGCACGCGCCGGCGCTGCCCCTGCTCGCGCGGCTCGAGCGGTATCACCGCCAGGAGGGCCGGCCGAGCCGGATGATCTCGCTCTACCGCGAGGCGCTCGAGCGCACGCCGGACGACCTCGCGCTCGCGGTCGCGCTCGGACGGGTCTACTTCGAGCTGGAGATGCTCGACGAGGCGGCCGACCAGTTCGAGAAGGTCGAGGTCCGCGCGCCGGACCTGCCCGCCGTGCACGCCTACCTCGGCGCGGTCTTCGAGCGCCGCAACGAGGCGCAGGCGGCCTTCGAGGAGTACCGCCGCGCGCTGGCGCTCGGCCACGCCTTCGAGTGGCCGCACCGGTGCGAGGCGTGCGGCGCCCCGTCGTCCGCCTGGCGGGACCGGTGCGAGCAGTGCCGACGCTGGAACACGCTGCGCCCCGCGCGCGGCTAGGCGCGCTCCCGCCCCTGGCGCCCCTGGCCGCGGGCGCGCTCGTCGCCGCGCTCGACCTCCTGTTCCCCGCGCTCTGCCCCGTGTGCCGGACCCCGCTCGGGCCCGGCCGCCGCGACCCGCTCTGCGGCCCGTGCTGGGGGGGCATCGCGCGCATCGAGCCGCCGTGGTGCGAGGCCTGCGGCCTGCCCCTCTCGGCGCCGCGGCCGGTGCCCGTCGTGGCCGCGCCCGCGCCGCCGGCCGGGGGCGGCGCCGGGGACGGGGGCGCCCCCGAGCGCGTGTCGTTTCGAGCGGAGGGGGTGCCCCCGTCCCCGAGCGCCTCCGTGCTGTGCGGCGCGTGCGAGGCGCGGCCGCCGGCGTACGACTGGGGGCGCGCGGCGGCGCGCTACGAGGGCCCGCTGCGCGAGGCGCTCCACGCGCTCAAGTTCGGCGGCCGGCGCGCGCTCGCGCGCCCGCTGGCCGACCTGCTGGTCGAGCAGTGCGGGGCGGCGCTGCCCGCCGACGCCGTGGTGGTGCCGGTGCCGCTCGGCCGGGACCGCGAGCGCGCCCGCGGCTTCAACCAGGCGGCGCTGATCGCCGGGCGCGCGGCGAAGCGGCTCGGCCTCGGGCTCGAGCGCCGGTGGCTCGCGCGGGTGCGGGCGACCTCGCCGCAGAGCGAGCTCGCGGCCGCGGAGCGGAGCGCCAACGTCCGGGGCGCGTTCCGCGCCTCGCCGGAGGTCCGCGGGCGCCACGTGCTCCTCGTGGACGACGTCATGACGACGGGCGCCACGCTCGCCGAGTGCGCGCGGGCGGTCGCCGCCGCCGGCGCGGCCCGCGTCGGTGTCCTGGCAGTTGCCCGCGTGCTCTGAGTCGCCCTATAATCGGAGACTGCACGGTACCGGAGTTTCGCTATCCCACAAGGAGCCCCTCGATGAGCATTCGGGTCGGAGTCAACGGGTTCGGGCGCATCGGGCGCGTGTTCTTCCGCACCGCGCTCGCGAGCCAGGACGTCGAGGTCGTCGGCGTGAACGACCTGGCGAACGCGAAGACGCTGGCGCACCTGCTCAAGCACGACTCCGTCCACGGCGGTCTCGCCGCCGAGGTCACGGTCAAGGACGAGGCGATCTTCGTCGACGGGCGTGAGGTCCGCGTGTGCGCGCAGAAGGACCCCGCCGCGCTGCCGTGGAGGGAGCTGGGCGTCGACGTCGTCGTCGAGTCCACGGGCCTGTTCCGCGACACCGCGACCGCGTCGAAGCACCTGCACGCCGGCGCCAAGAAGGTGATCATCACCGCGCCCGCGAAGGATCCCGACGTCACGCTGGTCCTCGGCGTGAACGAGCAGGCCTACGACCCGGCGCGCCACCGGATCATCTCCAACGCGTCGTGCACGACGAACTGCCTGGCGACGACGGCGAAGGTCCTCGACGACGCGTTCGGCATCAGGCGCGGCTTCGCCTCGACCGTGCACTCGTACACGAACGACCAACCCGTGCACGACTTCCCGCACAAGGACCTCCGGCGCGCGCGCGCCGCGGCCGTGAGCATGATCCCGACGACGACCGGGGCGGCCACCGCCGTCGGCCTCGTGCTGCCGAAGCTCAAGGGCAAGCTCGACGGGATCGCGATCCGCGTGCCGACCATCAACGTCTCGGTGGTCGACTTCGTCGCCGAGCTCGAGAAGCCGGCCACGGTCGAGGCGATCAACGCCACGTATCGCGAGGCGGCGGGGGGGGCGCTCCGCGGCATCCTCGAGGCGACGGACGAGGAGCTGGTGTCGTGCGACTTCAACGGCAACCCGCACTCGGCGATCGTCGACCTGCCCTCGACGGCGGTGGTCGAGGGCACCCTCGTCAAGGTGCTGGCCTGGTACGACAACGAGTGGGGGTATTCCTGCCGGGTGCGTGACCTGATCCGGTTCATCGGGAAGACCCTGTCGTAGCGTTGCCGAAGCTCACCCTCGATCGGCTCGAGCTCCGCGGGAAGCGCGTCTTCGTCCGCGCCGACCTCAACGCCCCGCTGGACCACGACACGGTGTCGGACGACACGCGGCTGCGTGCGGTCGTGCCGACCCTGCAGTACGTGCTCGACGCGGGGGCCGCGGTCGTGCTCGCCTCGCACCTGGGCCGGCCGAAGGGCCAGGTCGCGCCCGCGTACTCGCTCCGCCCCGTGGCCGAGCGGCTCGAGGCGCTGCTCGGCCGGCGTGTCGAGCTGGCGCCGGACTGCGTCGGGCCGGCCACGCGCGAGCGCGCGCAGCAGCTCGGCCCCGGGGAGGTCCTGCTGCTCGAGAACCTCCGCTTCCACCCGGAGGAGGAGGCGAACGACGAGGGCTTCGCGAAGGCGCTCGCCGCGCTGGCCGACTGCTACGTGGACGACGCGTTCGCCGCGGCGCACCGCGCGCACGCCTCGATCGAGGCGATCACCCGCCACCTGCAGCCCGCCGCCGCGGGCCTGCTCATGCAGCAGGAGCTCGCGGCGCTCGGCCGGATCCTGCAGGCGCCCGAGCGCCCGCTCGTGGCGCTCCTGGGCGGCGCGAAGGTCTCCGACAAGCTCGCGCTCGTCGAGCACCTGCTCGAGCGCGTGGACGCGCTGCTGATCGGGGGCGGCATGGCGTTCACGTTCCTCCGGGCCCTCGGCCACGACGTCGGGCGCTCGCTCGTCGAGCCCGCCCGGATCGAGACCGCCCGGCGCGCGCTCGAGGCCGCCCGGCGGCGCGGCGTGAGCCTGGTGCTGCCCGTGGACGCGGTCGTCGCCGACGGGCTCGACAGCCCGGCGGGGCGCGTCGTCGGCGTGCGCGAGATCCCGGCGACGCAGGCGGGGCTCGACATCGGGCCGCGCACGGTCGAGCGGTTCACCGAGGCGCTCCGGGGGGCCAGGACGATCGTCTGGAACGGCCCCATGGGCGTCTTCGAGCGTCCGCCGTTCGCCGCCGGCACGCTCGCGGTCGCGAAGGCGGTCGCGGCGTCGGCGGCGTTCTCGGTCGTCGGCGGCGGCGACACGATCGCCGCCGTGACGCAGGCGGGCGTCGGGGACCGCATCGGCTACATCTCGACCGCGGGCGGCGCCTTCCTCGAGTTCCTCGAGGGGCGGGCGCTCCCCGGCGTCGAGGCGCTCACGGAGGCGGGCTGATGCGCACGCCGCTCGTCATCGGCAACTGGAAGATGCACGGCACGCTCGGCGAGGCGCGTGCGCTCGCGACCGCGATCCGCGACGGGCTCAAGCGCCCGCGCGGCGTCGAGGTGGTGCTCTGCCCGCCCTTCACCGCGCTGGCGGCCGTCGCGGAGAGCCTCGGCACGGGGCCGATCCAGCTCGGCGCGCAGACCTGCCACCACGAGGCGGCGGGCGCGCACACCGGCGAGGTCTCGCCCGCGATGCTCGCGGACCTGGGCTGCCGCTGGGTGCTGCTCGGCCACTCGGAGCGGCGCCGGGAGATCGGCGAGCCGGACGGCCTGATCAACCAGAAGGTGAAGGCCGCGCTCGAGCACCGGCTCACGCCGGTGCTGTGCGTCGGGGAGACCGCGGAGGAGCGCCGGCAGGGGCTGACCTTCACCACGGTCGAGGGCCAGCTGCGCGCCGGCCTCGCCGGCCTCGCGGCCGCCGCGATCGCCCGCAGCGTGCTGGCCTACGAGCCCGTCTGGGCGATCGGCACGGGCGTCAACGCGACGCCGGGCCAGGCGGCCGAGGTCCACGGCTACCTCCGGGGCCTGCTCTCGGAGCTCGCCTCCAAGGAGGTCGCGCAACAGATCCGGATCCTGTACGGCGGCAGCGTGAAAGCCGACAACGCGGACGTCCTCGTCGCGGAGCCCGAGATCGACGGCGCGCTCGTCGGGGCGGCCTCGCTCGGCGCGCCGGGCTTCATCGCCATCGTCAAGAAGGCGGCGCGCGTCGGCGCCGCCCCGAAGGAGTGAGCCGATGTACGTCGCCCTGATCGTTCTCCACGTCCTCGTCTCGTTCGCGATCATCGGGATCGTGCTGCTGCAGTCGGGCAAGGGGGCCGACATCGGCTCGGCCTTCGGCGGCGCCGGCAGCCAGGCCGTGTTCGGCTCGATGGGCACGCCGACGATCATGGGCAAGATCACGACCGCGGTCGCGGTCGTCTTCACGGTCACGTCGTTCACGCTCGCGATCCTCGGCGGCGGCCGCGGCGGGTCCGTGGTGCGCGAGCCCGCGCCCGCCGGCGCCCCGGCCCCGGCGCCCGCGGCGCCGAGCGGAACACCCGCGCCGACGGGGGCGGCGCCGAGTGCGCCCGCCGCGCCGACGCCGTCCCGCTAGCGTGCGCCGCGCGGCGTGCCGCCTCGCGGCGGCGCTCGTGCTGGCGGGGGCGCTGGGCGGCTGCGGCCAGCGCGCGGAGGCTCCCGCCGAGGCCACGGGGGGCGCCGAGGGCTACACGGCCGCGTACGGCGACACGCTGATCGAGGCCCTGACCGGCAACATCTCGGGGCTGATCCCGAACGTGCAGTCCGACAGCGCCTCCTTCGACGTGGGCTCGCTCCTCTACAACGGGCTCGTCACGCGCGACAAGAACCTCAACTTCATCGGCGACCTCGCCGAGTCGTGGAAGTTCAGCAAGGACTGCCTCGACCTGGCGATCAAGCTCAAGCGCAACGCCAAATGGCACGACGGGCAGCCGTTCACCGCGGACGACGTCCTCTTCACGTACGAGACGATGATCAACCCGAAGACGCCGACCGCGTACCGCGAGGACTTCAAGGCGGTCGCGTCCGTGGCCGCGGTGGACCCGTACACGCTCCACGTCCGCTACAAGGCGCCGTACGCGAAGGCGCTGCAGACGTGGGAGACCTGGATCCTGCCCCGGCACGTCCTCGAGAAGTACGCGGTCGCGGGCAAGCTCCGCGACGCGCCGCAGAACCGCACCGACCCGGTGGGGACGGGCCCCTACCGCTTCCACGAGTGGCGGCCCGGCGAGAAGGTCGTCCTGGTGGCGAACCCCGAGTATTTCGAGGGGCGCCCGTACCTGTCGCGCGTCGTCTACCGGATCATCCCGAGTCAGGCGACGATCTTCCTCGAGCTCAAGGCCAAGGGCGTGGACTCCGCCGGCCTCACGGCGCTCCAGTACCAGCGGCAGACCGACTACCCGGCGTTCCGCAAGGCGTACCACAAGTACCGCTACCCGGGCAACGCGTACACCTACCTCGGCTTCAACCTGAAGGACCCGCGCTTCCGCGACGCGCGGGTCCGCCGGGCGTTCGCCCACGCGATCAACAAGAAGGCGCTGATCGACGGCGTGCTGCTCGGCCTCGGGCGCGACGCGACGGGGCCGTACAAGCCCGGCACGTGGGCGTACACCGCGAAGGTCAAGACGTACCCGTACGACATGGCCAGGGCGCGGGCGCTGCTCGCGGAGGTCGGCTGGAGGCCGAACGCCGAGGGGGTCCTCGTCAAGGACGGCCAGCCGTTCAAGTTCGAGCTCATGACGAACCGGGGCAACGACGAGCGCAAGAAGGTCGCCGAGATCGTCCAGGCCGCCCTGCAGGAGCTGGGCGTCCAGGTGGAGATCCGCGTGATCGAGTGGGCGGCGCTGCTGAAGGAGTACATCAAGAGGCCGGAGCGCCGCTTCGACGCGATCGTGCTCGGCTGGGGCGTCGGGCTCGACCCCGACCAGTACAACATCTGGCACTCGTCCAAGACGGGCGCCGACGAGCTCAACTTCATCTCCTACGCCAACCCGGAGGTGGACCGGCTGCTCGAGCAGGGGCGCAGCTCCTGCCACCAGGAGGAGCGCACGAAGCACTACCGCCGGCTCCAGGAGGTGCTCGCCGAGGACCAGCCGATCATCTTCCTCTACTTCCGCGACGCGCTCCCGGTCGTGTCCTCGCGCGTCAAGCGGATCGTGCCGGCGCCGGCCGGCATCCGGTACAACTTCACGGAGTGGTTCGTGCCCAAGCAGCTCCAGCGGTACACCGCGGACTGAGACCATGGGGGGCCTCGAAGGGCCCCCCATGCTCCTCGACCAGGCGATTCGTTCACGGCCTCTGAGATCGCCGGTCGCGCTAGAATAGCCCGCCATGCTCGGTTACGCGCTGCGGCGCCTCCTGCTCGCGCTCCCGCTGCTCGTCGGGATCACCTTCATCTCCTTCGTCGTGATCCACCTGGCGCCCGGCGAGCCGACCGAGATGCAGGACGGGGGCGACCTCTCGACCAGGTCCGACAAGCAGATGCGCGAGCGGCTGCGCGAGGAGTACGGGCTCGACAAGCCGCTGCCCGTGCAGTACTGGAACTGGCTCACGCGGCTCAGCCGTCTCGACTTCGGCAAGTCGTTCGGGCCCGACGCGCGCCCCGTGCTCGAGAAGATCGGCCAGCGCCTGCCGGTGACGCTGCTCCTGAACGTCGTCGAGATGCTGATCATCATCGTGCTGGCGGTACCGATCGGCGTGCTGTCCGCGACCCGCCAGTACTCGACGTTCGACAAGGTCACCACGGTCTTCGTGTTCGTGGGCTTCGCCACGCCCGACTTCTGGCTCGCCCTGCTCCTGATGATGCTGTTCGGCGTCCAGCTCGGCTGGCTGCCGATCTCCGGGCTCCGCTCGCTCAACTGGGAGTACCTGCCGTTCCTGCGGCAGCAGTGGGACTTCCTGAGCCACCTGATCCTGCCGATCGGCGTCGCCACGTTCGGCGGGCTCGCCGGCTTCTCGCGCTACATGCGCCAGTCGATGCTCGAGGTGGTCCGCCAGGACTACGTCCAGACGGCGCGCGCCAAGGGGCTCGCCGAGGGCGTCGTCATCGGCAAGCACGCGCTGCGCAACGCGCTGCTGCCGATCGTGACGATCCTGGGCCTCTCGCTGCCCGGCCTGGTCGGCGGCAGCGTCATCATCGAGTCGATCTTCGCCATTCCCGGCATGGGCCAGCTCATGGTGCAGGCGGTGTTCGAGCGCGATTACCCGGTCATCATGGGCAACCTGGTCGTCGTCTCGACGCTCACCCTGCTCGCCAACCTGGTCGCCGACGTGACGTACGGCCTGGTGGACCCGCGCATCCGCGTGGGGCGCCGGAGGGGCCGGTGAGGGGCTTCTGGCGCGCGCTCAAGCGCAACCGCCTCGCGCTGATCGGCGGCGTGGTCGTCGTGATCCTCGTCGGGATCGCGGTGCTGGCGCCGCGGCTCGCCGCGTGGGACCCGAACCGGCCCGACGTGAACCGGATCCTGGAGCCGCCCTCGCGCGCGCACCTCTTCGGCACCGACGCCCTCGGGCGCGACGTGCTCTCCCGGATGCTCTACGGCTCGCGCGTCTCGCTCGCCGTCGGGTTCGTCTCGGTCGGCATCGCGGTGCTGCTCGGCACGGTGCTCGGCGCCGCGGCCGGCTACCACGGCGGGCTGGTGGACGCCGCGATCATGCGCGGGGTGGACCTCATGCTCGTGTTCCCGCGCTTTTTCCTGCTGCTCGCCGTGCTCGCGTTCCTGACCCCGTCGATCTGGACGATCATGGCGGTGATCGGGCTCACGGGCTGGATGGGCGTCGCGCGCCTGGTCCGGGCCGAGTTCCTCGCGCTCAAGGAGCGCGAGTTCGTCATCTGGTCGCAGTCGATCGGCGCCGGCGGGCTCCGCATCGTGTGGCGCCACATCCTGCCGAACGCGATGGCGCCCGTGCTCGTCGCGATGACGCTCGGCATCCCGGCGGCGATCCTCACGGAGTCGGGGCTCTCGTTCCTCGGCCTCGGCGTCCGGCCGCCGCACGCGACCTGGGGCAACATCCTGAACGAGGGCCGGGACGCGATCGAGATCGCCTGGTGGCTGTCCGTGTACCCGGGGCTCGCGATCCTCGTGACCGTGCTCTCCTACAACCTGCTCGGGGAGGGGATCCGCGACGCGCTCGACCCGCGCCTGCGCCAGGGTGCGGGGCGAATTGCGACGCGCGGGTAGCCGCGCTATACTTCGTCTCCGCGCCGAAGTGGCGGAACTGGCAGACGCGCACGTTTGAGGGGCGTGTGGGGCAACCCGTGGGGGTTCGAGTCCCCCCTTCGGCACCAACCCTCCTTCCCGCGCTTCGTTCCGACGCCCTGGCCCCGCACCCCGCGGCGCGTCCCCGTGCGACGGCGCCGACCGCTGTGGCATAATGCGCTGGTTCGAGCGGACGGGAAGACTGCCCAAATGACACACTCACTCCCCGTGCTGCAACCCGCGGCGCCGACCCCGGGGCGCAAGCCCGAGTGGCTCAAGGTGCGGGCGCCCGGCGGCCCCAGCTACATGCGGCTCAAGAGCCGCATGCGCGGGTGGAACCTGCACTCGGTCTGCGAGGAGGCGCACTGCCCCAACATCGGCGAGTGCTGGGAGGACGCGACCGCGACGTTCATGATCCTGGGCGACGTGTGCACGCGCAACTGCGCTTACTGCGCGATCGCCCACGGCCGGCCCGTGTGGGAGGACCGCGAGGAGCCCGAGCGGATCGGCCGGGCGGTCGGCGAGCTCGGCCTGGAGTACGTGGTGATCACCTCGGTCAACCGCGACGACCTCGCGGACGGCGGGGCCGCGCACTGGGCCGCGACCGTGCGCGCGGTGCGCCGGCACGCGCCGGCGTGCCGGGTCGAGGCGCTGATCCCGGACTTCCAGGGCAGCGTCGCGTCGCTCGAGGCGGTCCTCGCCGCGCGGCCAGACGTGCTCAACCACAACACCGAGACGGTCCCGCGCCTGTACGGGGTCGCGCGGCACGGCGGCCGCTACGAGCGGCCGCTCGCGATCTTCCGGCACGCGCGCGCGGTCGTGCCAGGCCTCGTGACCAAGTCCGGGATCATGCTGGGTCTCGGCGAGACGCGCGACGAGCTGGTGGCGACCCTGCGCGACCTGCGCGAGGTCTCCGTGTCGATCCTGACGCTCGGCCAGTACCTCCGCCCGTCGCCCGCGCACCTGCCGGTGGCGCGCTACTACGCGCCCGAGGAGTTCCGGGAGCTCGCGGCGCTCGGGCGCGAGCTCGGCTTCGCGCACGTCGAGTCCGGGCCGCTCGTGCGCAGCTCGTACCACGCCAAGCGGCAGGCCCACGCCGCGGGGGTGACGGCATGACCTTCGCGCCGCTCCTGATGACGTTCGCGTTCGCGGCGCTCGTGGCGGGCGCGCTGCTCGGCATCCCGAAGCTCCTCGCGCCGCGGCGGCTCTCGCCGGTCAAGGCCGAGCCGTTCGAGTGCGGCAAGGACCCGATCGCGGTCTCGGAGGGCCGGTTCGCGATCAAGTTCTCGACGGTCGCGATCTTCTTCATCCTCATCGACATCGAGCTGGTGTTCGTCTGGCCCTGGGCGATGCTCTATCGCTCGCTCGGTTGGTTCGGGTTCGCGGAGATGATGGTGTTCCTCGGCATCCTGATGCTCGGGTTCCTCTACGTGTGGCGCAAGGGAGGACTCGAATGGGAGTAGGCACGTTCTTCACGTCCAGGCTCGACGCCGCGATCGGCTGGGCGCGGAAATACTCGATCTTCCAGTACCCGTTCATCACGGCGTGCTGCGGCATGGAGTACATGGCCGTGGCGTGCTCGCACTACGACATCGACCGGTTCGGCGCCGGGCTGCCGCGCTTCTCGCCGCGGCAGGCGGACGTGCTGTTCGTGGTCGGGACGATCAGCCACAAGATGGCGCCCGTCCTCAAGCGCGTGTACGACCAGATGACCGAGCCCAAGTGGGTCGTGGCCTTCGGCGTGTGCACGTGCACGGGGGGCTTCTACAACAACTACGCCACCGTCCAGGGCATCGACACGATCATCCCGGTGGACGTGTACATCCCCGGCTGCCCGCCGCGGCCCGAGTCCGTGATCGACGGCCTCATGAAGCTCCAGGACAGGATCGCGGCGCAGGTCCAGAGGTTCTAGTGGACGGCGCGGCCATCCTCGAGCGGGTGCGGGCGCGCTTCGGCCCGGGCGTGGTCGACACGCACGACCACCACGGCGACCACACCGCGGTCGTCACGCGCGACGTGCTCCTGTCGGTGCTCGCGTGGTGCCGCGACGAGCCCGCGCTCGCGTTCGACATGCTCACGGACCTGACGGCCGTGGACTACCTGCAGTACCCCGGGCGCGAGGACGGCCCGCGCTTCGAGGTCGTCTACCAGCTCTACTCGGTGCCGCACAACCACCGGCTGCGGGTCAAGGTGCGCGTCGAGGAGGACGCCGCCGTCGTCCCGAGCGCGGTCGCCCTCTGGCCGATCGCCAACTGGCTCGAGCGCGAGGTCTGGGACATGTTCGGCGTCCGGTTCCAGGGGCATCCGGACCCGCGGCGGCTCCTCATGTACGAGGAGTTCGTGGGCCACCCGCTCCGCAAGGACTACCCCATCGACCGGCGGCAGCCGCTGATCGGCCCGGGGACGTGAGCGCGGGCCATGGCCGAGCCGACACGGCGCGAGTTCGTGCTGGGCGAAGGGGGCGGGACCGGCGGCGGGAGCCAGAACCTGCTGGTCGGTCTGGGGCCCTCGCATCCGGCCATGCACGGCATCATCCGCATCGCGGCCGAGCTCGACGGCGAGACCATCGTGCGAGCGGACGTGGAGATCGGGTATCTCCATCGGGCGTTCGAGAAAGACTGCGAAGTGGGCGGATGGAACAACGCGATCCCGTACACGGACCGGCTCAATTACGTCTCGCCGCTCATCAACAACTTCGGCTACTGCGCCGCCGTCGAGAAGCTCCTCGGGATCGAGGTCACCGAGCGGTGCAAGTACATCCGCGTGATCATGTCCGAGATCTCGCGGGTGTGCGACCACCTCACGTGCATCGGCGCCACCGCGATGGAGCTCGGCGCGTTCACGGCCTTCCTCTACATGATCAAGGCCCGCGAGTACCTGTGGGAGCTGGTGGAGGACGTCACGGGGGCGCGGCTCACGATCTCGTACGGTCGTGTCGGGGGCGTCAAGGCCGACCTGCCCGACGGCCTCGCCGGGAAGGCGCGCAACGCCTTCAAGGAGACGCGCGAGGTCCTGGACGAGGTCCACCGCCTGCTGACCGGCAACCGCATCTTCGTGGACCGCATGGTGGGCATCGGCGCGCTCACGCGCGAGGAGACGATCGCGTACGCGATCACGGGCCCGATGCTCCGCGCCGTCGGCGTCCCCTACGACGTGCGGCGGGCGCGACCGTACGACGTCTACGACCGCCTGGAGTGGGTGATCCCGACGCAGCAGGACGGCGACAACTACGCGCGGTACCTCGTGCGCATCGCCGAGATGGAGCAGTCCATGCGCATCGTCGAGCAGGCGCTCGCGATGATCCCGGGCGGGCCGATCAACGTCGACGCCGAGGGGCGGCCGATCGACCCCGCCGCCTACGTGGACCGCGGCAAGCAGGGCAAGACCGAGGGCCTGCTGCTCGTGCCGATCACGCTGTCGCCGAACCTCGAGGGCCAGGCGCGCGCCGAGCTGGCCCGGGTCAGCGTGGGGGACAAGCGGGTCGTCCTGCCGCCCAAGGCGAACACGTACGGCTCCATCGAGGGGCTGATGAACCACTTCATGCTGATCATGGACGGCTACGGGATCCGGCCCCCGCAGGGGGAGGCGTACGTCCCCGTCGAGGGCGCCAACGGCGAGCTCGGGTTCTACGTCGTCTCCGACGGCTCGGACCGGCCCTACCGCGTCCGCTGCCGGCCCCCCTGCCTGCCGCCGATGGCGGCCCTTCACCGCATGATCGAGGGCGAGATGGTGGCCGACCTGGTCCCGACCTTCGGCTCGGTCAACATGATCGGCGGCGAGCTGGATAGATAATGCGAAGCCTCCACATGGCAAGGCCCGCGCGCGGGCCGTCGCTGGACAGATCAGATATGCGAAGCCTCCACATGGCAAGGCCCGCGGGCGGGCCGTCGCTGGTCAGATCTTCATGACGGCGTCCCGCGTCCAGTTCAGCGGCGAGCAGCTCGCCGAGGTCCGGCGGCTGCAGGCGCTCTACCCGGACAGGCGCGGCGCGCTCCTGCCCGTGCTCCACATGGCGCAGGACGCCTTCGGCTGGGTCTCGCTCGACGTCGAGGAGTACGTGGCGGAGCTCTTCGACCTCTCGCCCGCGCACGTGCACGAGGTCGTCACCTTCTACACGCTCTACTTCCGGCAGCCGAAGGGCCGCCACGTCGTCGCCGTGTGCCACAACCTCTCGTGCCACCTGGCCGGCGCCAAGACCATCCTCGGCCACCTCAAGACCCGGCTCGGGGTCGAGGTCGGCGCGACGACGCCGGACGGCCGCGTCACGCTCCTGGCGGTCGAGTGCCTGTGCGCGTGCGAGCGCGCGCCGATGATGCAGGTGGACGACCGCTACGAGCTCGACCTGACGCCCGAGAAGGTCGACCGGATCCTCGAGGGCCTGCGATGACCGGCGAGCGGATCCTCATGCGCAACTTCGACCGGCCGGACTCGCACACGCTCGCGGCCTACCGGGCAACCGGCGGCTACGCGGCGTGGGCGAAGGCCCAGGGGATGGAGCCCGCCGCGATCACCGAGGAGGTCAAGGCCTCGAACCTCCGCGGTCTCGGCGGCGCCGGCTTCCCGACCGGGACCAAGTGGTCGTTCATCCCGAAGGGGCACACGGGTCCCGTGTACCTCGTCATCAACGCGGACGAGGGCGAGCCGGGCACGTTCAAGGACCGGTACCTGCTCGAGCGGGACCCGCACGCGCTGCTCGAGGGCATGCTGATCGCGGCGCGCGCGATCCGCGCGGCCACCGGCTTCGTCTACATCCGCGGCGAGTACGTCGAGCCCTGGCGCCGGTTCGACGCGGCGGTGCGCGAGGCGTACGACGCCGGGTACCTCGGGAAGGGCTTCGACGTCGTCGTGCACCGCGGCGCGGGCGCGTACATCTGTGGTGAGGAGACCGGCCTGATCTCGTCGCTGGAAGGGAAGAAGGGCTGGCCGAAGGTCAAGCCTCCGTTTCCGGCGATCAAGGGCGCCTTCGGCATGCCGACGATCGTCAACAACGTCGAGACGATCAGCCACGTCCCCCACATCATCGACCGGGGCGGGGCGTGGTTCGCCGCCCTCGGCACCAGGACGCAGGGCGGGACGCGGATGTTCTCGGTCTCCGGACGGGTCGCGCGGCCCGGCGTGTACGAGGCATCGGTCGCGATCACGCTGCGCCAGCTCATCGACGACCTGGCGGGCGGCGTCACCGGCAACGGGCGGCTCAAGGGGGTGGTGCCCGGCGGCTCGTCGGCGCCGATCCTCCGGGCGGACGAGATCGACGTGACGATGGACGTGGACGGGCTGCGGAACGCCGGGACGATGGCGGGCTCGGCGGGCGTCGTCGTGATGGACGAGACCGTGTCGATCCCCGAGGCGCTCCTGGTCGTCGCGCGCTTCTACGCGCACGAGAGCTGCGGGCAGTGCACGCCGTGCCGGGAGTCCACCGGCTGGATCTACAAGATGGTCCGCCGGATCGTCGAGGGGCGCGGCCGCAAGGAGGACCTCGACACGATCCTGGACGTCGCCAGGCGCGGCGCCGGCACGACGATCTGCGCGTTCTACGACGGGGCCGTGGGGCCGTACCTCTCCTACATCGAGAAGTTCCGGGACGAGTTCGAGGCGCTGATCGCGAAATAGCGATGCCCAGGCTCACGATCAACGGCAAAGAGGTCGAGGTCCCCGCGGGGACGAACCTGATCGAGGCGGCGCGCCGGGTGGGCGTCGAGGTCCCGCACTACTGCTACCACCCGGGCCTGTCCATCGCCGGGCAGTGCCGGCTCTGCATGGTGGACATCGAGAAGACGCCGCGCCCGACGATCGCGTGCAACACGCAGGCGGTGGACGGGATGGTCGTCTGGACCGAGACCGACCGCGTGAAGGAGACGCGCCGCTCGGTCATGGAGTTCCACCTGATCAACCACCCGCTCGACTGCCCCGTGTGCGACCAGGCGGGGGAGTGCTGGCTGCAGATCTACTACATGAAGCACGGCCTGTACGACCCCCGGATGACGGACGAGAAGGTCCACAAGCCGAAGGCCGTGCCGCTCGGGCCGCACGTGATCCTCGACGCCGAGCGCTGCATCCTGTGCTCGCGCTGCGTGCGGTTCTGCGACGAGATCACGAAGACCGGCGAGCTGGGCATCTTCCACCGCGGCGACCACTCGGAGATCGGGCTCTTCCCGGGCCGGGAGCTCGCCAACCCGTACTCGGCGAACGTCGTCGACATCTGCCCGGTCGGCGCCCTGACCGACCGCGACTTCCGGTTCCAGGTGCGCGTGTGGTACCTCGACGCGACGAAGTCGATCTGCCCCGGCTGCGCGCGGGGCTGCAACATCGAGGTCCACACGAACCGCCGGCGGCCGCACCACGCCGAGGGCCGGCGCGTGGCGCGCCTCAAGCCGCGCTACAACGCGGACGTCAACCGCTGGTGGATCTGCGACGCGGGGCGGTACGGGTACGGGGCCGTGGACGACAAGACCCGGCTGCGCGCGCCGTCGCGCCGCGAGGGCGAGGCGGTCGCCGACGCGACGTGGGAGGAGGCGATCGCCGCGGTCGCCGGCACCCTCGGGCGCCTCCGGCCCGACGAGCTGGGCGTCATCGCCTCGCCGCGCATGGCCAACGAGGATCTGTTCGCGCTCCGGCGGGTGCTCGAGCGGCGCGGGATCCGCCGCGTCGGCTGCCGGGTGCCGCCCCGCGAGCCCGGCGACGAGGACGACATCCTCATCCGCGCGGACAAGAACCCGAACGCGCGCGGCGCCGCGCTGCTCGGGCTCGACGGCGACGCGGCCGCCGTCCTCGCCGCGGCACGCGCGCGGCAGGTGAAGTGCCTCTGGGTGTTCGACCACGACCTGCTCGCGTCGGGCTGGCCCGAGGCCTCCGTGGAGCAGGCGCTCCGGGCCGTCGAGACGCTGATCTTCACCGGCCCCAACGCCAACGCGACGAGCGAGCGCGCCCACTGGGTGCTGCCGTCGGCCGCGTGGGTGGAGCGCGAGGGCACGTACACGAACTTCGAGGGGCGCGTGCAGCGCTTCCGCCAGGCGCTCGAGCCGCTCGGGCAGGCGCTCCCCGCGTGGGACCTCCTCGGCCGCGTCCTCGTGGCGCTCGGCGCCCCGGCGGCGCCGCCGCGCGCGGAGCGCTGGTTCGGCGAGCTGGCGGCCGCGGTCCCCGCGTTCGCCGGCCTGAGCTACCGGTCGATCGGCGACGCGGGGCAGGCCGCGGCGACGGGCCCCGCATGAGCGCGCTCGCGGACCTCGGGATCGTCTTCGGGCGCGTCGCCTTCGCCATGCTCTTCGTCGTCAACACGGCGGCGCTCCTCGGGTGGGTCGAGCGCAAGCAGTCCGCGATCATGCAGGACCGGATCGGCGCCAACCGCGCCTCGATCCTCGGCTTCCGCGTGCTGGGGCTCTTCCATCCGATCGCCGACGCGATCAAGATGCTGACGAAAGAGGACTTCAGGCCGGCGCGCGCCGACCGCGTCCTGTTCGCCCTGGCGCCGTTCGTGTCGGTGTTCTTCGGGCTGGTCGCGTTCGCCTCGATCCCCTTCGGCGACACGCTGCGCGTCGCCGGGCGCGAGGTCCCCCTGCAGGCGGTCACGCTCAACGTCGGCGTGCTGTACGTGTTCGCGATGCTCTCGCTCGGCGTCTACGGCGTCATGATGGCGGGCTGGTCCTCCGCGAACAACTACGCGCTCCTCGGCGGCCAGCGCGCGGCCGCGCTCATGATCTCGGCGGAGATCGCGATCGGCGCCTCCATCATGGGCGTCGTGATGGTGTACGGCTCGCTCGACCTCATGGACATCGTGCGCGGGCAGGGCGCCCTGCTCTTCGGCTGGATCCCGGCCTGGGGCATCGTCACCCAGCCGCTCGCGTTCGTCCTGTTCGTGACCGCCGGCATCGCGGCGACCAAGCGCATCCCGTTCGACACGCCCGAGGGCGAGTCGGAGATCATCGGCTACTTCGTCGAGTACAGCGGCATGAAGTTCGGCATGTTCCTCATGGCCGACCTCGTGGAGACGACCGTGATCGCGGGGCTGACGACGTCGCTGTTCCTCGGCGGCTGGCAGGTGCCGTACCTCGTCGCCGAGGGCTTCCGCTTCCCGTGGGGCGCGGCGCTCGCGCTCCCGCACCTGCTCGTCGTGCTCCTCCAGGTGGGCGCCTTCGTCACGAAGGTGAGCGCGATGATCTTCTTCATGATGCTCGTGCGCTGGACGCTGCCCCGCTTCCGCTACGACCAGGCGATGCGCCTGGGCTGGCTCGGCCTCTTCCCGCTCTCGATCCTCAACATCGTGCTCACGGGCCTCCTGCTCCTGCTGTGGGGGGCGCGCGCGTGAGGGTCCTGCAGCGGTTCTACCTCGTCGAGGTCCTCTCGGGCGTGGCGCTCACCGCCGCGCACTTCTTCCGCAACATGGGCGCCCACGGGCGGCGCGCGCTGGGCCAGAAGAGCGCGCGCGGCGCCGTGACGATCCAGTACCCCGAGGAGCGGCGGCCGTACTCGCCGCGCCTGCGCTCGCTCCACCGCCTCGTGCGGCGCGAGGACGGCTCGCCCCGCTGCGTCGCGTGCATGATGTGCGAGACCGTGTGTCCGGCGCACTGCATCTACATCGTGGCGACGGAGCACCCGAACCCGGAGATCGAGAAGGTGCCCGCGCGCTTCGACATCGACATCGGCAAGTGTGTCTTCTGCGGCTACTGCGTCGAGGCCTGTCCGGAGGACGCGATCCGGATGGACACCGGCATCCTGGAGTTCGCCTCCTACAGCCGCCGCGGGATGATCTACACGCAGGAGATGCTGCTGTCGCTCGAGCCGGCCGGGCCGGACGGCCGGCCGCAGTCGCCGATCCCCATCCCGGCGGACCGCCAGCCGTGAGCACCTGGGTCGCGTTCTTCGTGCTCGCGGCGCTCGCGGTCGGCTCGGCCCTGGGGCTGGTGCTCCGGCGGAACCCGATCCACGGCGCGCTCTTCCTCGTCGTGAACCTCGGCTCCGTCGCCGGGCTGTACCTGATGCTCGGCGCCGAGTTCCTCGCGGCCGCGCAGGTGATCGTGTACGCGGGCGCGATCATGGTCCTCTTCGTGTTCGCGATCATGGTGCTGATCCCGGGCAAGGAGGAGACGGGGCCGGACCCCCGCCGCGCGGTCCGCCTGCTGGCGCCGCCGCTCGGCGCCCTCCTGTGCCTGCTCCTGGCGTTCGTCGTCGCGCGCGGGACCGGCGCGCCCGCGGGCGCCGCGCCGCCGGCGCCCGCGACGCTCGGCGCGCTCGGCCGGCTCCTGTTCACGCGGTACCTGTTCCCGTTCGAGCTGACGTCCGTGCTCCTCCTCGCGGCGATGGTCGGCGTCCTGCTCCTCGCCCGGAAGCGGGGGTCGTGATGGGCGTGCCCGAGCACTACTACGTCGCGCTCTCGGCGATCCTGTTCACGATCGGCGTGGTCGGCGTCGTCATTCGCCGCAACCCGCTCGTGATCTTCATGTCCATCGAGCTGATGCTCAACGCCGCGAACCTCGCGCTCGTCGCCTTCGGCCACCGGTTCGGCGCGCTCGACGGCCAGGCGCTCGTCCTGTTCGTGATGGCCGTCGCGGCGGCCGAGGTGGCCGTGGGCCTGGCGATCATCGTCGCGATCTTCCGCGTGCGTCGGCGCCTGTCGGTGGACGACCTCAGCGTGATGCGCTGGTAGCGGGAGGTCCAGATGGCCAAGCCCGTGCCGCGAGAGAGCCTGGTCCCCGGCGTCGACGCCGGGCTGGCGCGCCGCCTGCTCGGCGAGATGCTGCTCATCCGCCGGTTCGAGGAGAAGGCGGCCGAGGCGTACACGCTCGGCAAGATCGGCGGCTTCCTGCACCTGTACATCGGCGAGGAGGCGGTGGCGGTCGGCGCCACCTCGGTCCTCCGGCCGGACGACTTCGCGATCTCCGCGTACCGCGAGCACGGGCACTGCCTGGCGAAGGGCGCGGACCCGCGGCGGATGATGGCCGAGCTGTACGGCCGCCGGGACGGCCTGTCGAAGGGCAAGGGCGGCTCGATGCACCTGTTCGACCGGAGCGTGAACTTCCTCGGCGGCCACGCGATCGTGGGCTCGCATCTGCCGGTCGCGGCGGGCGTGGGGTTCGCCATCAAGTACCAGGGCGGTGACCAGGTCGTCGTGTGCTACTTCGGCGACGGGGCGGTGCCCCAGGGCGAGTTCCACGAGTCGATGAACCTGGTGGCGCTGTGGAAGCTGCCCGTCGTCTACCTCTGCGAGAACAACCGCTACGCGATGGGCACCTCGACCGAGCGCGCGCTCGCGCAGACGGAGATCTGGAAGTTCGGCCAGACCTACGGCATCCCGTCCGAGCGCGTGGACGGCATGGACGTGCTCGCGGTCCGCGAGGCGGTGGGCCGGGCGGTGGCGCGCGCGCGGGCGGCGAGCACCCCGGCGCTCATCGAGGCCGACACCTACCGGTTCCGCGGGCACTCGATGCGCGACCCGGCCGGCGCGGTGTACCGCACCCGCGAGGAGGTCGAGCGCGAGAAGCAGCGGGACCCGATCGTGCTGTTCCGGGCCCGGGTGCTCGCGGCGGGGCTCCTCGCCGAGGACGACGTCCGGGCGATCGAGAAGGACGTGAGCGACCGCATCGACGAGGCCGTGGCGTTCGCCGACGCGTCGCCGGAGCCGCCGGCCGAGTGGCTGTTCACCGACATCTACACCGACATCTCCACGGAGGCCTGACGTGGCGGTGCTGACCTACCGCGAGGCCCTGAACCTCGCGCTCCGCGAGGAGATGCGCCGCGATCCGCGCGTGTTCGTCATCGGCGAGGAGGTCGGCCTGTACGAGGGCGCCTACAAGGTGACGCAGGGGCTCCTCAAGGAGTTCGGCGCCCAGCGCGTCGTGGACACGCCGATCGCGGAGTCGGGCTTCACCGGCGTCGGCATCGGCGCCGCGATGGTGGGGCTCCGGCCCGTGGTCGAGATGATGACGTTCAACTTCGCGCTGGTCGCGGTCGACCAGATCGTGAACACCGCGGCGAAGATCCACTACATGTCGGGCGGCCAGTACCGCGTGCCCCTGGTCATCCGCGGGCCGGGCGGGCCGGCGGCGCAGCTCGGCGCGCAGCACTCGCAGTCGATGGAGTCCTACTTCTACCACGTGCCCGGGCTCAAGGTCGTGCGCCCCACGACGCCGATGGACGCCAAGGGGCTGCTGAAGGCGGCGATCCGCGACGACAACCCCGTCATCTTCATCGAGTCGGAGACGCTCTACAACGTCAAGGGCGAGGTGCCCGAGGATCCGGAGTTCCTGATCCCGCTCGGGCGGGCGATCGTGCGGCGCGAGGGCACCGACGTCACGCTCGTCGCCTACATGGGCATGATGTACCGGGCGATGGAGGTGGCGGAGGAGCTCGCGCCGGAGGGCATCTCGATCGAGCTGGTGGACCCGCGGACGCTGCGTCCCATGGACGCCGAGACCATCATCGGCTCGGTCCGGAAGACGCACCGTGCGGTCGTGGTGGAGGCGGGCGCGGGCTTCGCGGGCATGGGCTCCGAGATCGCGTCGTTCATCACCGAGCGCGCGTTCGACGACCTCGACGCGCCGGTCGAGCGCGTGACCGGGGCGAACGCGCCGATGCCGTACGCGCGCAACCTCGAGAGGCTCAAGACGCCGTCCAAGGAGAAGATCGCCGCCGCGGTGCGCCGCGTGTGCGGGACGAACGGGGGCTGACCCATGGCCGTCACCAAGGTCGTGATGCCGAAGCTCTCCGAGGCGATGGAGAGCGGCAAGATCATCAAGTGGCTCAAGCAGGAAGGCGATCGCGTCGCGGGCGGCGATATCCTCGCGGAGGTCGAGACCGACAAGGCCGACGTCGAGATGGAGGCGTTCGGCGGCGGCGTGCTGCGGAAGATCCTGGTGTCGGCGGGGGAGAAGGCGCCCGTCGGGACGCTGATCGCCGTCATCGCCGAGACGGGCGAGGACATCTCCACGGTGCTGGCGACGGCGGGGGCGGGGGCAGGGGCAGGCTCCGGGGCTCAGACCACCCCACCTCGCCCGGAGC
>MGCF01000092.1:44412-57194 GCA_001788495.1 Candidatus Rokubacteria bacterium RIFCSPLOWO2_02_FULL_73_56
CGGCGTGGACCTCCGCCTGCTCCAGGGCTCGGGTCCCGGCGGGCGCATCGTGCGCCGCGACGTCGAGGCGGCCCGGACGGGCGCCGCCGCCGCGCCGGCCCTCGTGCCCGCCGCGCCGGGCGTGGAGTTCGAGGACGTGCCGCTCAGCCCGATGCGCGCGGCGATCGCCAAGCGCATGCCGCTCGCGAAGGCGCCGGTCCCGCACTTCTACGTGACCTCGGAGGTCGCGATGGACCGCGCGTGGGAGTTGCGCGAGGAGCTCAACCGCCTCGAGGGGCAGCCGAAGATCTCGCTCAACGACCTCGTCGTCCGCGCCTGCGCGCTCGCCCTCCTCCGGCACCCCGGCGTGAACGCCTCGCTCCAGGGCGAGGCGATCCGCGTCTTCCACCGCGTGCACATGGGCATCGCGGTGGCGCTCGACGAGGGGCTCATCACGCCCGTGCTCCGCGACTGCCACGCCAGGTCGCTGGCGCAGATCGCCGTCGAGTCGCGCGACCTCGCCGAGCGCGCCCGCGCGCGGAAGCTGCGCGCGCAGGAGCTCTCGGGCGCGACCTTCTCGATCTCGAACCTGGGCATGTACGACGTCGCCGAGTTCTCCGCGATCATCAACCCGCCGGAGGGCGCGATCCTCGCCGTCGGCTCGGTGCGCCAGGTCCCGGTCGTGACCGACGCCGGCCTCGGCGTCGGCCGGCGCATGGCCCTGACGCTCTCCTGCGACCACCGCGTGATGGACGGCGCGATGGGCGCCAGGTTCCTGCAGGACGTCAAGCGGCTGCTCGAGGAGCCGCTGCGGCTCCTGGTCTAGGCGGATGGCGAAGCACGCGTTTGACGTCGTGGTGGTGGGCACGGGCCCCGGCGGCTACGTCGCCGCGATCCGCTGCGCCCAGCTCGGTCTGTCCGTGGCCGCCGTCGAGGACGACCGGCCGGGCGGCGTCTGCCTGAACTGGGGCTGCATCCCGACCAAGGCGTTGCTGCGGAACGCCGAGGTCCTCGGGCTCGTCAACCGCGCCGCCGACTTCGGCATCCGGGTGAGCGGCGTCGAGCCCGACTGGGCCCAGGCGATCCAGCGCAGCCGGCGCGTCGCGGACGGGCGCGCGAAGGGCGTCGAGTTCCTGTTCCGGAAGAACAAGATCACGCTCTTCCCCGGGCGTGGGACGCTCGCGGCGCAGCACGTCGTGGAGGTCGCGGGGGCCGGCGGGTCCGAGACGCTCGAGGCCCGGGCGGTGATCCTCGCGACGGGCTCCGAGCCCCGGTCACTGCCCGGCGTCCCGATCGACGAGCAGACGGTCATCTCCTCGAACGGCGCCGTGCGCGACGAGCGGCTCCCCCGGTCGCTCGTGATCATCGGCGCGGGCGCCGTCGGCGTCGAGTTCGCCGACGTGTTCGCCGCGTACGGCGTCAGCGTCACGCTGCTGGAGGCGCTGCCGCGCATCCTGCCGATCGAGGACGAGGACTGCTCGAAGGAAGTGGCGCGCGCCTTCCGCCGCCGCGGGATCGAGATGAAGACCGGCGTCAAGGTCGCCTCGGTCGCGCCGGGCGGGCCGGGGGCGGTCGTCGAGACCGACCAGGGCCGGCTCGAGGCCGAGCGGGTCCTGATGGCCGTCGGCCGTGCCGCCAAGGTGCAGGGACTCGGGCTCGAGGCGCTCGGCGTCCAGGTCGAGCGCGGGTTCGTCCGGGTCTCCCCGCGGATGGAGACGTCGGTTCCGGGGATCTACGCGATCGGCGACATGGCGGGCGCGCCGCTCCTCGCCCACAAGGCGATGGCGGAGGCCGTGGTGGCCGCCGAGGCCATCGCGGGCCGCGACCCCCACCCGGTGGACTACGCGAACGTGCCGTCCTGCACGTACTGCCGGCCGCAGGTCGCGTCCATCGGGCTCACCGAGGCCCGGGCGCGCGAGAACGGGCGCGACGTCACGGTCGGCCGGTTCCCGTTCACGGCCAGCGGCAAGGCCGTGGCGCTCGGCGAGCCCGAGGGCTTCGTGAAGGTCGTCGCCGACAAGACGACGGGCGAGATCCTCGGCGCCCACGTGGTGGGCCACGAGGCGACCGAGATCATCCACGAGTTCGCCGTCGGGCGCACGCTCGAGGCGACGCTCGACGAGATCGTCCGCACGATCCACGCCCACCCGACGATGTCCGAGGCCGCGCTCGAGGCGGCGCTCGCAGCGCTGGGCCAGGCCATCCACCTGTGAGAGGAGGCCCGCCATCGACTTCGAGCTGACGGCCGAGCAGGAGGCGCTCCGGCGCCGGGCGCGCGAGCTGGCGGACACGGTCTTCGCGGCCCGCGCCGCCCGCTGGGACGCGACCGAGGAGTACCCGTGGGAGAACGTGAAGGACCTCGTCGCCGCGGGGTTCATGGGCATGACGATCCCGCGCACGCACGGCGGGCCCGAGCACCCGGCGCTCGACGTCGTCCTCGTGATCGAGCAGGTCGCGCGCGCGTGCGGCGTCACGGGCCGGATCGTCGTCGAGGGCAACCTGGGCGTCGTCGGCGCGCTCACGCAGTACGGCAGCGAGGCGCAGAAGCGCCGCTACTTCCCGTGGGTGCTCGAGGGCGAAAAGCCGGCGATCGCGATCAGCGAGCCCGCGGCGGGCTCGGCGGCGACGGACCTCGCGACCTCGGCCGAGGAGGTGGCGGGCGGGCTCCGGCTCCAGGGCCACAAGAGCTGGATCACGGGCGCGGGCACCTCGCGCCTGTACCTCGTGTTCGCGCGCTTCGGCGGCCGGCCGGGCGCCGAGGGGATCGGCGGCGTCCTCGTCGAGCGCGACACGCCGGGCTTCCGCATCGGCCGCCGCGAGCTCATGATGGGCCTCCGCGGCATCCCCGAGGGCGAGCTCCACTTCGAGGACTGCGTCGTGCCCCGCGAGCACCTCCTGGTCGGGCCCGGGGACGGCTTCAAGAAGCTCATGCGCGCCTACAACGGCCAGCGCCTCGGCGCGGCGACGGTCGCGCTCGGGCTCGCGCAGGGGGCGTACGAGCGGGCGCTCGCCTACGCCGGCGAGCGCCGGCAGTTCGGCCGGCCGATCGCCGACTTCCAGGGCATCCGCTGGAAGCTCGCCGACATGGCGGTGAAGCTCGACGCCGCCCGCCTGCTCATCCACCGGGCGGCGGCGCGCGCCGGGCGGGGCTTCCCCGACGCGCTCGAGGCGGCCAAGGCGAAGACGTTCGCGGCGGAGACGGCGCAGGAGGTCACGAGCCAGGCGCTGCAGATTCACGGCGCCGCGGGCTACGGGCGCTCGCTTCCGCTCGAGCGGATGATGCGCGACGCGCGGATGTTCGCGATCGGCGGCGGGACGCTCGAGATGATGCGCAACCTCATCGCGGACCACGTCCTGCCCACGCGGGCCGACTGGCGCCGCGCCTGAACCTCGGCTTCGGCCTGCCCGTCGGCGGCGCGTGGGCGACGCCCTCAGCCATGCGAGGGGGTCGAGCCCTTCCGGATCTCCTCCCGCATCGCGTCCTTGCCCGCCTCGAAGGCGCCCATGAGGCGCTGCGTCTGCTCCTCGAAGATCTCGCGGCTCTTGTCGATCCACTCGCCCGCGCGCCCCTGCGCCTCCGCGGCGAGCTCGCGCGCCCGGCGCGCCATCTCGTTGCCCTGCTCGGTCAGGAGCTCGCGCGTCTCGGCGCCGGTCTTCGGCGCGAGCAGCAGCGCGGCGGCGGCGCCGACCACCGCCCCCAGGAAGAACCAGCCCAGATAGCCCGCCGCGTCGTTTCGTTCACTCATGGTCGTCTCCTTCGTGCCTGCGAATGCGCTGGAGGAACACGTCGACGCCCCGCCGGAGCCCCACCGCGAGGCCGACGAGCTGGCCGGCCCGCGTGAAGCCGCTCACGGCGGTGAGGACGCGGGCCACGCCGTGGGCCACGTCGCCCACCCGGTCCGTCACGGCCCGGATGCGCTCGACCTCGCCCGTCGCCTGGCGGGTCAGACCGCGGGCCTCCTCGAGCAGCGCGTGAGTCTGGGCGACGAGCGGCCGGAGCTCCTGCTCGGCGATCGCGAGCACGGCCTCGGCGCGCAGCGCGAGGCGCCGGAGCGCGAGCACCGCCGCCACCAGCGCCACCAGCAGCGCCAGCAGGGCCAGCGACAGGAGCGCCTGGAACCAGGGGGGCATGAGGAATGAATTATTGGTGGAAAAACGGACGGAAGTCAATGAAACTAGAAGCTTGATGTCGCTAGAGGACAAGTTCGCCGAACTCGCGCGCCGCCGGGCCGAGGCCGAGCTGGGCGGCGGCGAGGAGCGCATCCGGCGCCAGCACAAGGCCGGCAAGAAGACCGCGCGCGAGCGCCTCGAGCTCCTGCTCGACCCCGGGTCGTTCACCGAGCTCGACAGGTTCGTGGTCCACCAGAGCCACGACTTCGGCATGGACGCGCAGCGGATCCCCGGCGACGGTGTCGTCACCGGCTCGGGCCGGATCCACGGCCGCCCGGCCTTCGTCTTCGCGCAGGACTTCACGGTCTTCGGGGGCTCGCTCTCCGACGCCTACGCGCGCAAGATCTGCAAGGTGATGGACCTCGCGATGAAGACGGGCGCGCCGATCGTCGGGCTCAACGACTCCGGCGGCGCGCGGATCCAGGAGGGCGTCGTCTCGCTCGCCGGCTACGCCGACATCTTCCTGCGCAACACGCTCGCGTCCGGCGTCGTGCCGCAGATCTCGGCGATCATGGGCCCGTGCGCGGGCGGCGCGGTCTACTCGCCGGCCATCACGGACTTCGTCTTCATGGTGAAGAACACGTCGTACATGTTCGTGACCGGCCCCGACGTGATCCGCTCGGTGACGCACGAGAGCGTCTCGGCCGAGGAGCTGGGCGGCGCCACGACCCACGGCACGACCTCGGGCGTGGCGCACTTCGCCGCCGACAGCGAGGAGGAGTGCCTCGCGCTCATCCGGGAGCTGCTCACGTTCCTGCCGCAGAACAACCTCGAGGACCCGCCGGTGCGTCCGACGCAGGACCCCGCGGACCGGCGCGACGAGTCCCTGCAGGCGGCGGTGCCCGACCAGCCGAACCGGCCCTACGACATGAAGGAGATCATCCGCACGGTCCTCGACGACCGGTACTTCTTCGAGGTCCAGGGGGCGTACGCGCCCAACCTCGTGGTCGGCTTCGGCCGGCTCGGCGGCCGGCCGGTCGGCATCGTCGCGAACCAGCCCGCGCACCTCGCCGGCTGCCTCGACATCGCGGCGTCGCTCAAGGGCGCCCGCTTCGTCCGCTTCTGCGACTGCTTCAACCTCCCGCTCGTCACGTTCGAGGACGTGCCGGGCTTCCTGCCGGGCACCGCGCAGGAGTTCGGCGGCATCATCAAGCACGGGGCGAAGCTCCTCTACGCGTTCTGCGAGGCGACCGTGCCCAAGCTGACCGTCATCACCCGCAAGGCGTACGGCGGCGCGTACTGCGTCATGTCGTCCAAGCACATCCGCGGCGACGTGAACCTCGCGTACCCCACGGCGGAGATCGCGGTCATGGGGCCGGACGGCGCGGTGAACATCCTCTACCGGCGCGAGCTGGAGCAGGCCGGGGACGCGGCCGCCTTCCGGGACGCCAAGACGCGCGAGTACCGCGAGAAGTTCGCGCACCCCTACGTCGCCGCGGAGCGCGGCTACATCGACGAGGTGATCGAGCCCAGGGACACGCGCGCCCGGCTGTGCGCGGCGCTCGAGCTCTTGCGGACCAAGCGCGACGCGAACCCGCCCAAGAAGCACGGGAACATCCCCCTGTGAGGGGGAGAGGCGGCCGATGAGCAACAAGGATCCCGAGACGAGCTGGGGCACGCCGCTCCCGCCCACCTACGGGCCCGACGACGCCCCCGCCGCCCGCCTGCGCCAGGACCTGGGCGCGCCGGGCGCGTTCCCGTACACACGCGGGATCCACGCCGAGATGTACCGCAAGCGCCTGTGGACCATGCGGCAGTATGCGGGGTTCGGCTCGGCCGCGGAGACGAACAAGCGCTACCGGTTCCTGCTCGAGCAGGGGCAGACGGGGCTGTCGGTGGCGTTCGACCTCCCCACGCAGATGGGCTACGACCCCGACGCGCCGATGGCGCGCGGCGAGGTGGGGCGCGTCGGCGTCTCGATCGCCACGCTGGAGGACACGCAGGACCTGTTCGAGGGCATCCCGCTCGACCGCGTGTCGACCTCGATGACGATCAACGCGACCGCCTCGGTCCTGCTCGCCCTCTACCTGGCCACGGCGCGGCGGCAGGGCGTGGCGCCCGCCGCGCTCGCCGGCACGGTGCAGAACGACATCCTCAAGGAGTACATCGCGCGCGGCACCTACATCTTCCCGCCCGGCCCATCGATGCGGCTGATCACCGACACGTTCGCCTACTGCACCGCGCACGTGCCGCGCTGGAACACGATCTCGATCTCCGGCTACCACATGCGCGAGGCCGGCTGCACGGCCGTGCAGGAGGTCGCGTTCACGCTCGCCAACGGCATGGCCTACG
Source organism: Candidatus Rokubacteria bacterium RIFCSPLOWO2_02_FULL_73_56 (assembly GCA_001788495.1). GTDB lineage: Bacteria > Methylomirabilota > Methylomirabilia > Rokubacteriales > CSP1-6 > GWA2-73-35. The sequence continues at coordinate 50,854 of MGCF01000092.1, forward strand.
TGCGCGCGGCGCTCGAGGCCGGGCTCACGATCGACGACTTCGCGCCGCAGCTCTCGTTCTTCTTCAACGCGCACAACAACCTGCTCGAGGAGGTCGCGAAGTTCCGCGCCGCGCGGCGCCTCTGGGCGCGGCTCATGCGCGACACGTTCCAGGCGCGCGACCCGCGCTCGCTGATGCTGCGCTTCCACGCGCAGACGGCCGGGAGCATGCTCACGGCGCAGCAGCCGGAGAACAACATCGTCCGCGTGACCGTGCAGGCGCTCGCGGCGGTGCTCGGGGGCTGCCAGTCGCTGCACACGAACTCGATGGACGAGGCCCTCGCGCTGCCGACCGAGCGGGCCGTGCGGATCGCGCTCCGCACCCAGCAGGTGCTCGCCTGGGAGTCGGGCGTGGCGGACGTCGTGGACCCGCTCGGCGGCGCCTTCGCGCTCGAGCGGCTCACCGCGGACATCGAGGAGGCCGCGACCGCGTACCTCCGGCGGATCGAGGAGCTCGGCGGCGCGGTCTCGGCGATCGCCTTCATGCAGCGCGAGATCCAGGACGCGGCGTACCGCTACCAGCGGGAGATCGAGGACAAGACGCGCATCGTCGTCGGCGTCAACGAGTTCGTCACCGAGGAGGTGCCGCCCGCGAACCTGTTCCGGGTCGACCCGAGCGTGGGCGACGCGCTCGCCGAGCGGCTCGGGCGGCACCGCGCCGCGCGCCGCCGCGCCGCCGCGGACGCCGCGCTGGACGCGCTCGAGCGTGCGGCGCGCGGGCGGGCGAATCTCGTGCCGCTCATGGTCGAGGCGGTCGAGGCCGGCGCGACGCTCGGCGAGATCTGCGAGCGCCTGCGCGGCGTGTTCGGGGTGCACCAGCCGTCGGTGACGTTTTGAGGCGCGCCCCCGCCGCCCTGTGCCTCGCCGCCGCGTGGCTGCTCGCCGCCCCGGCGACGACCGCGGCCGCGCTGGCCGACCGGGTCGGCGCCACGTTCACGCTGATGGCGAGCCAGTTCGTCGAGGCGTTCCAGCCCGTCGAGGGGCTCGTGGTCGGCGTCGACGGCGACCTCGTCTACGTCGACATCGGCGAGGGCCGCGGCGCGCGCGTGGGACAGGAGCTCGTGGTCTACCGCAAGGGCGCGGAGTTCCACCACCCGCTCACCGGCAAGCCGCTCGGCCGCTACGAGGACGTGCTCGGCTGGGCGCAGATCCGGCGCGTGCAGGCGCGGTTCTCCGAGGCGCGGTTCGTGCCCGTCCAGGGCCAGCCGCGCCCGCAGGCCGAGGACGGCGTGCGGATCACGCGCGGGCGCATCAAGGTCGCGATCACGCCGGTCCTCGACCTCACGCGCCAGAAGTCGGACCTGCGGCGCGTCCCGTTCATGCTCGCGACGGTCCTCGAGCGCTCCAGGCGCTTCCAGGTGATCGACCCGCTCACGGTCGGCGACGTCTTCGCGAGCGGCGAGGCCCGCGTCGAGGAGGTCCTGGCGCTGCCCGAGCGTGCGGTCCGCGTGTCGCGGCGCTTCGAGGTGTCGGGCTGGATCGTGCCGGTGCTGCTCGAGCGGCGGGGCGTCACGTACCTGGACGTCACGTGGATCTCCGCGGTCAGCGGCACGGCGCTCTTCTCGCACCGGGAGGCGCTGGTGCCGGCCTCCTCCGCCGAGGCCCAGCGCTTCCCGTGGGAGCCGGGCGTCGAGGACTGAACGGAGCCGCTGTGCTATTCTCAGGGCCGGCATGACGTTGCAGCGCCTGTCCGTGGTGGTCGCGCTCGCCCTCGCCCTTCCCGGCTGCTCGACGGTGCGGGAGGTCCTCGGCCTCCCGAATCCCGGCGACCCCTCGGTCGCGATCCGGTCCGCCGAGACGCGCTGGGTCCTGATCAAGAACCCGCGCTTCGGCGACGTGGCGAGCGAGCCCGAGTACATCTGGGTCGAGGAGGACAAGATCCCGTTCACGATCAAGGGGGTCTTCAACCGGAACGCGATCCTCGCGCCGCCCGAGATCGTGGCGAAGTACGGCTCGCCGCCGGGCGGCGGCAAGATCAGCCCGCGCCAGGGCGTGCCTTACCAGACCGCGGCCAGCGAGCCCCCGCGCGCGCCCGCCGCGAGCACGGGCACGACGGCGAACGGCCGGGGCGCGGGGGCGCCCGCCGTCGCCGGCCCCAAGCGCGGGCTGGTCGTGTACGTGGACACCACGCGCATCGTCGTCGACCTCACGGCCGCCGACGGCGTGCGGCCGGGCAGCCTGCTGAGCCTCCGGCGCAACAAGATCCCGATCGTGCATCCCGTGACGGGCGAGGTGCTCGGCGAGCTCGACGAGGAGATCGCGACCGCGCGCGTCACCGAGACCCGCGACAGGTTCTCGGTGGCGGACGTGCAGACCGTGGCCTCGGGGACCCAGATCCAGATCAAGGACCAGGTCGTCCTGAAGTAGCGCCCCGCGTGCCGACGCCCACCCTCGAGAAGGTCCTGAAGGAGCGCGTCGCCGGACTGGTGGGCGTGGACCTCGAGCTCGTCGAGGACGAGATCCGGCGCGAGCTCGACTCGCCGGTCGAGCTGATCCAGGAGATGGGCGGCTACGTCGCCGGCGCCGGCGGCAAGCGGCTGCGCCCGATCCTCCTGCTGCTCGCCGCGCGGCTCGCGGGCTACCGCGGCCCCCGCGGCGTGCGCCTCGCGTGCGTCGTCGAGATGCTCCACACGGCGACCCTCATCCACGACGACGTCGTGGACCGGGCGCCGCTCCGCCGGGGCCGCCCGTCGGCGAACACGCGGTGGGGCGACGACGCCTCCGTGCTCGTGGGCGACCACCTCTACTCCAAGTCGTTCGCGATGCTCGTGCGCGACAACGACCGCGCCGTCATGGAGACGCTCGCGCGCTCGACGCTCTCGATGACCGAGGCGGAGGTCTTCCAGCTCCAGCTCAAGCGGAGCGGCAGCACCTCGGAGGCCGACTACGTGCGCATCATCACGCAGAAGACCGCCTCGTTCATCTCGGCCTGCTGCCGCATCGGCGGGCTGCTCGGCGGGCTCCCGCCCGCCCGGCTCGACGCGCTCACCCGCTACGGCCTCGACATCGGCGTCGCGTTCCAGATCTCCGACGACTCGCTCGACTTCGTGGCGGACCAGGACCGCCTCGGCAAGGCGATCGGCGCCGACCTGCGCGAGGGCAAGCGGACGCTGCCGCTGATCACGCTGCTCGCGCGGGCGGCGCCCGCGGTCGCCGCGCGCGTCCGCGAGCTGCTCGCGCACGGCGTGCTCGGGCCCGGGGAGGTCGAGGAGATCCGGCGCTACGTCGTCGAGCACGACGGCGTGGAGTACGCGCTCCAGCGCGCCCACGCCTGGGCGCAGGCCGCCAAGGCCGACCTCGACGCCTTTCCCCCCTCGGAGGAGCGGGACACGCTCGTGCTGATCGCGGACTTCGTCGTGGATCGCGACCGGTGACGTGGTCGTCGTCACGCTGACGTCCGACTTCGGCACCCGCGACGCCTACGTGGCCGAGCTGAAGGCCGCGGTGCTCTCGCTCGTCAGCGACGTCCAGCTCGTGGACGTGACGCACGAGGTCGCCCCGCACGACGTCGCCGGCGGCGCGCTCGTGCTCGAGGCGGCGGCGCCGTGGTTCCCGCCCGGGACCGTCCACGTCGCGGTCGTCGACCCCGGCGTCGGCAGCGCGCGGCGCGGCGTGGCGCTCGCATCCGGGGGGCAGCTCTTCGTCGGGCCCGACAACGGGCTCTTCACGCCGTTCCTCGCCGGCGGCGACTGGGCGGCGTTCGAGATCGTGGCGCCCGAGTACCGCCGGCCGACCGTCAGCCCCACCTTCCACGGTCGCGACGTGTTCGCCCCGGCGGCCGCGCACCTGGCGCTCGGCCTGGCGCCGAGCCGCCTCGGCCCGCCGCTGCGCGACCCGGTGCGGCTCGCCTGGCCGGAGGCCCGCGCGCGGGCCGGGCAGGTCGCCGGCGTCGTGCTCCACGTGGACCGCTTCGGCAACCTGGTCACGTCGATCCGCGCCGCGGCGCTCGGGGCGCTCGGGGCGGCGGCCGCGGTGAGGGTGGGCGGCCGGGCGCTCCGGATCGTCGAGACCTACGCGGATCTGCGCCCCGGCGCCGCGGGCGCGCTCGTGGGCTCGCAGGGACGGCTCGAGATCGCCGTGCGCGAGGGCAGCGCCGCCCGGGTGCTCCGGGCGCGCCGCGGGACGCCGGTGCTCGTCAGTCGCTCGACGCGTTCGTGGACGGGCTCGACGGGCTCGTCGGGGCCGGCGTCGAGGAGGCGGGCGAGTCGCCCGACGACGCGGGCGTCGCGGAGGCGCCCGTAGCGGCCGCGGGCTTGTCGGCCGGCTTGTCGGCGCTCTTCTCCGACGCGAGCGCCTTCTTCCGGGACGCGGACGGGTAATCCGTGACGTACCAGCCCTCGCCCTTGAGGATGAACGGCGCCGCGGACAAGAGGCGCCGCACCGCGCCCCCGCACGCGTCGCAGGTGGTGAGCGCCGGCTCGGAGATGCGCTGCTTCACCTCGAACACGCGCCGGCACCGGGCGCACTCGTACTCGTAGGTCGGCACGGCAGTCAAGGCTACAGGGGAGGGTGGAACGTGTCAAGAAGACTGGCATTCCTGCTCGTCGCGGCGGCGCTCCTCGCCTCGGGCTGCGCGACGGCCACGGGCGAGACTCCCGAGGTCCGGAGGCTCCACGCCCGAGCCGCGTACGAGCGCGGCCTCACCGCCTTTCGCGACAAGCACGCCTCCGACGCGCTCGCCGCGTTCCGCGAGGCGATCGACACCGATCCCGCGGCCGCCGCGTACCCCAACGCCCTCGGCCTCCTGTACCTGGAGCTCCGGCGCCCCGACCTGGCCCTCGAGCAGTTCGTGAAGGCGGGCGAGCTCGATCCCAGGTTCGCCGACGCGCACGTCAACCGCGGGGTAGCGCTCGCCGAGCAGCGCCGCTGGGAGGAGGCGGTCGCGGCCTATCGCGCCGCGCTGGCGCTGCCGACCATCGGGTCGGCCTACGTCGCGTACAACAACCTCGGACGGGCGCTGTACAACCTGAAGCGCCTGCCAGAGGCCGAGGAGGCGCTCCGGTTCGCGATCAACCTCGAGCCGTCGCAGGAGCCCGCCTACTACCACATGGGCCTGGTCCTCGCGGCCCAGGGCCGCCCCGAGGAGGCCAAGATGGCCTACCGGCAGGCCCGGCTGATCGCCCCCGAGTCGCCGTTCGGGCAGGCCGCGGCCGAGCGTCTCAGGGCCCTGGGGGAGGCTGTCCCCGCGCCACCCGGTCCCGAGCCCAAAGGGGCGACGAAATAGGCACATTTTCCTTGACCCCGGAGCGGCTTCCGGGTACAAACTAAGGCCGTTGTCGGCACTCCCGTAGCTGTTGGTGTTGCCCGTGGTGTGCGTGGAGCACGGTTGTCTCTGGCAACTCAACCCAACACATGAGGAGGCGGTAATGAGAAGGACGCTTGTCGTCGTTCTCGCGTTGATCGCCGCCGTCGGGCTGCTGGCCCCGCCAGTCATGGCGCAGGCCCCGGCCCCGAAGGTGACGATCAACGGCCTGATCGACTTCGTCGGGTCGATCAGCAAGAACTGGGCGGACGCCGATATCACGAACGCGCGCGACACGTTCTCGTACACGCGTGAGCGCGGCCGGCTCGACATCATCGGCGAGGTCGGCAAGTCGAAGATGGTGTGGGGCCTCGAGCTCGACTTCAACAACGGCCAGAGCTCGGCCGCGGCCCCCGGCAACTCGTCCTCGTTCGACCTCGACACGGACGTGGCGGGGTTCACCGAGACGAAGTGGCTCTACGTCGAGACCCCGCTGACCGGCGCGGGCTCGATCATGCCGTTCATCCCCGTGGCGTCGACGATCCGCGCCGGCGCCCAGCCGTTCCGGGGCCACGACTACAAGTTCGGCCTGATCGCCGGCGGTGACTTCCCCGGCGTGACGGTCGAGACCGCGTGGGCGCCGAACGTCAAGAGCACGCTCACCTACGTCCAGGTGCGCGAGGCGCTCTTCCGCACGGTCTCCACGACGGCGCGGCAGTCGGAGTCGTACGCGTTCCTCGCCAGCGTCGAGGTGACGCCGTTCAAGGGCCTGACCGTCAAGCCGACATACGTCTACAAGGACGGCGACGGCGGCAACACCGGCTCGGGCTCGCTCGGGTACGAGGCCAAGGACGGCTTCGCCTACACCCAGAACGGCGTGCCCAACAGCCACAACACGCACGTCCACACGTTCGGCGCCGAGGCCAAGTGGACGATGGGCGCCCTCCGGATCGAGCCGTCGGTGTACTGGCAGCTCGGCCAGCAGGGCATCGCGCCCCAGCGCATCAACAACTCGGTGAAGAACAGCGTGGACGTCCGCTCGTGGATCTTCGACGGCATCG
>MGCF01000093.1 GCA_001788495.1 Candidatus Rokubacteria bacterium RIFCSPLOWO2_02_FULL_73_56
CGACGAGGTGACGGAGATCGTCGGCGCGATCCTCGCGCGGCGGCTCGGGCCGCTCGACGCCGCGGAGCGCGCACGGCTCCTCGAGCCTCACCTGACCGCGCTCGAAGGACCGCTGGCGGCCGACCGGATGGTCGACGTCCTGGAGGCCCGGGGCCACGCCGCCCGCCGGCCTCCGCGCCCGGCGCTCCGGGCGTACGTCCCCGCGTGGATCGGCGGGAACGTTCGCACGGTGGAGAAGCTGATCAAGATGCCGTGGCGGAGCCACAAGAACAGCGCCGCGTTCCATGCCCAGCGCTTCCCCGGCGTGAGCGTGTCCGAGCTCGAGCATCGGATCGCCCGGTTCAGCCGGGTGCTCGGCCGGTTCGAGGGCCTCCGCGTCACGCGGCTCGCCCCGCACGTGTTCCGGATCGTGGCCTGAAGAACATGGGGGGCCTCGACGGGCCCCCCCAAGGCCCCCCAGCGCTCGCACGCGCCCCGGGGGACCCGGGACGCGGCTCGACAGGCGATTCGTTCACAGGCTCTGAGCCCGGCGCGCGCCGGCGTGCGCTCAGCGGGCGTGAAGGAATCGGGCACACGGGATCCCGTTGGGGGGTGTCGGGGGGAGGCGCTTGTACCCGCGGTATAATCGTCACAATCGGGGGGCGCTCTTGACCGTCAAACTCACAGCCTTCCTCGTCACTCTCGTTGGTGTGTGGGCCGCACTGGCCACCATCGCCCCCGGCGTGTTCCAGGTCAAATCGGAGCAACCCCTTATGCAATACCTGTGGGGGCCGAAAACCGTAGGGATCGCAGCCATCCTCATCGCCCTGTTCATCAGCGCTTTTGTTCTGGACCTGGCGAAGAAGGTCGAGAGGACAGAGGCGTCGAGTCTTCAACAGGTGGCAAAGGTCGTCATCGACCTCATGAACGCTGCGCAGTCGAAACCTCAACCGATAGCCCAACCCACACCGGGCGCGAGCGCTCGTGATGTTGACCTGGCAAACCGACTAGGTGATCTCAGGCGCGCGGGCTGGAAGAGGTATTTGGAGTGGCTCGCCCGCTATCCCGACGCGGGCAAGCAGGCCGAGCAGTGGCGTCTAGAAGTCTTGGACATCCTCGACAGGAACTGCGGGAAGGCAATCGCAATACGCTTCAACACGCCGACGATGCGCGAAGCGCAACAGATGGGAGGATGGCTCGTCCCTGTGAATGAGCACGGACACCGCGTCGATCGGTTGGGTGAAATCATCAATGACATCATCGCCGGAAAACTCACGGCGCGGGCGGGGTAATGAACGCTGACGCGATTCCGCCCTCGGTCTTCGATCTGCGCTATATGTTGCCGTGCCGCGCTCGGGAATTGGGATTTCGAGATTCTGTGAAGTTTACTCCATGAGCCATTCCTTGGCTGGCCCTAGGATGAAGGTTAAATGGGCCAAAGAATACATCAGTCACTTTCATACCAAAGCCGACATGTTCCTTAGGAAACATCACTATCCGGTTATTGATCGCAATTCTGAAGCCGGGGTTACTCTTATCCGCCTTCGCATTGACAGAAACATGCCGTTGCTCCTGTGGGGAGTGAGAATTGGTACCATCGTTCATCAATTGCGTTCGTCTCTCGACCATCTTGTTTATCAACTTGCCAGAATCAATGGCTGTTCTACGCCGAAGAAGACGGAATTTCCTATCTACCACGCAGCCCAGAAATTTGAAGCCGACGGAAGGCGAAAAATACAACTGCTTGCCCCTGCCGCGCAAACAATTATTGAGGCGTTGCAACCGTACCACCGAGGGAATCTCTTTGAGAGTGACCCCCTCTATCAACTCCACCAGTTGGATCTGATTGACAAGCACCGCACCATCATTTTTGCTGAGGGCGTGATTGAAGAGGGAGGCCGCGTCGTTCTTGTTCCCTCCACCGCTTCTGTCCGCTTGTCGGGTGCAACTAGGAAGCCTCTTCAGGACGGCGCAATACTGTCTAGGATTCCTACCAACAGCGCGGATGTGAACGTGGAGCAAACAATCACCCTTGCGGTAATGTTCCAAGAACCTGGGCCGCTCCAAGGTAAGCCGGTTATCCCAACGCTTACGCAATTCTGCGACTTCACGGAGTACGTCATCGCTCTGTTCGACGGATGTTGTTGAGCGCCGCCGCAACCGAATGTGAGTAAGTAGAACGCGACAAAGGCGCGGCGCTGGCGCTTAAGGGAGGCGGCGCTATGGAGAGATTTCGCTTGCGCCCGGATGCGATCAAGAAGGACGGTCAGTGGGTCGGAGTACTACGCCGTGTGCCAATTCCCGACCAAGTTATGACAGTCGATGACACGGAGTTAGAGGATTGGTTTTCCGAACCCTGCGGAGACGATCAGGCAAGAGCCCGACAACTTGCCATGCACGAACTAGCCAAGCGGCAGCGCGACAGCCCTTGAGCCGCAATGATCTTATCAAGGGGGCTTTGGTCTGGCTGGCGATCGTGGCGTTCTTAATCTGGTCCGCATTTTGATGTTGCATCGTGTCCCGATCCCACGCATGGCAGAAGTCAAGACTGAAACCTGCCCACCAACGCCCCGGCCGGGCCCGCACCGGGGCGTCAGGGACTACCTCGCGGGTGTCTATGCGGCCCTCGAAGGGCACTTCCAGGCGTACATGACCGGGCGTAAACAGAGCGGCGGGCGCTCCCCCCGACGTCGACTCAGCGGAAGGCGCCGCGGCGGTAGAGACGCCAGACGACGACCCAGCCGGCCAGGAGCGGGTACCGGCGCGCCCGCGGCGACAGGTTCACGGCGACGCCCGAGTGGCGCTCGATCTTCCACGCGATGTACTCGGGGCCGCCGGCGAACGTGAACAGGCCCTTGGCGAGCCTCGGCAGCGAGAGGGCCTTGCCGACGGTGCGCCGGCCGATCCATCCGAGGTGGGCGGCGGCGCGGCGCCACGCCGGGATGGCGGCCTCGTAGCGCACCCCGTCCGCCGTCTCCACGGGCGTCACCGGGAAGGGCAGGGCCGCGAGCACCGCGCGCGTCACCCGCTCGTAGTGGGCCGCGTCCGCCTCGTAGAGCTGCGCCACACGCTCCGCCCGCTCGGCCCGCAGCTCGGCCGCGTAGCAGCACCCGAGCCCCCGCCGCCACAGCGTGCCGGCGTCGAAGCGGCGCGGCAGGAGCGGGAGGACGCGTGCGACGAAGGTCGTCACCGCGTCGGCGAGCCCCGCCCGCACGCGCGCGGCGACCGCCGCGTCGGCCGCGTAGAGGAGCCCCACCGGCTGCGCGAACCGCCCCCAGAAGTAGGAGTGGAAGGCCCGCCGCGAGGTGCCCCGCGCGAGGCCCTCGAGCGTGAGGACCGCGTACTTCGCGCGGACCGTCTGCGGACCCGCCGGGAGCTCGAGGTAGTAGACGTTCGGCGGCAGGGCCCGGTTCGCGAGCGCCGGCACCCACCGGCGGTGGAAGGCGCGGTACCCGTCGGTCAGGACGTAGAGGTCGAAGACCCCGCGCTCGTCGCCGGCCCGGTAGCACGACCCGTAGACCAGGATCGCCTTCACGGCGTCCCCATGGCGCGCGCGGATCGCCTCGGCGAGCCGGGTCGCCCCCGGCGGCGCCGGCCTCGCCCTCGCCTCGTCGAGCACCCGGACCAGGTCCGCGGAGCCGGCCGCCACCGGGCGCCTCAGCAGCGCACGAAGCAGGCGCGTCCACCGTCGGTCAGCACGACGGACCCCTGCCGCGAGTCGGCGGTGCGCATCTCACCATCGAGGGTGTACTCGGCGTCGAACTGCAGGCGGATCTCGCGCGCGTTGCGGCTCAGGTATCCGTGCTCGGGCGTGCCGTGGCGGCTCGGCCGGCCGCGGAGCAGGGCCGGCAGCGCGCGCAGGACGCGCCGCGGGCGGGCCGCGACCGCCGTGAGTCGCAGCGCGCCCGGCTCGCGGCCCCAGAACGGACGGATCCCGAGCACCAGCCGGTCGAGCGTGGTGACGAGGAGCAGCAGGCGGGTCGCGGGCTCGGCCGGCCCGCCGTCGACGCTGGCGGTGATCGGCACCGCGGCGATCTCGCGCCCGAGCGCCAGCGCCAGCAGGTAGCGCGCCAGCGCCACGCCCGCGCCCAGCTCGCCGCGGACGCCCCACGGAAGGATCCGGCTCCGGTAGTAGCGGATGCCGTGAGCGATGGCGCCCGTCCCGAAGAACATGCCGAACACGGGCTCGGCGCCCGGCGCCGCCTGCGTCCGGACCACGGCCCGCTCGACGAGCGCGAACGGCCGCGCCGGATCGCGGGCCCAGGCCAGCACGCGGCCGAGCGCGGCGGCGCGCCCGCCGCGCAGGCCGACGTCGCCCGCGATCATGTTGGTCGTGCCCGACGGGAGCAGGGCCAGGAGCGGCGGCGCCGCGAACAGGCGATCGCGGTGCACCGCGGTCAGCGCGGCCTGCACGGTGCCGTCGCCGCCGTTGACGACCACCAGGTCGACGCCGTCGGCGCCGAAGTCGGCGAGGGCCGCCGCGACGTCGGCCGGCGTCCGCACCAGACGCTGGCGCAGGCCGGGCTCCCCGCTCCGCGCTCGACGCAAGGGATCGACGCCGTCACGGTTGCGCCCGCTGAGCGGGTTGTCGAGCAATCCCACCCGGAGCGGTCGCGGGGGCGGCATGGCAGGCGCCGCGGGCGGCGTGGCCCCCGTCGGCGCCGCCGGCTCGAGACGGGACCGGCTCACCGGCGTCGTCACCGTTCGGCGGCCAGGCCGCCGAACAGCCGGACGGCGAGGGAGGCGCGATCGCGGCCGTCGGCCTCGGCCAGCCACGAGGAGAGCGGCCCCGACGTCGCTCGCGCGTGGGTCGCCATCCCGAGCCTCACCAGCAACACCGCGCTCGAGACCGCCGTCCACCCGGCGACCGCCACCAGGCCGAGGTCGGGCCGGCCGCCGACGGCGCCGGCGGTGAGCAGGAGCAGGTTCGGGTTCCGCCGCGCGGTGACGAGCCGGCAGTAGGAATCGAGCCGGCGCCAGACGAAGATGGAGAACCCGCCGAGCCAGAGGGAGAACGCGCCCTCGACGAGGCGCCCCACGACGTAGCCCACGACGATGACGCCGAGCGTGACGCCGAGGGCGGGCGCCCCGCCCGCGGGCCAGAGCCCGGCCAGCCCGAGCCCCCACGCGAGGTACCAGAGCGGCGGGTGGACGATGTCGGTGCCGTGGTCGAGCAGGTGGCCGAACCGGCTCGAGCTGACGGTGACCCGCGCCAGCTTGCCGTCGACCGTGTCGAGGAAGGTCATGAGCCATCCGATGGCGAGGCCCGCGCCGTACTCACCGAGCGCGAACAGCACGCCCGCGACGAGCGCGAGCGACGCGCCGACCAGCGTGACGAGGTTGGGCGGGATCCCGGCCGAGGCGCACAGCCGCGTCGCCCACCGCGCGGGGCGCGGCCAGACCCACTTGGTCACGAGGTCGGTGACGCCCTTGTAGGCGCCCGCGAACAGCCGGTCCTCGAGCTCGCGTCGGGTCTCCGGCGTGATCGGACGCACGAACGCCGGCGCGAGCTTCCGGAGCTGCTGCTGGTACGCGGGCACGAGGCTCTCGGGCGTCGCCGGGCGGAGGCCGGCCAGACCGTCCGGTGCCGCCGCGCCCCCCACGACCTCCTCGGCGCGCGCGGCGAGGTTCCCCGGGACGTGGGCCGCGACCACCGCGCCGTCGGCGCCGCTCGCCCTGAGCAGCACGCCCGGCGTCCGCACCAGCGCCGCGACCACCCGGTCGTCGTAGACGTGGTCGCCGCGCAGCAGAACCACGGAGTCGTGCGTGGGCTCGGACGCGGTGAGGAGGAGAACGCCACCGGCGTGCTGGAGCTGACGGGCGATGCGGTCGTGGGAGGAGAGGCCCCAGAGCCGCACGAGCGCGTCTCCGAGGACTCTGGCACTCGTCGTCATCACCGTGACCGGAACACAGATATCAAGTCTCGTTCGGGTTCGCAACTTCCGTGCGATCCTTGCTCCCGGAGATGGACGCCCCGCTGACCTTCGCCCACCTGTCCGATCCCCACCTCACCTCGCCGGCGGGGGCGAGCCTCCGGGACCTCGTCGGCAAGCGGGCCCTCGGGTATGTCTCCTGGCGCCTGCGCCGGCACCGCCGGCACCGCGCCGAGATCCTCGACGCCCTCGTGCGCGACCTTGAGCAGGTGAAGCCCGACCACATCCTCATCAGCGGCGACCTCGTCCAGCTCGGCTTGCGCCACGAGTTCGAGCAGGCGCGGCGCTGGCTCGCGGGCCTGGGCCCGCCGTCGCGGCTCACACTGGTGCCCGGCAACCACGACCTCTACGCGGCGACGGCGTGGGACGACGCGCTCCGGCTCTGGGCGCCCTGGGTCGCCTCCGACGTCGGCGACGGCGCCGCGGCGGCCGCCGGCCCCGACGGGTGCTTCCCCGTCGTGCGGCTGCGCGGTCCGGCGGCGTTCATCGGGGTCTCGAGCGCGCGGCCCTCCCCGTTGTTCCTCGCCGTCGGCAGCGTCGGCCCGGACCAGCTCCGGCGCCTGGAGCGGACGTTGGCCGAGACGCGCGGGCGCGGCCTGTTCCGCGTCCTCCTGATCCACCATCCCGTGCTGGCGGGGGCCGTCCACTGGCGCCGGAGGCTGACGGACGCCGGCGCCCTCCGGGCCGTCCTGGCCCGGGAGGGCGCGGAGCTCGTGCTCCACGGCCACGCCCACCGGGCCTCCATCGACTACCTCCAGGGCGGCGCCGGATCCATCCCGGTGGTGGGCGTGCCCTCGGCGTCCGCCGCCGCCGTCGACGACGACCGCCACGCCCGCTACCACCTCTACACGCTCGCGCGCCGGAGTGGAGGCTTCACGCTCACGCTCTCGGTGCGCCGCCACGCGGCCGGCGGGCGCTTCGCGGCGGACGGCGCGCCGCGCCCCCTCGCTCAGAGGGCGTGAAAGCATCGCGTTCACTCAGTAGGGACGGCGCGCGAGCCACAGCGCCGCCCCCAGGACGGCGGCGACCGGTGCCAGCGCGATCACCCCGGGGCTGAGGTTCAGGAGGAGGCCCACGCGGGCGACGATCTGGTTCGAGAGGTGAAACGCGATGCCGGCCAGCGTGCCGGCCATCATCCGCTGGCCGGCGCTCGCGACGCGCAGCAATCCGAACACGAAGGGGATCGCCAGCAGCACCATCGCGCCGGTGGCCAGCGGCATGCTCACCTTCTGCCACAAGGCCAGCTCGTAGCGCGCCGGATCCTGGCCTCCGGCGCGCAGCACGCCCACGTAGCGGTAGAGGTCCGAGAGGGAGAGGCTGGGCGCCGGGAGCACGAGGAGGTCGACCTGCTCGCGGCCCAGGAAGGACTCCCAGGCCAGGGCCGGCAGGCGTCGCGTCGTCACCCCCTCCGGCGCGAACTGTTTTTCGAGGACGTCCGTCAGCAGCCACCGGCGCGTGTCGACGAGGTCGGCGCGGCGGGCGTGCAGGAACACGCGCAGGCGGCCGTCGTCGTCGAACTCGTAGACCTCGACGCCGCCGAGGACGTCGGCCGCCGTCACGTGGCGCACCCGCAGGAAGCGCCGGGCGTCGCGCGCCCAGAAGCCCTGCTCGGAGAGCATCGCGGGGAGGGCCGACATCGCCCGCACCCGCCGGACGTAGGCCGCCTGATCCAGGGGCGGCGCGACGAACTCGCCGGCGAGCAGCGTCCCGGCCATGAACAGCAGGCCGGGCTTCAGGACGGACCAGCCGACGCGCCGGGTGGAGATGCCGGCCGCCTGCATGGCGACCAGCTCACCCGCGCTCGCGAGCCCGCCCAGGGCGACGACGCTGCCCAGGAGCGCCGCCACCGGGGAGAGGTCGAGGGCCCGCCGCGGCATGGTGAGGGCGACGAAGGCGACGATGTCGCCCAGGCGGTAGCGTCCCTTGCCGAGGTCCTCGAGCTCCTCGATGAGCGCGAGGACGCTGAACAGGGTCAACAGGATCATCAGCACCAGGACGTAGCTTCGCGCGACGCTCAGCCCCACGTACCGGTCGAGCGTCCGGAGCCGGGGCCACCCTCCCCGCCCGCGGCCCCGCCGCGCCGGCCGTCGCGCCCGCCCGCTCACGGCTGCTCCCACTGCGTGCCCCGGAGCTGCCGCCACAGCATCGCCGCGACCAGCGCCGCCAGCAGCGCGTCCACCCACAGGATGCCGGGGACGAGGCCGACGGTCCCGTTCCCGACCAGGGTCTTGGCGAGCACCTTGGCGTTGTAGTACGCCGCGTAGACCAGGACCGCGGCGCCGAACCTCGCGTTCTTGCCGCGGCGGGGCGCCGTCCGGCTGAGCTGCATCCCGAGCAGCCCGAGCAGGACGGTCGAGACCGGCACCGTCAGGCGCCACTGCAGCTCGGCCAGGTCGTTGCGGTCGCTCGAGCGGGCCAGCTCGGCGGTGGGCGCGGCCTTGCGGCGATACTCGGGGGTGACCTTCTCCTCCTTCAGGGGCAGCTCGACGCGCTCGAACCGGGAGACCCGGTCGCGTCCCTCGCCGAGCCGGATCCTATAGTTGCGGCCGTCGAGCGCCACCAGCATCCGCTGCGCGGTCGGCGCGTCGAACCGCTCGAAGGCCTGCCGGGTGTAGGTCACGCGCACCGTGTCCCCGTCCTCGTCATGGAGGAACACGCCCTCCATCCGGCCGCTGGGCCGGTCGTAGCGCTCGACGAACACGACGTGGTTGCCGCGCCGCCGCTCGTAGAAGCGCCCGGCCTCGAGGCCCGCGACGTCCAGCTCCATCGCCGCCCGGGCCCGGAGGCGGTAGCTCTCGTCGTAGGCCCACGGCCGGACGAACAGGGCCAGCGCCGCCGCCACCACCGCGGTGAGGCCGGCCAGGGCGAGCACGACCTTCGTGACGCGGCCCGGGTGCACGCCGGAGGCGGAGAGCGCGATCATCTCGTAGTCCGAGTGGAGCCGGCCGAGCGCCATCACGATCGACAGGAAGAGCGTGACCGGGAGGAGCACCTCGATCGCCACGAGCGTCCGGAGCAGGACCAGGGCCAGGACCGTTCGGGCCGGCAGCACGCCCTCCACCGCGTCGGTCAGGTAGCGGGCGAGGGTGTAGCCGACGAAGACGGCCACCAGGACGGCGCACACCCCGCCCAGGGGCTTCACGATCTCGCGCAGGAGGTAGCGGTCGATGATCACGTCCGGCTGGCTCTCCCGTGATGATATCGCTGTCTCCCACCCCGGCGGAGAGAACGCTCGTGGATCGGGACGATCTGTCTTATGATCAGGCGACGTGCGAGGCTGACATGAAAGCTCTCCTCCTGAGCGCAGGCCAGGGCCGGCGGTTGCTGCCGCTGACCGCCGGCATCCCCAAGTGCGCCCTCCCGATCCGCGGGCGCTCGATCCTCGAGTGGCAGCTCGAGGAGCTGGCGGGCTCGGGGGTCGACCGGGTGACCGTGGTCGTCGGGTTCGCGGCCGACCACGTCGAGCGTCTCCTGGGCGCCCGCGCGTGGCCGTACGAGGTCCGGACCCTCTACAACCCGTTCTTCGCGCTGGCCGACAATCTGGTCAGCTGCTGGGTGGCCGCCCCCGAGCTGACGGAGGACCTCGTCCTCATGAACGGCGACACGCTGTTCGAGGCCGCGGTGCTGCGCCGCCTGCTCGAGGCGCCCCAGCGTCCCGTCACGCTCGCGGTGGACCACAAGGCCGCCTACGACGCCGACGACATGAAGGTGAGCCTCGACGGCGACCGGCTCCTCGCAGTCGGCAAGCGGCTGCCCGCGGCGGACGTCCACGGGGAATCGATCGGCATGATGGTCTTCCGCGGCGACGGGCCGGCGCTGTTCCGCGCCGGGCTCGACCGGGCGGTGCGCCGGCCGGAGGCGCTGCGGCAGTGGTATCTCTCCGTGATCGACGAGCTGGCCCGGGCGGGCCACGTGGGGGCCGCCTCCATCCACGGCCTCGACTGGACCGAGGTGGACTCGGCCGAAGACCTCGCGCGCGCCGAGGCGCTGCTCGGTCTGCTGGAGCGCTCGCGCGTCCAGAACGCAGACGCCGTGCGCGCGCCTCAGTCCGCGGCCGTGCCGTCGCCGACGATCGCGCGGACGAGCCGCAGGTCGTCGAGCGTGTCCACGTCCACCGCCGCCTCCGCGAAGGGCAGGGTCACCGCCGCCACCCTCAGCCCCATCCGCCCCGACACCCGCGCCAAGCCCTCGTCGAGCGTCATCCGTCCGAGCCCGTAGCGGAGCACGGCGACCCACCCGAGCACGCCCGCCACGAGCCGGAGGGGACGCTTGCGCCGCTGCTCCACGCGGCGCCAGAAGGCGACCGCCGTCCGGGAGGCCGGAGTCAGGAACGCGAAGAGGTTCGAGCCGCAGACGGCGCCGTCCCGGAGCCGGATGGCGGTGCGGCGGGTGTCGGGGTAGGCCGACTTCACCAGCTCGTACGGCGTGAGCCCCACCGCGACGTCGGCGCCGGCGGCGCGGGCCCCCGCGCAGAAGTAATCGACGATGTCCGGGCGGAGCAGCGCGTGGTCGGCCGTCGTCAGCAGCACGGGCACGCCCGCCGGAACGGTCTCGAGCGCGCGCGCCGCGCTCAGGCTCGGAGTGGCGCGGGGCTCGACCCACGCGATCTGGCCCGCCCCGATCCGCCGGCCCAGCTCGGGCTCGCGCGCCAGCATCGAGCGCTCCGGCCCGCAGAGCACGCGCGGGCCGACCTGCCGCGCGGCGCCGAGCGCGTCGAGCACCCGCAGGACCATCGCCCGACCACCGACCGGGACGAGCGACTTGGACGGCACGCCGGCCGCGCGCGCCACCGGGTCATCCGGGCGGCGATCGCCGGCCAGGACGATCGCCGCGAAGGCGCCGGGGTCGCGCATCAGCCCAGCGGCTTCTCGTACAGGCGGTAGCGCTTGTACACGACGCTCCCGATCGCTTCCAGGAGGCTCCGCACCCCGTGGTTGTCCTCGAGCACCCAGGACAGCTCGACGTCGCGAACGCCCCGCGCCAGTCCCCGGGCCCGCACGGCGTCGATCATCGAGAAGGCGATCGCCAGGCCGAGCGCGGTGCGCTGGTAGCGCTTGCGCACGCCCATGAGCGCTACCCGTCCGGTGCGGGGCCGGCGCACGCCGAGACGCCACACGAGCTTGAGCCAGCCGAGGGGCCGGAGGCGACCGTTCAGGTCCCGGATGGCCTCGTGCAGGTTCGGCAGCAGCACGAGCATCCCCGCCGGCTCGCCGTCCACCTCCGCGATCTGCACGAAGTCGTCGTCCACGATGAAGCGCAGGGCCCGGCCGAGCTCTTCGAACTCGGCGGCCGTGAACGGCACGAACCCCCAGTTCTCCGACCACGCGTCCTCGAAGACCTCCCGCAGCGTCGCCAGCTCGCTCTGGAAGCTCGACCGCCGCAGGGGCCGCACGACGACCGCGCGCCCCGCCCGGAGCACCGTCGCCCGCATGATGTCCGGCGTCGTGAAGTCCGCGGCGAGGCGGTAGGCGAGGAGGTCCTTCGCTGCCCGGTAGCCCCGCGCCTCGAGGCGGGCCGCGTAGTACGGGCGCCCGTGGCCCATGAGGATCATCGGCGGCGTGTCGAAGCCCTCGACCAGAAGGCCGCACTCCTCGTTGATGGACAGGTTGAAGGGGCCGAGGACCCGCCGCATGCCCTCCGCGCGCAGCCACGCCTCGGCGGTCCCGAGCAGCGCCTCGAACGTCCGGCCGTCGTCCTCCGCCTCCAGCATCCCGAAGAAGCCGGTGGCGTCGTGGTAGCGCTCGAGGTGGAGGCGGTCGATCTGGGCGCTGATGCGGCCGACCGGCGCGCGGCCGCGATAGGCGATCCAGAACCGGGCGCGGGCGAAGCGCGGACGGCGGCGGGACAGGTGGTGCCGGCGCTCCAGCA
>MGCF01000094.1 GCA_001788495.1 Candidatus Rokubacteria bacterium RIFCSPLOWO2_02_FULL_73_56
TGAACAGGCGGTTCGGCGGCGAGGCGCCGGGCAGCACGCAGAAGGTCGCCGCGCGGCCGAAGTCCGGGCGCTCGCGCGCGAACGCCTCGAGGATGCCCACGGCCGACTTCGGGTCGAGCTCGGGCTCGCCGTCCCGCTCGAGGTACCGGAACTGACCCGGCGAGGAGTCGTCGAAGGTGAGGACCACGGGCGTGGTGCCCGCGGGCAGCGCGAGGCGCCCGTCGAGCAGGTCGTTGAGCGCGACCAGCCGGTAGCCGCGCGCGTAGAGCGTCTCGAGGTCGCGGCGGAAGTTCTCCGGGGTGCGCGTCCAGCGCTCCTCGGGGTAGTCGATCTTGTGGTACTCGAGGATCATGACGCGACCCAGCTCGTTGGGCGCGAGGGGCTCCGCCCAGGCGAAGGAGGCCGCGAGCAGGGCCGCGGTCAGCAGGAGCACGAGGACGAGGACGAGCCTCACCGCGCGGCGAGCGCCTCCTTTTGCCGCAGGGCGGCGCCGGTATAGTCGTTGCGCGGGTTCCAGAGCATCCAGCCGGTCGCGCCCCCGTCGAGCGCGCCCCGCATCTGGGCGCGGATCTCCGCCACGCCGAACGGGCGGCGGTCGAACGCGTAGTCGCGGAAGTCCTGCAGCCACGGCCGCACGCGCACGCTCGCGTGGGCCGAGCGCTGGCGGATCAGGCGCACGCTCTCGCGCACGACCTCGTAGGGGTGCTCGACGGGGTTGCGGTAGCCCGGGATCCCGCGCTGGTAGCCGGACGGGTAGACCATCGGCGAGAGGTAGTCGAGGTGCGGCGCCAGCTCCTCGATCCGCTGGCCGATGTCGGTGTCGTTCTCGTTGAACGCGGTGTAGCCGAACACGTCGGCGGCCACGAACGCGCCCATGGCGCCCAGCTCGCGCCGGGCGCGCGCGAGGAACCCGGCGACGGCCGGCAGGCGCGTCTGCCGCGTGTTCGGCCGGGCGTAGCGCGCGGCGCCGAGGCGCCCGTCGGTCGGGAAGCGCACGTAGTCGAACTGGACCTCGTCGAACCCGCGGCGCACGGCCTCGCGCGCGATCGCGATGTTGTAGTCCCAGACCTCCTCGCGGAAAGGGTCCACCCACGCGAGCTTCTCGTTGTCGATCCAGGGCGTGCCCGTGCGGGTGTCGATGACCGCCCAGTCGGGCCGGTGGCGGGCGAGGACGTTGTCCTTGAAGGTGACGATGCGCGCGATCGTGTAGATGCCGCGCGCCTTGAGGTCGGCCATGAGCGCGTCGAAGTCGCGGAGCGTGGCCGGGCCCTGGGCGCCGGCGGCGAGGGCTTCCGGAATCTCCGTCCGGTAGACGATCCAGCCGCGGTCGCCCTTGACGTCGATCACGACGGCGTTGAGCTCGGTCCGCGCCGCGAGGTCGAGGACGCGGTTGCGGATCGTGCGGTCGCCCACGCCGAAGTAGGTGAGGTAGGCGGCCCGGTGGACTCTGGGCTGGAGCACGACCTCGACCGGGCCCGGCACGGGCCGGACCGTCGCCTTCGCGAACCCCGGCATCCGCACGAGCAGGGGCGCGCCGGGCGGCGGGCCCTCGAGCGCGAAGGCACCGTCGGCGTCCGTGCGGTGCTCGCGCCCGTCCACGACCACCGCGGCGCCCGCGAGCGGCCGGCGCGCGTCGTCCAGAACCTGACCGGTGACCGTCTTTGACCAGGTCGGCAGCGGCGTCGGCGCGGGCTCGACGCGGAGCGCCGGGCGCGGCGGCAGCTCGGCGACGGCCGGGCGCGGCCTGGGCTCGGGGCGGGGGCGGGCGAGCGTCGTCGCCAGGAGGGGAGGGGGGGCCAGCAGGACCCAGCCGCCGACGATCGCCACGCCGAGCAGCGCCAGCACAAACCCGCCGTCCAGGAGGTGTCGTCCTCGCGCGGCCGGCTCCGGCGCTGCATCCATGGGTAATTTCGACAATACTGCGCCGCGCGAGGCGCACCAAGAAAATCTTTTTGCGGGATACAATCCGTCGCATGTCCACGCTCACGCCCGGCTGCGAGAGCGCGCGGCGGCGCGCGCTCGAGATCGGCGGCCTCCGGCTCGCGTTCCTCGAGTGGGGCGCGCCCGGGCGCCCCGCGCTCTGCTTCCTGCACGGCGGCGCCGCGCACGCGCACTGGTTCGACCTGGTCGCGCCCGCGCTCGCCGACCGTTTCCACGTCGTCTCGCTCGACCAGCGCGGCCACGGCGAGAGCGCGTGGGCCGCGCCGCCGGCGTACGCGACGGAGGACTTCGCCGCCGACCTCGTCGGGCTCATGGACGCGCTCGGCGTGCCGCGAATGGCGCTCGTCGGCCACTCGATGGGCGGCCACAACACGATGGCGTTCGCCGCCTGGCACCCCGGGCGCGTGAGCGCCGCGGTGATCGTGGACGCGCGGCCCGCGCTGCCGCCGGACCGCGTGGACCGGATGCACACCCGCGGCCGCCGCCCGCCGCGCCTGCACGCGAGCGCCGAGGACGCCGTGCGGACGTTCCGGCTCCTGCCGCCCGACACCACCGCGGACCCCGCGCTGCTCGCGCACCTGGCGCGCGCCGGGCTCGTCGCGCGCGACGGCGGCGTCCGGTACCGCTTCGACCCGGCGTGCTACGCGGCGCGCGCGCCGGTGGACGCCTGGCCGCTCCTGCCGCGCATCACGGCGCCGGCGCTCGTCGTGCGCGGGGAGCACTCGCCGATCCTGCCGCGCGCGATGGCCGAGCGGATGGTCGCGGCGCTGCCCCGGGCGACGCTCGCCGAGATCCCGGGCGCCTGGCACCACCTGGTGCTCGACGCGCCGGCGGCGTTCGTGCGCGTGCTCGACGCCTTCCTGAAGCACGCCGGAGGCTAGGGCGCGAGCGTCGCGAGGAAGTCGCGGAGCGCCGGCCCCCACGTCGCCGCCTCGGGGCCGCTCGCGAGGTGGCCGAGCTCGCTGTCGATCTCGACGTAGCGCGCCTCGACGCCGGCCCGGGCGAGCCCGTCCATGACGCCGGGCGCGAGCGAGGGCGGGAAGAGGCGGTCGGTGCGCGAGAGCACGTAGAGGACCTTCGCGCGGATCCTGCCGAAGTCGCGCGCGGCGTCGAAGCGCACGGAGGCGCGACGCAGCACGACCATCGAGTTCGGGTCGAAGCGGCGTGCCCACGCCCGGGCGAGCGCGCGGATGCGCGCGTCGCGGCCGCGCGGCTGCGGGAGCGTCCGGGCGAGCAGCTCGTTCATGCCGTAGCGGCGGAGCGTCTCGATGCGCAGCGCGAGCATCGTCCGGGGGATCCCGCCGCGGTCGTAATGCCAGCCGCCGTTCCAGCCGGGATCGCTCGCGAAGCGACGGATCAGCGCCTCCACCGCGGCCTCGCCGCCCGAGCCCCTGGGCGCGGTCACGACGGGCACCACCCCGCTCACGAAGTCCGGGTAGGTGACCGCCCACTGGAAGGCCTGGTAGCCCCCGAACGAGGGCCCCGCCACCGCGACCAGGTGGCGGACGCCGAGCGCGTCGAGCAGGAGCTTCTGGCCGGCGACGATGTCGCGCAGCGTGATGTCGGGGAACTCGGGGCCGTAGGGCTTGCCCGTCGCCGGATTCACGCTCGCCGGCGCGGTCGAGCCGAACGAGGAGCCGAGCATGTTGGACGAGACGACGAAGAAGCGGTCGGTGTCGATCGGCTTGCCCGGGCCGATGAGCGCGTTCCACCAGCCGGCGAGCGGGTCGCCGGGCCGGTAGGTGCCGGCCGCGTGGTGGCTCGAGGTGAAGCCGTGGGTGACGAGGATCGCGTTGCGCCCGTCGGGCGCCAGGCGCCCGTAGACCTCGAACGCGAGCGTCAGCTCGGGCAGCGCGCGGCCGCTCTCCAGCGCCACGCCGTAGGCGGTGAAGGTCCGCTTCACGACCGTGCGGAGGGTGTCGCGCTCGGCCAGCGGGAGCGCGAGCGGGCGGGGCGGTGGGGCCTCGGCGCAGCCCGCCGCCGCGAGGGCGAGGGCGCCGCACACGATGCCGGGGAGCCTGAGAGCCATGCGAGGCCTCCTGCGTGGCGCATGTGAGCGGCGCCAAGCTTAGGCGACGCCCGGCGCGCGCGCAACGGCGGTGTCACCGACCGGATACGTCTTGAGCGGACCCCGGGGCCGTGCTAGGAATGGCCGCGATGGACCCGGAGCTGCGCGCCTTCCTCACCGAGCGCTTCGATGCGATCGACCGGCGGCTCGACCGCGTCGAGGAGCGCCTGGACCGGATCGAGGCACGGCTGGATCGTGTCGAGGCACGGCTGGATGCGGTCGAGGACCGTCTGGGGGGGCTCGCGGCGCGGCTCGACCAGGTCGAACAGCGGCTGGACCGCAAGATCGACGAGCGCTTCGAGGAGGCCAAACGCCACTTCGGCGTGCTCGCGGACGGCCTCCGCGCCGACATCCGCATGCTTGCCGAGGGCCACCTGATGCTCGACAGCAAGCTCGAGCGGTTCCGCGTCGAGAACGACGCCGCCCATCGCGAGATCGGCGCCCTCATCCGGACGGCGTACGCGGCGCTCGACCGCCGGGTGACGCGGCTCGAGCCGCGCGCCGGGGGCGGCGAGGCGCCCGCGGGCTAGACGCGCTCCGGGGCGACGCCGACGTGGAGGGCGATCGTCCCGAGGCCCAGGCTCCGCCGGCTCACTTCGCGCAGGCCCGCCTGCTCCATCAGCGCCGCGAGCTCGGCCGGGGTGACGAACCGCTCGACCGACCGCGGCAGGTAGGTGTAGGCGCGCCGGTCGCCGGCGACGAGCGCGCCGATCGTGGGGACGACGCGGCGAAAGTAGACGCCGAAGAGCGCGCCCCAGACCGGCGCGGCCGGGCGCACGATGTCGAGGGTGATGACGCGTCCGCCGGGCCGCGTCACTCGCCGCATCTCGGCGAGCCCGCGCTCGAGGTCCTCGAGGTTCCGCAGCAGGAAGGCCGACGTGACGCAGGCGAACGCGCCGTCGCGGAACGGGAGCGCGAGGGCGTCGGCGGCCAGGAGCGGCACGCGCCGCGCGCCCCGCGCCGCGAGCTTCGCGCGCCCCTCGCGCAGCATCCCCAGCGAGAAGTCGGCGCCGACGACGAGCCGCGCGGGCGCCGCGGCGCGGAGCGCGAGCGCGAGGTCCGCGGTGCCGGTCGCCAGGTCGAGCGCGGGGCCCTCGGGCGCCGCCGCGGCGGCGCGCGCGACGGCGCGGCGCCAGGCGTGGTGGCGGCCGCCGGTCATGAGCGAGTTCATGAGATCGTAGCGGCGCGCGATGCGGGTGAACATCGCGCGCACGGCCTCGGCCTTCGTCGTCATCCGAGTGCCCGGGGGGCCGGGGGCGGGGGCGTCCCCCGCGACCCGCGCGCGGACCGGGCGGGGCGTCGGCGCGCTCGGTCGGCGGCGGTGTGCACCGTGCCTC
>MGCF01000095.1:0-42309 GCA_001788495.1 Candidatus Rokubacteria bacterium RIFCSPLOWO2_02_FULL_73_56
GTGAGGTTCTGCAGCCTATCCCGGAGCCATGCGCATCCCTGCCGTTCACGACCGGCCCTTTGTGTTCAGCACCATGCGCTCCACCGGCACGCACTGCGGAACCGCGATGGGCTGCGAAATCACGCAGCATATCCCGTCGCGTTTGCTGCGAAACGCAACATGCGTCCCGGGTGCCGCCCGTTGCGCGTCTTGCCGCGCCAACTATAGCGCATATAGCGCACGGTCGCACGTGGCGACAACCGGCCGGCGCGCGGCCCGCTCGGGGTGCCTCAGCGCAGCGTGAGGGTGGCGCGGCCCGAGGCGGTGTCCACGGTGAGCGTGAAGGCGTCGAGCACGTCGCGGCCGAGGAGGCCGTCTACGGGCTCGGCCCGGCCCGCGGCCGGCAGCGCGTGGGCGATGACGGCGAGCGGCCCGATCCGCGCGCCGGCGATGTCGAGCAGCGGCACCGTGACGAGCTGCGCCGTCGTCGTCCCCGTCACGCCCACGATCTGGATCGGCCGGCCCGGCAGGCCGCCGAAGCCCGCCCGATCGAGCGCCGCCGGCGACAGCACGGTGCGCTCGGCGCCGGTGTCCACGATGAGCGTGAGGGACACGCCGTTCAGGTGGACGCCGACGGTGAGCGGCGCCCGGGGGTCCACCCGGATCGTCGCGGGCTCGGGCGTCCCGGGCGGCGGCGCCGGACGGGCCTGGGGGTGGGCGAGCAAACGCGCGGCGTCGCGGTGAGCCGGCGGGATCGCGTTGAGATCGGCCGTGTAGTGCACCGTCCCGTCGGCGTCCGTCCAGCGGTAGAGCTGCGCCGCCGCCGGCGCGGCGGCGAGCACGGCCGCGAGAGCGACGAGCGCGAATGCCCCGGCGCGCATGATTCTTCGAGCCATTTCACCGCTCGGCTCGCCGCGGCGGCGGCTCACCTCGCACTTCATTCCACCGGCATCGTCACCGGCTCGCCCGCGCCGTAGAAGTACGTGCCGCGCCCGGCGGCGGCGCCGACCACCGCGATGTCGAAGCAGCCCGGGTCCTCGACGACGGGGATCGGCAGGTCGGGATGGTCGTGCATCCAGCCGAGCTCGGGATGCGCCGCCGCCATCGCCTGCGGCTCCTTGTTGAGCATCATCGTCTTGAAGGGCAGCCGCGCCTCGCGGTAGAGCGCCTCCTGGATCTCGCGCCGCCCCCAGCCCGCCCTGGCGAAGACCTGCGCGTGCTCGGGGCAGATGAACAGCGTGTTGTGCTCGCGCTCCTCGGTCTTCGTCCGGGGGTCCGCTCGCCGGCCGATGAGCCAGAGCCCGGTGCCCACCTGGGCCACGTTGGTCGCCGCCGTCGCGAACACCCGGACCAGGTCCTCCGGCGTGGTGGACTTGAAGTCGTGCAGCTCGCAGATCCCGTACACGAAGTGCACGGTGACGGTGGACGCCTCCTTGGCGAAGCCGCGCGTGACGTGATACGGCTCCCACGGGCTCTCGGCCTCGTTCTCGGCGCAGCAGCAGCTGTACTTCACGGGCGAGCCGATCGTGTCCATGTCCGAGACGCCGACGTAGGTGTGGCCGACGTTCATCATCGTGAGCCGGAGGGCCCGGCCGAGCACCGTGTTGCTGGCCGAGGGCGCGCCGGGGCCGAGGGCGCAGATGCCCGAGTTGATGTTGGCCACGCGGCCCTTCGGGCCGTTCACCAGCACCAGCGGGGCGTGCGGCCCGGTGGACATGGCCTTGTTGCGGAGGTACATCTTCGGCTCGGCCAGGCACCGCACCGCCGCGATCAGGAGCGGCAGGTGCTGGGGCCCGCAGCCGGCCATCACCGCGTTGATCGCCAGCTTCTCGACGGTGGCGATGCCGAAGCCGGGCTCGAGGACCGCGACCTGGTCGCCGGGCGCGCGCTTCGTCCCGCGCAGCATCGCCGCCACCGCCCGCTCGGTCGGCGCCACCAGCGGGAAGCCGTCCCCCCAGCCGCGCTTGAGGAAGTCGGCCTGCAGGCGCCCCCAGGCGTCGAGGAGATCGTCGCCTTCGTAGGCGAGCCGCTCCTCGAGCGCCGGGCGCTCGACGGCCCGTGCCGCGACCGCCTTGGTCAGCCCCGCCACCACCTGCTCGAACGCCGCCTCCGCCATCCGGTGGACGTCGTCGGGCGTCTGGTTGGTGAACGGCAGCGGCACGACCGCGAGCGGCAGGCCGGGCAGGCCGAAGCTCGCGGCGCTCCGCTCGGCGTCGTGGATGAACGTCTGCGCGGTGAAGAGGACGGTCGGGACGTCCCGCCGCTCCAGCTCGACCATGTCGTGGGTCCCCCACGACGTGCACGAGCCTCAGTCGGCGGTGGTGCCGACGACGGCGGAGACCTCCGAGGCGATGCGGTCGGCGTCCTCGGCGGTGCAGTGGCGCATGATGAAGCCGACGGACCCCGTGTAGCGCTTGAACCGGGTGTTCGGGAACCGGGCGCGCAGCAGCGCCTCGGTCCGGTCGAGCGCGTGGTCCCCGCCCGCCTTCATGTTCCAGTAGAGGCCGATCGTCGCGCCGGCGAGGTCGCGCGGGCGCGGCGCGGGCTTGACCGAGAACTCGACCGTCTTCGCCACCGGGTTCAGGATCTCCAGACGTGCCATCGCGGGATGTCTCCTCTCACAGGATGACCTTCTGCGCCCGGAGCGCGGCGATCTCCGCGGGCGCGTAGCCGAGCTCGGCCAGGACCTCGTCGGTGTGCTCGCCGCGGCGGGGCGCGTGGCGCCGCACCTCGGGCGTGAGGCGCGAGAAGGCGAGCGGCATGCCGACCACCGGGATCTCGCCGAGCGTCGGGTGCGCCATGCGCCGGATGACGCTCCGGCTCGCCGTCTGCGGGTCGTCGAGGACCTGGTCGACGGTGTTCACGGGCGTCGCCGGCACGCCGGCCTCGTCGAGCCGCTTGAGGAGGGGCTCGCGGTCGACCTGCGCGATCGCCTCCTCGAGCGCGGCCTCGAGCTCGCGCCGGTGCTTCACGCGCTCGACGTTCGTCGCGAAGCGCGGGTCGTCCGCCATCGCGGGGAGCCCGAGGGCCGCCACCAGGCGGCGCCAGAGCCGGTCGTTGGCGCCGGCGATGAAGACCCACTGCCCGTCGCGGCAGCGGAAGTTGCGGTACGGCGAGAGCGACGGGTGCGCCGAGCCGAGCGCCTTCGGCACGGTGCCGGCGAGCAGGTAGCCCTCGGCCTGGAAGTTCAGGAGCCCGATCGCCGTCTCCAGCAGCGAGGCGTCGACGCGCTGGCCGAGCCCGGTTCTGCCGCGGTAGAGGAGGGCGTTGACGATCCCGAAGGCGGACAGGATGCCCGTCGTGAGGTCGAGGAACGAGACGCCGCAGCGCACCGGCGGCCCGCCCGGCTCGCCGGTGATGGACATGATGCCGCTGAACGCCTGCATGAGCGCCTCGTAGCCGGCCCCCTCGGCGCGCGGCCCGGTGCGGCCGAAGGCGGAGACCGAGCAGTACACGAGCCGCGGGTTGTCCGCCGCGAGCACGTCGTACCCGAGGCCGAACTCCTCCATCGTGCCGGTGCGGAAGTTCTCGATCAGCACGTCGGCGCGCCGCGCGAGCCGGCGGACGACCTCGACGCCCGCGGGCGCCTTGAGGTCCACGGCGATCCCGCGCTTGTTGCGGTTGTTGACGAGGTAGCCGGCCGCCTCGCCGTCCTTGTGGGGCGGCCACGTGCGGGACTCGTCGCCCGCCTGCGTGTCCTCCACCTTGATCACGTCCGCTCCGAGGTCGCCGAGGAGCGCCCCGCAGAACGGGCCGGCGAGGACGCGGGAGAGATCGAGCACCCGGATGCCGTCGAGGGAGCAGGCCGCGGTCGTCATGTGCGTTACTATACCTCCATGCCCTCGCTGCGCGACGCGCTCACCGCGCGCATCCTGGTCCTCGACGGCGCGATGGGGACGATGCTCCAGGCGGCCGGCCTGCAGGCCGCCGACTTCGGGGGCGCCCGGTACGAGGGGTGCAACGAGCACCTGAACCTGACGCGGCCCGACGTCGTTCGGGCGGTCCACGCCGCCTATCTGGACGCGGGCGCCGACGTCCTGTCGACCAACACGTTCGGCTGCGCGCCCTACGTGCTCGGCGAGTACGGGCTGGCCGAGCGCGCGTGGGAGCTGACGCTCGCCGGCGCGCGCCTGGCGCGCGAGGCCGCCGGCGCGCGCTTCGTCGTCGGCGCGATGGGCCCCGGGACACGCTCGATCAGCGTCACGCGGAACGTCACCTTCGACGAGGTCCTGGCCGCCTACGAGCTGCAGGCCGGGGCGCTCGTCGCGGGCGGCGTGGACGCGCTGCTCCTCGAGACGGCGCAGGACACGCTGAACCTCAAGGCCGCGGCGCTCGGCGTGCGCCGCGCGCTGCGCGCGGCCGGGCGCGAGCTGCCGCTGATGGTGAGCGGCACGATCGAGCCGACGGGCACGATGCTCGCCGGCCAGGGCGTCGAGGCGCTCTACGTCTCGCTCGAGCACCTCGACCTCTTCTCGATCGGCCTCAACTGCGCGACCGGCCCCGAGTTCATGACCGACCACCTGCGCTCGCTCGGCGCCCTGTCCACCCGCTTCGTCAGCGTCTACCCGAACGCGGGCCTGCCGGACGAGCGGGGCCAGTACGCGGAGACGCCGGCGAGCCTCGCGTTCAAGCTCGCGCGCTTCGTGGAGGAGGGCTGGGTGAACCTCGTCGGGGGCTGCTGCGGCACGACGCCGGCCCACATCCGGGCGATCGCCGCGATGGTCCGCGGCCGGCCGCCGCGCGTGCCCGCGGCGCGGGAGCCCCAGGCCGTGAGCGGCATCGAGGTCGTCTACCCGACCGACGACAACCGCCCGCTGCTCGTCGGCGAGCGCACGAACGTGATCGGCTCGCGCCGGTTCAAGGAGCTGGTGGTCGCCGAGCGGTTCGAGGAGGCGGCCGAGGTCGGCCGGGCCCAGGTGCGCGGTGGCGCCCAGGTCCTCGACCTGTGCCTCGCCAACCCCGACCGGGACGAGGCCGCCGACATGGACCGGTTCATGGCGCAGGTCACGCGCGCGGTGAAGGTCCCGCTGATGATCGACTCCACCGACCCGCACGTGCTCGAGCTCGCGCTGCGCCACTGCCAGGGCAAGGCGATCGTCAACTCGGTCAACCTCGAGGACGGCGAGGAGCGCCTCGCGAAGGTCGTCCCGCTGCTGCGGACCTACGGCGGCGCGGTCGTCGTCGGCACGATCGACGAGGACAAGCAGCAGGGCATGGCGGTGACGTGCGCGCGCAAGCTCGCGATCGCGGAGCGGTGCCACGCGCTCCTGACGGAGCGGTACGGGATCCCGGCGCGCGACCTGATCTTCGACCCGCTCGTCTTCCCCATCGGGACCGGCGACGCGACCTACGCGGGCTCCGCCGTCGAGACGCTCGAGGGCGTCCGCGCGATCACGCAGCGCTTCCCCGAGTGCAAGACGATCCTCGGAGTCTCCAACGTGTCCTTCGGGCTGCCGCCCGCCGGCCGCGAGGTGTTGAACTCGGTCTTCCTCTACCACGCGACCAAGGCCGGCCTCGACTACGCGATCGTCAACACCGAGCGCCTCGAGCGCTACCCGTCCATCCCCGAGGAGGAACGCCGGCTCGCGGAGGACCTGCTCTACCAGCGCGGCGCCGATCCGCTCGGGGCGTTCGCCGCGCACTTCCGGGACAGGACGCGGGCGCCGGCCCCGGCGCGCGCGCTCTCCCTCGACGAGCGCCTGGCGCGCTACATCGTCGAGGGCAGCCGCGACGGCCTGCTCGCCGACCTGGACGCCAAGCGCCGCGAGGCGGCGCCGCTCGAGATCATCAACGGGCCCCTGATGCGCGGCATGGAGGAGGTCGGGCGGCTCTTCAACGACAACCAGCTCATCGTCGCCGAGGTGTTGCAGTCCGCCGAGGCGATGAAGGTCGCGGTGGGGCACCTCGAGCGGTTCATGGAGAAGAGCCAGTCGGCGACGCGCGCGACGCTCGTGCTCGCGACCGTGAAGGGCGACGTCCACGACATCGGCAAGAACCTGGTCGAGATCATCCTGTCGAACAACGGCTACCGCGTGATCAACCTCGGCATCAAGGTCCCGCCCGAGGAGCTGATCGCCGCGTACCACGCGCACAAGCCGGACGCGATCGGCCTGTCGGGGCTCCTCGTGAAGTCGGCCCAGCAGATGGTCGTGACCGCCCAGGACCTGCGCGTGGCCGGCATCGAGCTGCCGCTGTTCGTCGGGGGGGCCGCGCTCACGCGGAAGTTCACGGCGACGCGGATCGCGCCCGAGTACGGCGGGCTCACCGTCTACGCGAAGGACGCGATGGAGGGGCTGGACCTCGCCAACCGGCTCTTCTCGGCGCCGACGCGCGAGGCGCTGGTCCTGCGCGTGCGGCGCGAGCAGGCGGCGCTCGGCGCCGGCGAGCCGGAGGCCGCCGGCCCGGCGGCCCCCGCGGCCGCGGGGCGCGCGCGCCCGCGGGCGGAGCGGGTCCCCGTGCCGACGCCGCCCGACCTCGAGCGCCACGTCCTGCGCGACGTGCCGCTCGCCCACGTCTATCCCTACCTGAACCTCCAGATGCTCTACGGCAAGCACCTCGGCCTGCGCGGGCCCGTCGAGCGACTCCTGGCGCAGGGCGACCCCAAGGCGCGGGAGCTCCGGGCGCTCGTGGAGGGGCTCGAGCGCGAGGCGGCGGAGCGCGGCCTGCTGCGTGCGCACGGCGTCTACCGCTGGTACCGGGCGCGGGCCGCGGGCGACGCGGTGGTCCTGTTCGGGGCGCCCGGCGAGGAGGTCGCGCGCTTCGCGTTCCCGCGCCAGCCCGGGGGCGAGCGGCTGTGCCTGGCCGACTGGGTCCGGGACGACGTGGACGACTACCTCGCGCTGTTCGCGGTGACGTGCGGCGGCGGCGTGCGCGAGCTCGCCGAGCGCTGGAAGGCGGAGGGGGCCTACGTCCGCTCGCACGCGCTGCAGGCCCTGGCGATCGAGTGCGCCGAGGCGTTCGCCGAGCTGCTCCACGCGCGGCTCCGTACGCTCTGGGGGTTTCCGGATCCGCCCGACCTCGCGCGCGCCGACACGCTCAAGGGGCGCTACCGCGGGATCCGCGTCTCGTTCGGCTATCCCGCGTGCCCGAACCTCGCCGACCAGGCGACGCTGTTCGGGCTGCTCGAGCCGGAGGGGATCGGGCTCGGGCTCACCGAGGGGTTCATGATGGACCCGGAGGCGTCGGTCTCGGCGCTGGTGTTCCACCACCCCGCCGCGCGGTACTTCAAGGCCGAGTAGCTCCGGAAACGCTTAACGGGCCCGGACCGATGCTCTGGCCCGGGCCCGCCGTGGATTCGAGGAGTGCGGCGCCCCTGCTACTGGAACTCGACGTCGAGACGCACCGTCGGCCAGCCGAGCGAGCGCTCGTTGTGCCGGACCGGTGACTTCTTGTTCTGGTCGTTGAGGTAGAAGGCGCCCCGGTTGACCCAGGCACGCTCGTGGGAGCCGTCCTTGGCGACGCTGAACGGCAGCCGGAAGGTGCCCGAGAAGCTGAACGGGCTGTTCACGATGCCGAGGGCCGGGAAGCTCACCGTGCCCTGAGCCGCCAGCGATCCGAGGGGGACACCCTGGAACACCGGCGCCAGGCTGCCCTGGCCCTGGAAGGCGCCCACGCCCACCACCGCCTCGGGCGCGTCAGTGGGGTTGTCGCCCTGGATGACCACCACGAAGTCGCCCCAGAAGGGCCCCGTGCCGTCCACGAGGCTGATCAGGTTCTGGCCTCGGGCATTCACCGCGCACCGCTTGGCCTTCGGGTAGACCACCAGGAACTCCACCGGGCAGAGCGGCGAGCCGAACTCGGCCGAGCCGGAAAGCGCCGAGGTGGCGTACCGGGTGACGGCCGCCGACAGGTCGCCGGTCGGGTTGCCGGCCGCGTCCAGGAGGTACATGTCCTCCGTCGCCTCGTAGAGCACCGCGTCCGGAAGGCTGCGGCGGGCCTGCGCGGGAGCGGGCCCAGCCAGCAGCACGATCAGGAACGCGAGCCCCAGGAGGCCCCAGACCGTCGTGCTCTTGCAAGTGAGCGTTCTCATCGTCATCTCTCCTCGTCCACGTAGATGAGTGACTACGCGCATCCTTGGGCCCGAGGAAGTGCAAGCCAAGTACCAAGGTATTCTGCAGCTAACTAGCTGATTTATTTATGTAAAAAAGCCATATTTCCGGAGTCATTTCCGGTCTTTTGATCAGATCCTTACCATCAACCGGGCCGAAAGGGTCAAATTGGCGAAGAAAATCGCTGTTATTTCAAGATGTTGCAGGACTGGATCGTGGCTTCCGGAAGATGGTGAAAAGCTTCGCGCCTGGAGCGAACCTACCCGGACACTTCTCAGTCTCTAGGCGTCCGGGAGCTCTACGGTGGGGGTGGCGCCGGGCTTGGCCGGGAGCTTCACCGTGAACGTCGAGCCCTGCCCGGGCTCGCTCTGCACCTCGATGGTCCCGCCGTGGCTCTGCACGATCCCGAGGCTCACCGAGAGGCCGAGCCCGGTGCCGCTCACGTCGGGCTTGGTCGTGAAAAACGGCTCGAAGATCCGGTCGAGGTGCTCGGGCGCGATGCCGCCGCCCGTGTCGGCGACCTCCACCTGCACCATGTCGCCCTGCTGCGAGGAGCGCAGCGTGAGCGTGCCGCCCTTCTTCATGACGTACACGGCGTTGTTGATGAGGTTCAGGAAGACCTGCTTGATCCGCGTGGCGTCCACCTCGACCGGCGGGAGTTCCGGCGCGTACTCCTCCTGCAGCGTGATCGCGTCGAGGACGCCCTGGCGGCGCACCATCCCGACCGTCTGCTCGAGGACGACGTTCAGGTCGATGATCTGCGGCACGAACTCCCGCTGGCGGCTGAAGTGCAGCAGGTCGCGCACGATGTCGCGCGCCCGCCCCGCCTCCTCCTGGATGAGGTCGAGCTCCTCGCGCATCGACTGGCCGAGCGGGATCCGCTCGGCCAGGTAGGAGGCGAACCCGAGCACGCTCGTCAGCGGGTTGTTGATCTCGTGGGCGATGTTGGCCGCGAGCTCGCCGATGGCCGCGAGCTTGGTGGACTGGATGAGCTGCGCCTGGGCGCGCTTGAGCTCGGCCATCTGGTGCTTGACGCCCTCGTACAGGCGCGAGTTCTCGCTCGCCACCGCGGCCTGCAGCGCGATGCCCTCGGCGAGCCGGAGCTCGTCGGGGGTGAACTCGTGGGCCTGCCGGAGCCACGCGACCGCGAACCCGCCGATGGACGCGCCCTTCCAGCGCATGGGCTGGATGAGCAGCGACTTGTGGGGCAGGAGCCGCGTCAGCGGGTGGTCGAACCGCGGATCGTTCGGGCTGTCGCTCGAGTAGACGGCGCCGTCGAGCTGGCGCACCTGGTCGATCAGCGGGTCCGCCGGGGCCATCTGCGCGGTCGTGAACGTCTGGAACAGCTCCTTCGGCACCCGGTAGCCGACGATCGGCACGAAGCGAGACCCGTCCTGGGTGAGGAGCCACGCGCCCCCGGTGTCGGCGCCGAGCGCGCGCACGAGCGCGCGCGTGCAGCGCCGCAGCACCTCGGTGAGCTCGAGCGTCGAGCTGGCGTCCTGGCTCACCACGAGCAGCGTCTCGGTGTCGCGGAGCCGGTGCTGCACCCCCTCGTAGAGTCGCGCGTTCTCGACCGCGATCGCCACCTGGTCGGCGACGATCTTGAGGAGCTGCTCCTCGTCCGCCTTCGCTCCCGGCGGCAGGGCGTGCCGGGCGACCATCACGCCGAGCTGGCGGTCGCGCACGGTGAGCGGCAGCGTCCACTCGACCTCGGCCCAGTCGTCCGTCGGCTCCCCCCCCGTGCCCGCGAGCACGCTGCGCGGCTGGTCGGCGCCGTCACCGCGCACGACGACGCTCACCCCCGCCGGCTCCTCGAGATCCACCCGCAGGCTCGTCGTCCCGATCGCCCGGGAGACGCCGCGCAGCAGCCGCTCCAGCATCTCCGGCACGCCCAGCTCGGAGGTGATGTCCTGCACCGCGTGGTGCAGGTCGGCGAGCTGGCCCGCGCGGCGCACGAAGTGCTGGTTGAGCCGCTTGAGCTCCTCGACCTGGTTGAGCAGCCGGTAGACGAGGCGCTGGTTGAGCTCCCGGAGGTAGACCCCCTCCTCGCGGCTCTCGATGCGCTCGCGCTTGCCGGCGAGGAACTCGGCGACCTGGCGCGGGAAGGCGTCCACGTTGATCGGTTTCTGGATGTAGCCGTCGCAGCCGGCCACCAGCGTCCGCTGCCGGTCCCCCTGCATCGCGTAGGCCGTCACCGCGACGACCGGCGTCGCGGCGAGGTTGGGGAACGACTTCAGGATCGCGACGATCTCGTACCCGTCGACGCCGGGGAGGTTGATGTCGAGCAGGATGAGGGCGGGCTGCTCGCGGACCGCCGCCTCGATGCCCGCCAGGCCGTCCTCGGCCTCCGCGATGACGTAGCCGGCGGCCTCGAGGACCGCGCGGACGAGCATCCGGTTCTCCCGGTTGTCCTCGATGTACAGGATCTTCGGCCTCTGGTCCGTCGCACGTACCGACATAGGGCGTCTGTCCCCTCAGTTCAACGGCAGCGTGAAATGGAACGTGGACCCCTGGTTCTCGCGGCTCTCCGCCCACACGCGGCCGCCGTGCAGCTCGACGAACTTCTTGCTGATCGCCAGCCCCAGGCCCGTCCCGCCCGCGCCGCGCGCGACGGGATTGTCGAGCTGCTGGAACGGCTCGAACAGGCGCGCCAGGTCCTCCTCCCGGATGCCGATCCCCGAATCGGCCACGCTCAGGTGCAGGACCTCCGGCTCGGCGACGACGCCGACGACGATGCGGCCCTGGGCGGTGAACTTGATCGCGTTGGACAGCAGGTTCAGCAAGATCTGCTTCACCTTCGTGCGGTCCGCCACCACCCGCGGCAGCTCCAGCGGGACGCTCTTCTCGACCTTGAGCTGCTTGCCGCGGGCCAGCGGCACCGACGATTCGATGCACTCGTCGATCACGTCGTGCAGGTCGAGCTCCTCGGAGACCATCTCGAGCTTGCCGGCTTCGATGCGGGAGAAGTCCAGGATGCCGTTGATGAGCTGGAGCAGGTGCGTGCCGCTGTTGTGCACGGAGCGGATGTAGGTCTCCTGCCGCTCGGTGAGGTCGCCGTCGAGCCGGTTGAGGAGCACCTTCGAGAAGCCGATGATCGAGTTGAGCGGCGTGCGCAGCTCGTGCGACATGCTGGCCAGGAACTGCGACTTCAGGCGGCTGGCCTGCATGAGCTGCGCGTTGGAGCTGGCGAGCTCCTCGTACAGCCGCGCGTTCTCGAGGGAGATCGCGACCTGGTTCGAGAGCACCGCGAGCACCTCGAGCTCGGGCTCGTCGAAGATGTCGCCGGAGAGCTTCTCGCCCACGAGCAGGATGCCCGTCAGCTTGTTCTCGATCTTGAGCGGCACGATCAGGGCGGCCTTGATCTCCTCCAGCTCGGCCTCGGCGGTCTCGAAGTACTCGGCGATCGCCGGGTTCAGCCGCGCCTCCTCCTTGACCAGCAGGCGCCCCGTCTGGTTGAGCCACTGCACCACCGGGCTGTCGACGGCGATCGAGGTCACGCCGGCCCCCTCGCCCAGGTTGGTCTCCTCCCGGTAGACGACGAAGGCGCTCTGCGCCGCGTCGTAGATCATCAGCACGCAGTGGGTGAGCGGCACGCCCCGCACGAGGCCGTGGACGAGGGTCTCCATCAGGCGCCCGAAGTCGAGGATCGAGCTCATGCGCTTCGAGAGGTCCAGCAGCGTCTCGTAGCAGCCGCGGCGGCGGCTGAACATGAGGCGCTCGATCTGCTCCTCCAGCCGGTGACCGAGCGGGCTCATCAGCAGCGTGATGAGGAACCCGAGCGGCAGGATGAGGAAGAGCGGGTTGATCTGCTCCCAGTCGGCGTACTGCTCGCCGGCGACGAGCACCGACGTGAGCACGCCCCAGACCAGGAGGTAGATCGCGCTCTTCTTGACCGCCACGTTCACGTCGAACAGGCGGTAGCGCACGATCGACGTGCCGAGCATGAGCGCGAACACCATGTTCGCCGGGATGCCCATCGGGTACACGAGGTCCGCGGCCGGGATGAACCGGGCCAGGATGAACCGCGCGAAGTCGATGACGCCGCCCGCGAGGCTCACCATCGTGCCCAGCAGGATCAGCGTGGCGCGGTTGCGGCGGAAGCTCGAGTCGACGTCCTTGTAGGCCCGCACGAGGTGCGAGAGGCCGTAGATGAGGAAGAAGTTGAAGTAGAGGAAGAACAACGTGTAGAGCGGGCCCGTCGCCGGCGCCCAGCCCCAGTACGTCCAGGTCACGCCGCGCATGAAGAGCGGCGAGGCGCCGAGGTTGATCACGCTGAACGCGATCGCCAGCAGGTACGCGATCGTCAGCGAGGGGCGGTGCTGGGTCGTGCTCTCGAGGAAGATCAGGACGAAGTGGTAGTAGAAGGCGGGCAGGACGACGACGCCCGCGTGGATGACGATCTCCCAGAACACCGCGGTCGGCGCGTCCGGCGACCGGCGCAGCATGAACACGCCGAAGTTCCAGACGGCCATGCCGGAGACGAAGTACGTGAAGAGCCTGTTCAGCCGGCTCGCCGGGTTCCGGATGACCGTGATCCCCGCGAGCGAGACGTTCAGGAGGAACGCGAGGAGGGGGAGGAGGTTATGCAGGCTCACGGGCGTCCCCCTCGGGGCCCTCGAGAGGGAGAGAGACCTTGTCCTGCTTGCGCTGCGCGTCGATCTCGTCCCTCAGGATGCCGAAGACGAACATGTCCCAGTACCGACCGTCCTGGTACCCGGCCTTCCGGAGAATTCCCTCCTGCTGGAACCCGTTGCGTCGCAGGGAGTTCGCGCTCAGCTGGTTGTATTCGTACACCTTGGCCTCGATCCGCCTGAGCCCGAGCACGTCCACCCCATAGTACGAGATCAGCTTCCCGGCCTCGACACCAAATCCGCGCCGGATCGCCCGCTGGTCGGTCAGCATCACCTCGAGGAAGGCGTAGCCCTCCAGGAGGTGGATGTTGAAGAGCCGCGCGAGCCCGACCGGCTTGTCCCATCCCTGGTTGGCCTCGACCACGAGGACCACCTGCGTCGTGTCCGTCAGGCACGCATCGTAGAAGGACGGGTCCTTGTCGTACAGGTGCTTGTACGCGCCGAGGAACTCGCTGCCCACCATCCGCTCCGTGAAGGGGTCCTCGGACCACTGCGCCAGGTAGTCGAGGTCCTCGGGCTGGAGCGTGCGCAGGTAGACCCGGGTGCCGCGCGAGACGATCCCCGCGCGGCGCCTGGCCTCCTGGCCCTGCCCCGAGGATGCGAGCGGCGCGCTGTCCACGATGCTCACGTCCCGGCGCCGGCGGCCCGCACTAGTCGAAGGTCACCTCCACGCGCACGGTCGGATCCCCGAGCGCCCGCTCGTCCGGCCGCACGGGCGTGGGCCGCCCGTTGTCCTTCCGGTAGACCGCCCAGTGGCGCACCGTGAACGGCAGCCGGAACTTCCCCGTGAAGCTCGCGGGAACGATCCCCAGCGCCGCGGGCGACGGGGCGCCGATGACCGCCGTCGGCGTGAACGTGCCGCCGAGGATCGTGATGATCAGCCCGTCGGGATCCGTCACCTGGATGGTGCCCGCGAAGGTGCCGCTCATGACGACCAGCTCCGCGGCGTCGGTCAGGTTGGTCTCCGCCGTGTTGACCACCAGGTAGAAGTCGCCGCTGATCGTGCCGCCGAACGTCGTCAGGGAGATGTCGCTCTGGCCGACCGCGTTGACCACGCAGCGCTTGGTCTCCTTGATGTGGAACGGCAGGAGCGGGAACACCGCGTCCATCAGCACCTGCGGGCAGAGCGGGGTGCCGGGCCGGGCCTTCCCCTGCAGGGCGGACGTCGCGACGCGATGCCCGTCCGGCGTGAACGCGGCCTGCTCCGTCAGCTCGTACAGCGTCACGTCCCGGTGGCCGTGCGCCGCCGCGGGCGCCGGGCTCCCCGCCAGCGCGCCGAGCAGGGCGAGGGCCAGCCATACGCGAGAACGATCCCCCAGTACGCTCATCACCAGACGCTCCTTCTCCGCGCGACTCCGCGGCCACTGCGACCGTTGTGCCCCGTCACTTCCCCTCCGGACGCGCCGCGGCGTCGTCACGCACCCGGGCCCAGGCGAGGCGGCTGAGCCCGGCGAGAAACGTGTCGCGCGTCTCGAGCACCTCGAAGCCGGCGGCCTCGATCGCGGCGTGGAACTCCGACGCGCCGTAGTAGCGGTGGTCGCAGTCCCGGAACGCCTCGAAGACGACGGTCGGCACGAGCCACCGGAGCGCGCGGAGGGCGGCCAGGCGCCCCTGGCGCGCCCGCACGTCCCGGAACGTCCTGCCGATGAGCGCGGGCCGCCCGTAGGTCAGGAAGACGGCGTGCCCGCCGGGCCGCAGCGCGCGGTGGCAGCCCTCCAGGAGCCGCGCGGGCTCCGGGTGCCAGTACAGCGTGTGCATGCTCACGAGCACGTCGAACGTCCCGGCGCCCGGGAACGTGCTCTGCGCGATGTCGAGGTGCTGGAACGTGAGGTTCGGCAGCCCCTGCGCGTGGTGCTTCTCCCGCGCGATCGCGATGAGGTGCCGGACCGCGTCGACGCCGACGACCGTGTACCCCTCCCGCGCGAGCCTGAGGCCGACGTTCCCGATGCCGCAGGCGATGTCCAGGACCCGGACCGCGCGCCGGCCCCGCTCGGGCGGGGCCGAGCGCGCGACGAACGCGGAGATCTCGTCGAGCAGTGCCTCGTACGGCCCGAAGCCCTTGACGACGGCGTCGTAGGCGAAGCCGTACGTCACGGCGATCAGGTGCTCCAGCGCTCCGCGAATCGGCATGCGATCTCCACTCGGGTCCGCGAATTCCACGGCCGCCCGGGAAGCGAGAGGTCGAGAGGGGGGCCGCATCGTCGTGGGGCCGCGCCGCCTACGCGGCGCCGCCCTTCCGCGCCCAGACGAGAAGGCTCGCACCCCTGAGGAACGTGCGCCGCATCTCGAGGATGGTGAAGCCGACCGCCTGCAGGTGCGCGGCGAACGCCTCCTCGTCCCAGTAGTGGGGGCCGATCCGGCTCCGGACCGCCTCGAAGACGGAGTTCGGCAGCACCCAGAGGAGCGCGCGCAGCGCGGCACCGACGCCGTCGCGCTGCCGGATCTCCCGGAGCGTCGACCACTGGCCCACCCGGCGCGTGTGGTTGACGAACACCGCGTGGCCGCCCGGCTTGAGGACCCGGTACGCCTCGTGCAGCAGCTGGTCCGGCGCCGGGTGCACGTAGAGCGCGTGAATGCTCACGACCTGGTCGAAGAGGCCCTCCCGGAACGTGTTGCCCCGGGCGAGGTCGGCCTGCCGGAACGCGAGGTTGGCCAGGTGCTTCGCCCGGCGCTTTTCCTTGGCCACCTCGACGAGCGCGCCGTACGCGTCGAGGCCCGTCACGCTGAAGCCGGCCTCGGCGAGCGCGCAGGTGAGGTTCCCGGGCCCGCACCCGATGTCGAGCACCCGGATCTCGCGCCGGTCGGCCGCCGCCGGGACCGCCGCCTCCACGAGCCCACGCACCTCGGTCTGCAGGGCCTGGTAGGGCGTGAAGCGCTCGTAGATGTAGTCGTACACGACGCCGTACACGATCGAGAGCATCCGATCGAGGCCCCAGCGGATTCCGCCAACCACGGAGCTCATTCCCGTCCCCGCCGTGCTCGGCGCCCCGCGCGCCGGCGCTCCGGGCACCATCGCCGCGCTCCTACCCCTTGCCCGCGAGGACCTTGTCGACGGCCCCGCGCAGCTCGGAGGGAGTGAACGGCTTCAGCAGGATGTAGTTGAAGCCCAGCCGCGTCGCCTCGTTGATGATGTCGGGGGTCCCGTGCGCGGTCATCAGCATGCACGCCATGTCCGGACGGATCTGGCGCGCCTGCTCGAGGACCTCGAACCCGTTCATGCCCGGCATCTTGTAGTCGACCACGAGGAGGTCGAACGGCTCCTTGCGCACCAGCTCGATCGCGGTCTCGCCGCGGTTGGCGGCGCGGATCGAGTACCCCAGGGCCTGCAGCACGTTCACGCAGAGGATGACGACCGGCCCGGCGTCGTCGACAACCAGGATCTTCGGCTTGGGCGTCTCCATTAGTGCACTTCCGCCATGGGCTGGGCGTCGGTGGCGCCCGCCGGTGTGTGCCGGGTGTCGAAATGCCGGCTGATGGTCTCGAGACGCGCGACCGGGACCGCCAGGAACGCCTCGGCGGCGATCGGGTCGAACTGCGTCCGCCGGCCGCGGGCGATCTCCTCCAGCGCCGCCCCGAGCGGCCGACGGCTCCGGTACGGCCGGTCGGAGGTCATCGCGTCGAACGCATCCGCCACCGCCACGACGCGCGCGATGAGCGGGATGTCCTCGCCCGTGAGCCCGTCGGGGTAGCCCTTGCCATCGTAGCGCTCGTGGTGGTGCCGCACCGCCTTGGCCTCGCACGCCAGGAAGCGCAGCGGCTTGAGGATCCTGTCGCCGATCACCGGGTGGCTCCGGATCAGCTCGAACTCCTCCTCCGTGAGCTGGCGGGGCTTCCTCAGGATGTTGTCCAGCATGACCAGCTTGCCCAGGTCGTGCAGCATGCCGGCGCGGCCGAACATGACCACGTCGGCCTGCGGCCTGCCCATCGCGGTCGCGAGCTCGCCCGAGTAGAGCGACACGCGCGCGGAGTGCCCCTTGAGGTACGGGTCCTTCGACTCGAGCGCGTTGACGAACGAGGCGATCGTGTCGACCAGGTTCTGCTCGAGCTGCTCGCGCAGCAGGAGCTTCTGCAGCGCGACGGACGTCGTCTGCGCGTAGCCGAGCAGGAGCTCCCGCTCGTCGGGCAGGAACCCGCCGTTGCGCGCCTCGCGCGCCACGCACAGGACGCCGAGCGCGTTGCCGACGCCGGGGACCGTCACGGCCAGGCCCTCGAAGCCCTGCTCCCGCTGCGTCAGCGTGACCGTCTCCCGGCCGGCGGTCTTCACGACGTCGGCGAACGACGCGTGGAGCACGCCGAGGAGCTGCCCGACCAGCGCCTCGTCGCCCATGCGGCTGGCGTTGAACCGCCCGTCCTGGTCGCACATGAGGATCAGGGCGGCGTCGCAGCGGAGGCTGCGGATCGTGTTCTCGAGCACCCGCTCCACGAACACCGCCGGCTCGAGCCCCTCGAGGGCGAGCTCACCGATGCGCGACAGCGACTCGACGCCGCTCTGGCGCCGCGCCAGCTCCTCGGCGAGCCCCGCCGGGTAGTCGACGCGGCCCTGGCCGAGCGCACGGTCGCGGCGGACGCGCTGGGTCAGCTCCTTGACCTCGGCGACCGAGAAGGGCTTCGGCAGGTAGTCGTACGCGCCGTGGCGCAGGCCGAAGACCGCCGAGTTCACGGACGGCACACCGGTGATGAGCACGACCGGCGTCCCGGGCCGCGTGCCCTTGACCGCCCGCAGCAGGTCGAGCCCCGACAGGCCCGGCATCTTGATGTCGGACACCACCAGGTCGAAGGCGTCGTCGCCGAGCAGCTCGAGCGCCTGCTCCGCGTCCGCGGCCGTCGTGACCTGGCAGTGGTTCGACGTGAACGCCGAGACGAGGAATCGCAGCACCGAGGCGTTGTCGTCCACCAGGAGGACGCGCAGCACCTCGGGCTCGGCGGTGTCCGTCGTGTTCAGCTGGGCCTGCATCTTGGTGGTCACCCGAAAGGTCCTTTCTCGCTACTTGGCCGCGCCAAGCTGGTTGAGGAACTCGAGCCACTGACGGGACAGGCCATCCTTCGGGAACTCCAGCGCCTCGAACTCCGGGCGCCCCTCGGGCGCCGGGCTCGCGGGCGGCGCGGCTGACGCCGCGGCGCCGGGCGCCGGGGGCGCGGGCTCGCGCTCGGCGGACCCGCCGGACTTCGCCGCCTGCGCGAAGAAGTACGTGCGGCCGCCTGCCGGCGCCGGCATCGGCTTGTCGGTCGGCTTCGCCCACACGGGCGGCGTGGGCGCGGTCTCGAGGGCCGGCGTCGCCGGCTCGGCGGAGAGCGGGGGCGGCGCCGCCTCGGCGGCGGCGACCTCGGTGACCTCCGTGACCGGCGCGGGCTCGGGCGCGGTCTCCGTCACGGGCTCGGCCGGAGCCTCGGGCGCCGGGGCGACAGAGGCCTCGACCGCCGCGACGGGCTCCGGCTCGCTCGGAGCCGCGGCGGCCGGCGCGCTCGGCGCGGGCACCGGCAGGTCGAGGCGGAGCGAGTTCAGGAGGGCGTGCCACTCGGGATTCGCCCTGGCCCGATCCATCACCTTGCGCACGGCATCGTCGGCCGACTCGAGCCGGAGCGGCGGATCCTCGGGCGCGCGGGCGTCTTGCGGCGCGAGCACGGGCTCGGCAGGCCCCGTGGCGGCGACCATCTCCGCCAGGTGCTGCTGCAGCGACGCGGCCGCGCCCGTGACCGGCGCCTCCGTCGACGGCGCCGGCACCATGGACCGCTCGACCAGATGCGCCTCGAGCGGCATCTCGGTCTCGAGCTCCGGCAGCTCGGCGACGGCGACCTGGGTCGCCGCGTCGCGCGGCCCGCTCTCCGGCTCCACCGCCCCCGGCTCCAAGCCGCGCGGGTCGCCGGCCATCGGCGCGACCGCTGCCGTCGGGGTCGGGGGCTCGGGCGAGGGCGGCGGCGGGGCGGCCGCCTGCGGCGCGGGCGGCGCCGGCGGAGGCTGCACCGCGGGCGGAGGCGCGGGCGCCGGGGTGGCCTGCGGGGGAGCCGTCAGCATCGGGCCCGGCGTCTGGGCCGCGCCCCCTTCGGCCGTCGCCACCTCGGCGGCGGCGGACTTGCGCAGGCGCTGCACCAGGTCGAAGTAGAGCGCGGAGGTCCCGTTCACCTCGAGGTGGCGGAACTCCAGGCAGTCGATCTCGAGGAAGCTGAGCGCCTTGATTCGCCGCATGAACGACTCGGTCAGGCGCTCCACGATGAAGAGGATGCGCGGCGGCCGCTCCGGGGACACGCGGGCCGTCGGATAGAGCCGGCGGATCGTCTCGGGATACTCGAGGCACCAGGAATAGGCATCCATCACGCGGAGCAGGAGCGACTCGTCCGCGGTGAAGTCGAGCGCGATCAGGACCAGCGCCCCCTTGGCGTCCAGGCCGACGAGGTCGATCGCCGCCTGCCCGAGCAGGAGGCGCGAATCGATGACCCGGAGACCGGCCTCGATCCCCTCGACGTTCTCGGCGACGAGCCTCTCGAGGTCGCCGATGTCCTTGACTTCAAGCTTCTTGAACGTGGGTCTCATTCGCCTCTCCCCTGGCCTAGAGGGTTCTCAGTCCACTCCCGACGTCGAACTGAGCAAACCCGGGGCCAAAGGCGCTCTCGGTCCATAACTCTCCTCGGAATATGAGAAATACCTCGATTGCTCACGACCTTCACAAGGCTGACATTTTCGGCTGATTCCTTACCAATGATCTCGTGATTACGGGGGCGACTAATCCGGAAATGCTGAATTTCAAGCATTTTAGGAAATGGATCGCACCGGGCTCGCGACTGGTCACGAAGTATCCGCTGGCGCCAAAGTGACCGGACGCGCGCGCGTCACTCCTCCATGAGCTTTTTCCGGAGGGTCTGGCGTGAGATGCCCAGGATCTTCGCCGCCCGGCTCTTGTTCATCTCGACCTTTTGCATGACCTGGTTGATGTACGCACGCTCGACCTCCGCCAGGGTGCGCGACTCGTCGAGCGGCTCCACCTGCGCCGCCCGCGGCGCCTGTGCGGAAAACTGCACGGGCAGGTGGGCGGGCTCGATGTAGTCCGAGGTGCCGAGGATCACGAGCCGCTCGATCAGGTTGCGCAGCTCGCGCACGTTGCCCGGCCAGGGGTAGTTCAGCAGGAGCCGCTCGGCCTCGGGCGTGAAGCCCCTGATGGTCTTGTGCGAGCGCAGGTTGGAGTCGTTGAGGAAGTTGCGGGCGAGGGGCACGATGTCGTCCTTGCGCTCTCGGAGCGGCGGGATGTGGACCGGGATCACGTTGAGGCGGTAGAAGAGGTCCTCGCGGAACTGCCCCTCCTTCACCCGCAACTCGAGCGGCCGGTTCGTGGCCGCGATGATCCGGAGGTCCACCTTGATGTCGCGCGTGCCGCCGACCCGCCGGAGCACGCGTTCCTGGAGGCAGCGCAGGAACTTGGCCTGGCTGTTGAGCGCCATCTCGCTCACCTCGTCGAGGAAGAGCGTGCCGCGATCGGCGAGCTCCATCAGCCCCTTCTTCGCGGACTTCGCGTCGGTGAACGCGCCCCGCTCGTGGCCGAACAGCTCGCTCTCGAAGAGCGTCTCGGTGATCGCCGCGCAGTTGACCTCCATGAACGGGAAGTCCCGCCGCGTGCTCTGGTAGTGGAGGCCGCGCGCGACGAGCTCCTTGCCGGTGCCGCTCTCGCCGTGGATCAGGAT
This sequence comes from Candidatus Rokubacteria bacterium RIFCSPLOWO2_02_FULL_73_56, assembly GCA_001788495.1. Lineage (GTDB taxonomy): Bacteria > Methylomirabilota > Methylomirabilia > Rokubacteriales > CSP1-6 > GWA2-73-35. Next base: position 20,330 of record MGCF01000095.1, read on the forward strand.
CGTCTGCGCCTCGCTGCGGGCCAGCTTGCCGATCATGTCGCGCAGCTGGCGGGTGGCCTCGGACTCGCCGACGAGCTGGTCGACGCGGTTCTGCTTCTCCTGCAGCTGGTGGAGGCGCTGGATCTCGCGCCGCGCCCGCACCTCCTCGAGCGCGCGCGCGACGGCGAGCTTGAGCTTGTCGAGGTGCTCGAACGGCTTCTCGAGGTAGTCCGCCGCGCCGGCCTTCATCGCCTCGACGGCGCTCTGGATCTGGCCGTAGCCGGTGATGATGATCACGGCGATCTCGGGGTGGCGGCCCTTGAGCGCCCTGAGCACGTCCATCCCGTCGCTGTCGGGCAGCCTGAGGTCGAGCAGGACGACGTCCGGGCCGACGTCGTCCGCCATCTGGAGGCCTTCCTTGCCCGTCCCCGCGCCGTGCACCTCGATCACCCCGTCCTCGGAGAGCACGCGCGAGCAGAGCGCCCGGATGTTCCTCTCGTCGTCGACGACCAGGATGTTGTCCATCGGTTCCTAAAATAGCCGATCCGGACCCGATTCGCTCAATTTCTTACCACCGGGGCCCTCCCCGAAGCGTCGTACAATCGCCCGGTGGCGACCCCAACCCGCGCCACCCGGCGCTGGAGCCTGCTGATCGCCCTCGGCATCATCGGCCTCGTCGGGGGCCTCTACCTGGCCGCGCCACCCTTCCTCCAGATCGTCGAGCTGGCGCTGTATGACCAGCACTTCCGGCTCCGCGGCGCGCGCCCGCCCGCCGGGCAGGTCGCCATCGTGGCGATCGACGAGGCGAGCCTGCGCGAGATCGGCCGCTGGCCCTGGTCGCGGACGGTGCAAGCCGACCTCGTGCGGCGTCTGGACGCGGCGGGCGCGGCGGCGATCGTGCTCGATATCATCCTGAACGAGCCGGAGCAGAGCGGCGAGCAGCGCGCCGCCGTGCGGCTGGCCGAGCGGCTGCGCGGCCTGCGCGTCGGGCCCGCCGTCGAGCGCGCGCTCGACGCCGCTGTCCGCGAGGCCGACGCCGACCGGCAGCTCGCCGAGGCGATCCGCGACAGCGGGCGCGTCGTCCTCGCCAGCCAGTTCGTGCTGCACGCCGACGCCCCGGCCGATGCGCCCCCGCGCGAGGGGCAGCCGCACACGTCGGCGCTCGCCTCGTTCAAGAACTACGCCGAGCGCGGCCTGTTCCCGCCGCCCCACGCCGAAGCCGCCGGTTACCCGATCCCGCCCCTGCTCGCGGCCGCGCAGGGCCTCGGCCACGTGAACATGCAGGCGGACCTGGACGGCAAGACGCGGCTCGAGGCCCTGGTCGTCGAGGCGCGCGGCCACTACTACCCGAGCCTCGCCCTCGAGGCCGTGCGCGTCGGCGCCGGGCTCGACCGCTACGCGGTGCGGCTCGACTTCGGTCGCGCCGTCGAGGTCGCCGACGTGGCGATCCCCGTGGACGCGCGCGCCCGGGTCCTCATCGACTACGCCGGGCCGGCGCGGACGTTCCCCCACATCCCCGCCGTGGACGTGCTCCGCGGCCGGGTGCCGGCCGAGCGGCTGCGGCAGCGCATCGTCTTCGTCGGCGCCACCGCCGAGGGCACCTACGACCTGCGCGTCACCCCGTTCTCGCCCGTGTTCCCCGGCGTCGAGAAGCACGCGAACGTCGCGGCGAACATCCTGGAGGGCCGCTTCCTCACCCGCCCCGTGTGGGTGGAGCTCGTCGAGGCGTCGGGCATCGTCGCGCTGCCGCTGCTGCTGGCGTGGACCCTGCCGCGGCTCCGGCCCCTGCCGAGCCTCGGCGCCGCGCTCGTGCTGTGGGCCGCCCTCTACGCCGGCGCGCACGCGGGCTTCCTCCGGGGGCTCTGGCTCCCGCTCGTCTACCCGTCGCTCGGGCTCGGGCTCACGTGGGTGGCGGTCACCGTCTACCGCTTCCTCACCGAGGAGCGACAGCGGCTGTTCACGAAGCGCGCGTTCCAGCAGTACGTGAGCCCCGAGGTCGTCGAGCGCATCGTGGAGGATCCCGCGGCGCTCCAGTTCGGCGGGCGGCTCACGGAGCTGACGGTGCTGTTCTCGGACATCCGCGACTTCACGACGTTCACGGAGAAGCACGACCCGCAGGACGTGGTCCAGATGCTGCGCGAGTACCTCACGCGCATGACCGAGCACGTGCTCGCGCAGCAGGGCACGCTCGACAAGTACATCGGCGACGCGGTCATGGCGATCTTCGGCGCGCCGGTCGAGCTCCCCGACCACGCCGAGCGGGCGTGCCGCGCCGCGCTCGCGATGGCCGCCGAGGTCGAGCGCCTGCAGGCCAAGTGGCTCGCCGAGGGCAAGGAGCCGTTCCGCATCGGCATCGGCATCAACACGGGCCGGATGGTCGTGGGCAACCTCGGCTCCGAGCAGCTCTTCGACTACACCGTGATCGGCGACGAGGTGAACGTCGGCGCGCGGCTCGAGTCGCTGAACAAGGAGTACACGACCGCGCACTGCATCATCATCAGCGAGCGGACGTGGGAGGCGGCGCGCGACGCGATCGAGGTGGGGCGGCTGGGCGAGGTCACCGTGAAGGGCAAGACCCGCCCCGTGGTCGTCTACGAGCTGCTCGGCCTCAAGGCGCCCGGGGCGTAGCGCAGGGACCCGGGCTCCTCGATACTCCGACAGACTCCTGGCTCGCTACTCCTTGATGAGCTGCTCCCGCCGGCGGAGGTAGCCGTGGCGAACGGCGCTGTACATGTCGATCACGCTCTCCTCGAAGCCCTGGAAGAGCTCGAGGTTGAGCGAGCGGTCGTTGACCGTGTCGCCGACCTTCATCCCGAGGCGGTCCCAGATGAAGGGCAGCACGTAGGCGAGCGGGTCCAGGGCGCCGTCGACGGCCTTGCCGATACCGTCACGAACGGTCATCGGCTCGAGGAACGGCAGGATCAGGTAGGGGCCGGGGCCCGAGCCCCACACGGCGAGCGTCTGGCCGAAGTCCTCCCGGCTCTTCTCGATGCCCCAGTACTTCGCGGCGTCGAACAGGCCGCCGATGCCGAGCGTGCTGTTGATGAGGAACCGGGAGAGCTCCCGGCCCGCACCGCCCCACTTGGCCTGGAGCAGGCTGTTCACGAGTCGGGGCACGAAGCGGATGTTGTCGAAGCCGTTCGCGATCACGACCTGGAACGGCTCGGGCATGACGACGTTGTAGCCCTTCGCCACCGGCTTGAGCACGTACCGGTCGAGTTTGCGGTTGAACTCGAACATGTTCTCGTTGAAGGGCTCCCAGGGGTCGTACTCCTCCTCGACGTCGCCCGTACCCTTGGTCTCGATCTTCTCCTGGGGCGCGCGCTGGGTCTGCGCGAGCCGCGGCGTGCCGCTCGCGCCGGCCCCCTCGGCCGGGGTCGCGTCGCTGCCCGAGGCGACCGTGGAGTCGCCGGTTTCCCTGGCCGCGGGCTCGACCACCGCGACAGGGGTGAGCTCCGCCGGCGGGCTGGCGTCGGCCGCGACGGCCTCGGCGCGCGGCGCGCTCGGCTCGGCGGCGAGGAGCGCCGACTCGCTGTGGAGGGCCCCGGAGAGGCTCCCGCAACCGCCGAGCGCCAGCGCCAGGACCGCGAAACCCAGGATCGCAGTGCTGCCCTGCACGTCACGCACGCGGAAGCGACGCAATGCCAGCCCTCCCCTGAGTCGATGCTCGAGTCTGTGGGCGAACCCGGACAAATATATCCCGGATCGGGAAATCGCGTTGGACAGAATTTCGAGGCCGCCCGCCGGTTGTCGCGGCCGGCCGCCGGGCGTATCGTGGGGTGCCGGGGCCGCTCCGGCTCCGACAGGAGAGAGGGAGACGACGTGAGCCGCAGTCGAGCGCGCGAGTTCTGGTGCGAGGTGGTCTCCGAGACGGTCCACATCCGGCTCCGCCGGCCGGGGGGCTTCGGCGGCCCCCAGGGCTACTTCGTCCAGTGCGACCAGGCGGACTGCCAGTACGTGGAGGAGAACAAGCCCCCCTGCCCCCTGAACGCGGCCATGTTCGCCGACGAGATCCGCGCGGCGGACGAGGCGCGCGCGCGGCGGAGCGAGTAGGCGGCCGGCAGCGGGCCGCTCAGCGCGGCCCGACGACGATCGTCGTCGGCGCGGCCAGGTAGCGTCGCGCCACCCGCAGCACGTCGTCCGCGGTGACCGCCTCCACGGCCGTCCGGTAGCGCTCCGGGTAGTCCTGCCCCACCCCCTCGATCTCGTAGAAGGCGAGGTACCAGGCCTGCCGCTCGTTCGTCCGCCGGTCCATCGCGTACCGGCCGAGCAGGTAGCCCTTGGCGCGCCGGAGCTCGTCGGGGCCGACGGCCTCGCGCCGGATGCGCTCGACCTCCTCACGCAGCGCCGCCTCGGCCCGCACCGCGTTCTCGGGCGCCGTCCCGAGGTAGAGCACGAGCGCCGCGGGGCCGCGCACGGGATCGTAGTAGGAGGTCGCCGTGTACGCGAGCCCGCGCCGGTCCCGGAGCTCGGCGAACAGCCGGCCCGCCATGCCGCCGCCCAGGACCGTCGAGAGCACCTTCACCGCGGCGTGGTCGGGGTCGTCGAGCGAGGGCCCGAGGCCCGCGACCAGGATCTGGGTCTGCTGGGCCGGCATCTGCACCGGCACGCGCCGCGCTGCCGGCGCCGGCGCCGGCAGGACGGGGTCCGGCGTCCCCGGGCCCCGCGGCGTGCCGCCGAACAGGCGGCGCGCCTCCGCGAGGACCTCCGGCGCCGACACCTGCCCGCTCACCGCCAGGATCATCCGCTGGGGCTGGTACGCCGCGCGATAGGCGGCGACCAGCGCCGCGTGGTCGAGGCGCTCGAGCGACTCGCGGGTGCCGAGGACGGGCAGCGCGTACGGGTGCGGCCCGTAGAGCGCGGTGTAGAGCTCGTCGAAGGCGCGCGCCGGGGCGCTGTCGCGGCGCTTCTGGATCCGGCTCAGGAGCCAGTCGCGCTCCGGGCCGACCTCGTCCGGCGCCAGCCGGGGCTCGAGGGCCAGCTCGGCGGTCAGGGAGAGCAGCTCGCGCCAGAACCGCGCGAGCCCCGAGGCGCGGATCTCCGAGTAGTCGATGTCGCCGGTCGCGCTCAGCTTGCCGCCGAGCGCGGCGATCGCCTCCGCGAGCTCGGCACCGCCGTGCCTGGCCGTCCCCTTGACCATCACGGCGTGGAGGAAGTTCGAGATCCCGGCGGTCTCCCGCCGCTCCCAGCGCGTGCCCGTGCGGACCATGAGCGAGACGGCGACGACGGGCGCGACCGGGTTCTCGCGCACGAGGACGGTGAACCCGTTGGGGAGCGTCACGCGCACGACCTCGCCGGCCGCCGCGGCCGGCGCCGCCGCGAGGCAGGCGCCGAGGAGCACCGGCAGGAGCCTCACCGGGGCACGAAGCGCACGCGCGCGTACTCGGCGTCGCCGAGGTACGTGCGCGCGGCGTCCTGGATCTGGGCGGCCGTGATCTGGCGCAGGCGCCCCAGGTAGGCCAGCTCGTCCTCGAGCGTCCACGTGGTCTCGGCCTGGCCGTAGGACCGGGCCAGGCCCTCGGCCGTCTCGATGTCGAACGCGTAGCTCGACTCCGCGGTGACCAGGGCGCGCTGGCGCTCGGCCTCGGTCACGCCCCGCTCGCGCACGCGGCGCACCACGTCGAGGATCGCGGCCTCGGCGCGGTCGAGGTTCGCCCCGTCCAGGCGCGCGGTCACGGTGACGATCCCGGCCTGCTGCGAGGCGATGTAGCCGGCCTCGATCGCCGAGACGAGCCGCAGGCGCTCGCGCAGCTCCTGGTTGAGGCGCGAGCTCGGCGAGTCGCCCAGGATGTACGTGAGCAGGTCCACCGCGTACACGTCCGTGCTCGACACCGCCGCCGCCCGCCAGGCGAGGCCGAGGTAGGCCTGCTTCTCGGGCCGCTGGACGTCCGCGCGCCGGCTCCGGTCGAGCGCGGGGGGCGGGGCGAGCGTGGGGCGGCCGTCCGGCGCGCCCCCGAGCCCGCCGAAGCTCGCGCGGGCGAGCGCGAGGACCTCGTCCGGTGTCACGGCGCCCACGACCACCAGGACCATGTTCCGGGGGACGTAGTGCTTCGCGTAGTAGCGGGCGAGGCGCGGCCGCGTGAGCGCGCGGATCAGCGCGGGCGTGCCGAGGATGGGCCGGCCGTACGGGTGGGGCTCGTAGGCGAGCTCGGTCAGGCGCCGGCGCAGGAACCGCTCGGGGTCGTCCTGGACGAGGTTCATCTCCTCGAACACGACCTTCTTCTCGCTCTCGAGCTCGTCCGGCGGGAAGCTCGCGTGCACGCCGATGTCCGCGAGCAGCTCGAGGCCCACGCGGAGGTCGCTGGCGGGCACCACGACGTCGTAGTGCGTGTAGTCGTACGAGGTGAAGGCGTTGCTGGTCCCGCCACGGCCCTCGAGGAGGCGGTCGATCGAGCCGGGCGGCCGCGTCGGCGTGCCCTTGAACAGCATGTGCTCGAGGTAGTGGGAGAGGCCGAGCTCGTCCGCCGACTCGTCGCGCCCGCCGATCCGCACCCAGAGCTGGGCCGCGACGACGTCGCTGGCCCGGTGCTCCTGGGCGATCACGACCACGCCGTTCGGCAGCACCGTGCGCACCGGCCGCGGCAGCGCCGACGGCGCGCGGCCGCCCGCCGCCGCGCACCCGGCGAGCGCCAGCGCGAGGAAGCCGGCCAGGACGCGGCGCCGCGCGGCCCTCATGCGACCCCGTTCAGCACGGCGTCGAAGACGTCGAAGTTGCGCAGGTCGCCCGCGCGCCCCGGCGCCCACGCCGCCTCGAGCGGCCGGTTGAGCACGAACGGCACGGTCTGCTCGCAGACGCCGCCGTGGGAGCGCAGGGGCTCCGCGAGGAGCGACAGGTCGTGCTCCGCGGGCGATTTGCCGAGCACGGTGTGGCGGTCGCCGAGCACCACGAGATCGCCCACGCGGTCGGGCGGCAGCTCGAAGCGCGCGCAGGCGGCGGCGCGGTCGTGGACCGCGGCGATCCCCGGGGTCGTCCGGAGGCGCGCCGCGGCGGCGGCGCACGCGGCGGCGTCGGCCAGGTGGACCGTCGCGAAGGAGCCGAGCGCTCCGTGGTGCACGACGTACGGGTCCGTGATCGGCAGGATCACCCGCGCGCGGCCCGCGCCCGCGACCGCGTCGAGGAGCGGCCGGAGGTACACCACCCGCGGCGTGCCGTCCGGGTTCGCCTTCGCGTTCATCCCGTGGTCGGCCGTGATGCCGAGCACCGCGCCCTCGCGGTCGAACGCGTCGAAGTAGCGGTCGAGCATCGCGTAGAACGCGGTCGCGACGGGATCGCCCGGCGCGTGCTTGTGCTGGACGTAGTCGGTGAGCGACAGGTACACGACGTCCGGGCGCGCGCGGCGGTAGAGCGCGAGCCCGGCGGCCAGGACGTACTCGGACAGCTCGGCGCTGTACACGCCGGGCACCGGCATCGGCACGAGGTCGGTGACCCGCTCGATCCCGTGCTCGTCCTTGCTGACCTGGTCGGCCTTCTCGGAGGAGAAGCAGATCCCCGGCATCTCGTGGCCGAGAAGCCGCCGGAGCTTGTCCTTGGCCGTGATCACGACCGCGCGCGCCCCCTCGCGCGCGAGCGCCGCGAGCAGCGTCCCGCAGCGCAGGAAGCGCGGGTCGTTCATCATCACTTCCTGCCCCGTCGCCGGGTCCCAGAAGTAGTTGCCCGAGATCCCGTGCACGGCCGCCGGCGCGCCGGTGACGATCGACAGGTTGTTCGGGTTCGTGAAGCTCGGCACGACCGACCGCGCGAGCCGGTACGCGCCCTCCGCCCCGAAGCGGGCGAGCGCGGGCAGGCTGCCGCCGGCGATCCCGCGCTCGAGGTACTCGGGCTCGCAGCCGTCGATGCAGACGACGACGACCGGGCGCGCGGGGTGGCGGTAGCTCCTGCCGTTCACCGAGACGGAGGCCATCGGTCCTCCGAGTCTACGTTGCCGCGCACGCGGTCGGGCGGACTTTTTTCGGCTCACGGCCGCGAGGCCGCCGACGGCGTCGCGCCGACCGCGGCCGCGGCGGCGCGCCGCCGCCGCACGGCGCGCACCCCCCAGTGAACGAGCCGCACGCCGAGCAGGAGCGCCAGCACCGCGGCGTGCCAGTACTGGTCCGTGCGCCCGACCTTGGCGAGCCAGATGAAGTGCAGCGCCGCGAGCACGCCGGCCGCGTACGCGAGGCGGTGCAGGCGCCGCCAGGCGCGGCCGCCCAGGCGCTTGACCATGCCGCTCGTCGAGGTGACGGCGAGCGGCGTCAGCGTGAGCAGCGCGAGCATGCCGAGCGTGATGTACGGCCGCTTGAGGATGTCCTCCCCCATCCGCGCCCAGTCGAAGAAGAAGTCGAGCACGATCCAGACCGAGAAGTGCAGGCACGCGTAGGCGAAGGCGAAGAGCCCGAGCAGGCGGCGCAGCGTGACCGGCCACGCGGCGCCCAGGACGATGCCGAGCGGCGTCATCGCGAGCGACGCCAGCAGGATGCGCAGCGTCCAGTCGCCGAGCGTGTTCGTGACGAAGCTGATCGGGTTGGCGCCGAGCTGGTCCGTCGCCGCGCGCCAGGCGAGCAGCGCGAGCGGCGCCAGGCACGCCGCCCACACGGGGAGCTTGAGGACGATCCGGCCGCGCCGCGTCACCGGCTCAGTAGTGCTTGCGGAGGTCCATCCCCGTGTAGAGCGCGGCGACCTGGTCGGCGTAGCCGTTGAACGGGAGCGTCGTGCGCCGGCGGAACTCGCCGATGCGCCGCTCGGTCGCCTGGCTCCAGCGCGGGTGGCTCACGGCCGGGTTCACGTTCGAGTAGAACCCGTACTCCCGCGGGTTCGCCCGCGCCCACGCCGTCGCCGGCTGCTCGCGCACGAGCCGGATCCGCACGATCGACTTCGCGCTCTTGAACCCGTACTTCCACGGGACGACGACCCGGATCGGAGCGCCATTCTGGTTGGGCAGCACCCGGCCGTACATCCCGACGGTCACGAGCGTGAGCGGGTGCAGCGCCTCGTCCAGGCGCAACCCCTCGACGTACGGCCAGTCGAGCGAGGAGCCGAAGAAGCCCGGCCGCTGCCCCGGGAACTGCTCGGGGTCGAGCAGCGTCGTGAACTCGACGAACCGCGCGCTGCCGGCGGGCTCGACGCGCCCGAGCAGCGCGGCGAGCGGGAAGCCGATCCACGGGATGATCATGGACCAGGCCTCGACGCAGCGAAGCGCGTAGACCCGCTCCTCGAGCGGGAAGAGCCGCAGCAGCTCGTCGATGTCGAACGTCTTCGGCTTCTGCACGAGGCCGTCCACCCGCACGGACCACGGCCGCGGGCGCAGCGACCCGGCGAGCCGTGCGGGGTCGTCCTTGTCCACGCCGAACTCGTAGAAGTTGTTGTAGGTCGTCGCGTGCTCGTACTTCGTCGGCGGCTCGTTGAGGCTCCGCCCCACGTTGCGCGTCGCCTGGAGCGGCGCCGGGGCGGGCAGGGCCGCCGCGCTCGCGCCGGGCAGGAGCGCCCACGCGGCCGCGCCGGCCATGAGCTCGCGACGCGAGAGGTAGAGCGCCGGGTCGGTGACGTCGTTCGACGTGAAGCGCTCGGCGCGCTTGATCAGCATGCGCAGGGTCCTCCTGGATCCATCTTAGTCCCGCCTCATTCCGCCGCCACGAATCGGTAGCCCTGCCCGTGCACCGTCTGGATGAGCCCGGGCCGGTCGGGATCGGCCTCGAACTTCCGCCGGAGCCTCAGGACGTGCGTGTCCACGGTGCGCGTCGTCGGGAACCGCTCGTACCCCCACACCTCGTCGAGCAGCCGCTCGCGCGTGACGACCTCGCCGCGGTGCTCGATCAGGTAGACGAGCAGGTCGAACTCCTTGCGTGTGAGCCGTACCTCGCGGCCGGCGCGAAACGCCTGACGGCTGCGGAGCCGCACCCGCACGTCGCCGAACGCGAACTCCTCGAACTTCTGCCGCGGGCCCGGGCGGCGCAGCACCGCGCGCACACGCGCGAGCAGCTCGCGCAGCGAGAACGGCTTCGTCACGTAGTCGTCGGCACCGAGCTCGAGGCCGAGCACCCGATCGGCCTCGGCGCCCCGCGCGGTCAGCATGATGACCGGCACGTCGATCCCCTTCCGCCGCAGCTCCCGGCAGACGTCCCAGCCGGAGAGCGCCGGCATCGCCACGTCGAGCAGGACGAGGTCGGGCGCCTCCCGCAGCGCGAGCGCGAGCCCGTCGCGGCCGCTGGTCGCGGACACGGTCTCGTACCCCTCGAAACGGAGGTTGTCCTCGAGCCCGCGCACGATCTCCGGCTCGTCGTCCACGATCAGGATCCTAGGCATCGCCGCCGAGCGGCAGCCGGAGCGTGAACCGGCTGCCCTCCCCGGGGCGGCTCTCGACGCCGACGCTGCCGCCGTGCGCCTCGGCCACGTGCCGGACGAGCGCCAGGCCGACGCCGCTGCCGCGGCGGCCCTGCGTCTCGCTCCGCCCCGCGCGATAGAACTTCTCGAAGATCCGTGGCTGCTCCTCCGCGGGGATGCCGATCCCCTCGTCGGTGACGCTCAGCAGGAGCCACCCGGCGGCGACGCGCGCCGCGACGCGGAGCACCCGCCGCTCGCCGGCGTACTTGATCGCGTTGTCCACGAGGTTCGCGAGCGCCTGGCCGACCGCGTCGGCGTCCAGCGCGACCTCGGGGAGGTCGGGCGCCACGTCCACCTCGACCTTGAAGCCCCGCTGGGCCAGCGGGTACGCGAAGGCGTCGAGCGTCTCGCGCACGAGCGGCTCGATCGCGCTCGGCGCCTTCTCGTAGACGCGGCGGCCGCCCTCGATGCGCGAGAAGTCGAGCACGTTGTCGATCAGCCGCGACAGCCGCTCGCTCTCGCGCGTGATCACCCGGTAGTACTCCTGGCGCCGGCCCTCGTCGGCCACCCGCCCCATCTCGAGCGTCTCCCCGAACATCCGGATCACGGACAGCGGTGTCTTCAGGTCGTGGGACACGTTCGCGACGAACTCCGATTTGAGCCGCGCCATCTCGGTCTCGCGGCGCATGAGCCGCCACGTCACGACGATCCCCGTGACGATCACGCCCAGGAGCACGGCGAAGGCGGCCGTGAACACGGCCACCTGGCGGCGCACCGCCCGGCGCGGGGACGCGCCGGCGGGCTGGTAGACGGCCAGCCGCCAGGTGGGCAGGCCCTCGCGGAAGCCCACCGCGAGGAGCCGCTGCGCGTCGCCGAGCGGCACCCGGCTGTAGACCGGCCGGCCGGCGTGGTCGAGAACGGCGAGGATCGTCGGCGACTCCAGGCCACCGAGCGTCGTCTCGAGGATCTCGCGCCGCACCCCGTCGGGGTCGCGCGAGAGGACCACGAGCAGCGGCCGGCCGTCGCGCCCCCGCAGGAGCGCGAGCAGCCAGGCCTGGTCGCCGGCGATCAGCTCGCGCCGGCCGCCCCGCTCCCACAGGCCCCGCGCGGCCTCCGCGCGCGCCTGCGCGAGCACGTCGGCGTCCTCGCCGCGCGCGCCGGCCCGCGGGTACGCGAGCCGCCCCTGGCGGTCGACGAGATAGAGGCGCCCGACGAGCGGCGCCTGCGCGCGCAGCGCGTCGAGCGAGCGCGCGTCGAGGTCCTTCTCGCCGAGCGCCCCGCCGAGGCGCTCGAGGAAGGCGTCCTCCGAGTGGCGGAGCATCATCTCGACCTTCTCCGCGGCCATCGAGGCCATGTCACGCGCCTGCTCGCGGAAGAGCAGCTCGGCGGACGCCTCCCACTGGCGCAGCGAGACCCAGCCGAGCACGGCCACGATCGTGGCCGGGGCCACGATCGCCGCGAGCGCGAGCGTCGAGAAGCGCGTCGTCACCCCTCCTCGGCGAGGAGCCGGCGGATCATCGCCTCGGTCTCCTCGTACTCGCCCTCCCCGATGTGGCGGTAGCGGACGGCCCCCTTCCGGTCGACGAGCACGAGCGTCGGCCACGCACGCACGCCGAAGCGCCGCCAGATCGCGAAGTCGTTGTCCTGGACGACCGGGTAGCGCACGCCGAGCCTGCGCGTGGCGTCCACCACCCGGTCGTGCGACTTCTCCCAGAGGAACTCGGGGCTGTGCACCCCCACGACGGTCAGTCCCGTGGGCTCGTACCGCTCGTGCCAGGCCCGCAACTGCGGGATCACGTTACGGCAGTTGATTCAGCCGTACGTCCAGAACTCGACGAGGACCACGCGGCCGCGCAGCCCCGCGAGCGTGAGCGGCGCGCTGTTGATCCACGGCGCTCCCGCGACCTCGGGCGCCGGCTGTCCGAGCCGGAGCGCCTGGCCGGCGGCGACCCCGACGCCGGACGCCGCCAGCGCGGCGAGCGTCGCGAGCCCGAGGACCGCGCGGCGCACCGCTATTTCTTCTCCTTCATGGCGTCGCCCTTCTTCTCCATCATCGCGTCGCCCTTCTTCTCCATCATCGCATCGCCCTTCTTCTCCATCATCGCATCGCCCTTCTTCTCCATCATCGCATCGCCCTTCTTCTCCATCATCGCATCGCCCTTCTTCTCCATCATCGCATCGCCCTTCTTCTCCATCATCGCATCGCTGCTCATCGAGGCGCTGGCGCACCCGGCGAGCGCCACCCCCGTCCCCACCGCCAGCGCCGCCGCTGCCCGCCGGAGCCGTCCCGTCATCGTACCCGCTGTCCTCGCCATTGTCGGCCTCCTCGCCTCCGTGATGGACCCTCGAGGGTCGCCTCCGAGTGTCGCGGAGGGCGGCGGTCGAGTCGTCACAGCGCTGTGAAATCTTCGTCGGCCCGGGCCCGGGGGCCGGGCGCGGCGCATCACCGCGCTGGCCCGGCGCGTCTAACGGGCAACGAGAGCTCCCGATGGAACGCATCGTGCTCACCGTCCCCGTGTCCGCCTCCGGGCCCGCAGGCGCCGACGTCGCCGAGCTGCTCGGGGTGCGCAGGCTCGGCGCTGCCGACGCGGCGCCGGACGCCGCGGGGCGGCTCCTGCCCGCCCGCGAGCGGGCGAGGGGGCACTTCTGAGGACCCCCCGCGTCTCGGTCGTCATCCCCGCCCGCAACGACGCCGCGGCGCTCGGGCGGACGCTCGACCACCTCGTGCGGCTGCCGGGCGTCGCGGCGTGCGAGGTGATCGTCGCCGCCTCGGGCGACCCCGAGGGCACCGCGCGCGTGGTGACGGGGCGGGCGCGGCTCCTGTGGCCGGGCGGCTCGACGCGGGCCGAGCTGATGAACGCCGGCGCCGCGGCCGCGCGCGGCGAGGTCCTGTTCTTCCTCCACGCCGACTCGTTCCCGCCGGCCGATGCCCTCGCGCGGATCGAGGACGCGCTCTCCGACCCCCGGGCCGTCGGTGGCGCGTTCGAGCACTGCTTCGCCGAGCCGCACCCGAGCCTCCGCGCAGTCACCTGGATCAACCGGGTCCGCTACCGCCTCACGCGCAACTGGTACGGCGACCAGGGGATCTTCGTCCGCGCGGCCGTCTTCCGCGCGCTCGGCGGTTACCGCGACCTCCGGGTCCTCGAAGACCTCGACTTCAGCCGGCGCCTGAAGCGCCGCGGCCGCAGCCTGCTCGTCCGGGAGCCGCTCGTGACCTCGGGGCGGCGCTTCCTCACGCGCGGTCCCTGGCGGACGCTCGCCTTCTGCGGCTGGCTGGTCCTGCTGCACACTCTCGGCCTCGACACCGAGCGCTACGCCGAGCGCTGGCGCGGGCCGGCGGAGGCGCCCCCGGGCGCGCCCTGGCCGGCCCGCGAGGCCGCGCCGTGACGGGCGCGCCGGTCCTCGTCACGGGCGCCACCGGCTTCGTCGGGCGCGCGCTGATCCGCCGTCTGCTCGCGGCGGACCGGCCCGTCGTGGCGCTCGCGCGGAGCCGCGACGGGGCGGATGCGAGACCGTCATCCACTGCGCCGGCGACACGACGTTCGAGCCGGCCGCGCTCGCGCCCTCTGTGGCGGGCCATGTCACGGGGCCACAGCGGCTGCTCAGGGCACTCGCCGCCGGGCGATTGCGCCGCTTCGCGCACCTGTCCACGGCGTACGTGTGCGGCCGGCGGTCGGGCACGATCCTCGAGAGCGAGGGCGATGTCGACCAGGCCTTTCACAACACGTACGAGCGCGTGAAGCTGCGGGGGGAGGCGGCGCTCCGCCGTGCGGGCGCGCGGGTCGGCGTCGACGTCCGGGTCTTCCGGCCCAGCATCGTCGGCGGCGCCGCGCCGGCGACCGCGGGCGGCACCTTCCACCTCGTCGTGCGCGACGCCCCCACCCAGGCCGAGCTGCTCACGACGCTCGCCGACCGCCTGGGGGTCCGGGGTGTGTCGCTCGTCGACGCGCGCAGCGCGCCGCTCACCGAGCTCTCGCCGCTCGAGCGCACGGTCGCGCGGATGCTCGAGGGCTACCGCCCCTACCTGACGCAGCACGTGCGCTTCGACGACAGCGCGACGCGGCGCGTCCTGGCCGACACCGGGCTCGCGCCCGCGGCGCTCTCCGCCGAGGCCGTCCACGCGCTGATCGATGAGGCGCTCGTCGGCGAGGACGCGCGCAAGGCGCGCCGGCTCCTCGACGCCCCCGAGAAGCGCTCCTGAGCGTGCTCCAGGCCTTCCTGCGCCAATACGCACGCGGCGAGGCCGCCGCGGTCCGGCCCTTCCTCGTGGGCCGGCGCGTCCTCGACCTCGGCGCCGGCGAGGGTTACGTGGCTGCGGCGCTCCACGGGCGAGCCTGGACGTGCTCCGTGGACGTCGGGTCCTTCCGCCGCGCGGCGGGGCCCTACGTGGCCTACGACGGCGCGCGCCTGCCGTTCGCCGAGGCGACGTTCGACACGACGCTGCTCCTGCTCGCGCTCCACCACTGCGTTGCGCCCGAGACCGTGCTCGACGAGGCCCGACGCGTGACGCGCGCGCGGCTCGTCGTCCTCGAGTCGGTCTGGCGCACGCGGGCCGAGCGCCTGTGGCTCGACCTGCTCGACGGCCGGCTGAACGGTCTCCGCCACGGCGGTCGGATGCCCGCGGCGCTCCGCTTCCGGCGCCCCGAGGAGTGGCACGCGCTCTTCGAGGCCCGCGGGCTCCGCACCGTCGCGACGCGCTGGCTCGGGGGCCGGTGGGAGCGGCTGGTCCACCACCCGCTCCTCTTCGTCCTCGACGTCCCGGGCTAGACGACCTCGTCGGTGCGGGCGGTGGTCTCGCCGAAGCGGCGCATCGCGTACGGCGGCAGCCCGCGGTAGACCTCCTCGAGGCGCAGGTTGATCTCGCGGTTGGCGAGCGCGAAGAGGGAGCGGCCCTCGGCGTCGCCCTCGACGAGGAACGGGCCGAGCCGCTCGACCTCGAGCACCCAGAGCGCCTGGGCGATGCCGAGCTCGCGCAGCCAGTGGACGCCGGCGACGCGGCGGATCGCGCGGCCGTACGCGGCCCCCATGCCGTAGCCGACCGTCGTGAGGTAGACGGCGCCGTGGGGCACGAACCACTCGCGGTAGGCGAGCTCGGTGAGCCCCGCCTTGCCGACGATGACCTTCGCCCCGGAGCGCTCGAACCAGCGGCTCATGGACCGGCCGAAGCGGAAGCTCGCCGTCGCGGTGACCGCCTCGACCGCGTAGGTGCCGTCGGGGCGCACGCGCGCCGCGGGCGAGCAGTGGAAATTCACGTTCGTGAGCGCCCGGACGTCGGCCGGCAGCTCGCACCCCTCGTCCACGACCTTGCGGTAGACGCCCTCGCGCGCCGTGTAGAGCGCGCCCGAGAGGTAGACGACGTCGCCGAGCGTGAGACGCGCGAGGTCCGCCGGCGCCACGGGCGTGGTCAGGTGGACCTCGTCCATCCGCACGTCGTCGAGCCTCACGGGCGCGCGCGAGGTCACGCGATCCCCGTCCGGCGGTAGTGCTCGGTGAACCAGCCGGGATCCGCGCGGAACTCCACGCGCCCGTCGGGATGGAGGCGCGCGGTCGCGCGCCGCGACGACAGGCAGAAGCTGTGGATCGCGACCGGGAGGCCGCCCGTGTGCGTGTAGGCGACCTCCACGTGGGTCGCGACGACGAGCGAGGTCCCCGCGAAGCCCATCGCCCCGATCCCGACGTAGTTGCCGAGCGCGGTCAGCTCGGCCTCGAGCTGCGCGATCACCGGGTCGGGGTTCGCGCTGCCGACCAGGCGCAGGCACGCCGCCTCCTTGCCGAGTCGCACGCACGTGTCCTTCGAGCCGCCGAGGCCCACGCCCATGATCGCGGGCTGGCAGGCGAGGCCGCGCCGGCCGAACTCGACCAGCGTGTCCACGAAGAACCGCTTGATCCCGCCCACGCCGTCGGCGGGGAAGAGCATCCGGTAGTCGGTGCCGAAGAGCCCGCCCTTGTGCACCGTGGTGACGTCGAGCCAGTCGCCGCCCGGTTCGAACGCGTACGTGACCTCGGGGGCGTGCATGCCGACGTTGTTGTCGTGGTCGACGCGCGTGAGCGGGTGCACCCGGTTCGGGCGGAGCGGGACCGTGGCCGTCGCGTCCGCGGTCGCGCGGCGCAGCGCGCGCTCGAGCCCGACGAAGCCGCCCTCGACCACCGCCTCGTTGCCGGCCCGCACGTAGTAGCGCGGCAGCCCGGTGTCGGCGCACATCGGGCGGCGCTCGGCCGTCGCGATGTCCCAGTTGCGCTCCATCTCGGTCAGCACGAAGCGGGCGAGCCGGTTGCGCTCGCTCGCGCGCGCCCGCGCGACGCCCTCGCGGTAGTCGGCGGGGATGTCGATCGCGGCGCGCGCCGTGAGCTCGCGCGCGGCGTCCTCGACGAGCTCGAGCGGGATGGGCCGGGCCATCGGGTCTCCCTCCCGCCCCGAGCTTACACCCTCACGCGCGGCGGAAGGCCCGGCCGATGAACTCGGGGAAGCGGTCCTCCAGCTCGGCCGCCACGGCCTCGGCGACCTCCCGGGCGGTTCCGGGCCGCTCCTGCGGCGCGCCGCGCGTCCACGCCTCGAGGTAGGCGTCGGAGTCCTGGAGGCCGAGCTGCATCGCGACCGAGTCGATGAGCGCCTGGAAGCGCTCGCTGAGCTGGAGCGTCACGCTGGCGGTCCCGTCCCGGGCCTCGACGCTCGCGGGGATGTCCCGCCACGCGACGATCTGGTAGGTCGCCACCGCCTAGCCCGCCGTGCGGCGGGCCTTCGTCGGGGCGGCGTCGAGGAACTCGTGCCGCCGGCTCTTGAGCCGCCGCACCAGCTCCTCGTACGACGAGGTGCGGATGATGCGGTCGAACTGCGCGCGGTAGTTCGCGATGAGGCTGACGTTCTCGATGAGCACGTCGTAGACCAGCCAGCGGTCGGCCCGGCGCACCATCCGCGACTCCACCGGCACCTCGGCCGCCTTCTTGGTCAGGATGCGGGCCCGGACGGTCGCCAGGTCGCCGTCCACGGCCTCGCCGACGTAGCGGATCCGCTCGCCGCCGTACTGGTCGATGCGCGAGATGTACGCGCGCTCGAGCAGGTCGGCGAAGAGCTGGACGAACTCGTCGCGCTCCGCGGGCGTCCGCGCCTGCCAGTGACGCGCGAGCGCGCGCTTGGCGGTCTCGGCGACGTCGAAGATCTCGACGGCGATCCGGCGCACCGCGGCGCGCCGGTCCGCACCCCTGAGGGCGGGGTCGTCGAGGACCCGGAGCACCTGGTCGGTGTACTGGCGGAGCTGATCCGTGGGGCCGGCCCACGCGGGCGCGGCAGCGGCGAGGACGAGGACGAGTGCGAGCGGAACGAGGGCGTGGCGCATATGCCGGACAGTATACGCTGGCTTGGTCGGCCCCCCGAATCGTGCTATAGACGCCTCGCATGACGACCCCGCGCTTCCCCACGATCACCGACGAGGCGCTCGCGTCGCTGCGCGCGCTGATCGGGCGGCCGGTCCGCCGCGTGGAGCCCTACCTGGAGGTCGCCACGCGCGACGCGATCCGCCACTGGGCGCACGGCGTCGGCGACCGGAACCCGGTCTGGGCCGCCCGGCGCCTGGCGCCGCCGACGATCCTGCTCGCGATGGACCGCGTCGTGTCGGGCTACGTCGCGGGCCTGCCGGGCATCCACGCCATGTACGGGGGCGCCGACTTTCGCTGGCGGCGCCCGATCCGCGAGGGCGACCGGATCGTCGGCGAGAGCACGCTGCTCGATCTCGAGGAGAAGCCGTCGGCCTTCGCCCGCCGCGCGGTCAGGCAGACGTACCGCACCGCGTTCGCGGACGCCGCGGGCGCCCCGGTGGGCGACGTCGACTCCTGGTGCTTCCGCACCGAGCGCGACACCGCGCGGGAGCGGGGCAAGTACGCGCCCGCCGAGCCCCACCGCTACACGGTGGAGGAGATCGAGCGGATCCGCCGCGCGTACGGCGACGAGGCGATCCGCGGCGCCACGCCGCGCTTCTGGGAGGACGTCCGGGTGGGCGAGGCGCTCGGGCCCGTCGTCAAGGGGCCGCTCACCGTCACCTCGATCATCGCGTTCCTCCAGGGCTGGGGCAGCCTCTACGTGCGCGGCCACGGGCTGGCGTTCGACCTGTTCGAGCGCCACCCCGCGCTCGCGATCCCGAACGCCTTCGGCGTGCCGGAGCCGCCGGAGCGCGTGCACTGGGACGCCGACTTCGCGCGGGCCGTGGGCGTGCCCGGCGCGTACGACTACGGTCCGGAGCGCGTCGCCTGGCTCGGCCACCTCGTCACCGACTGGATGGGCGACGATGGGTTCCTGGCGCGCCTCCGCGTGGAGGTGCGCCGCCACAACCTGATCGGCGACACCACGTGGTGCCGGGGCACGGTCGCGGACAAGGCGCTCGTCGAGGGCCGGGGGGAGGTCACGCTCGCCCTCGACGCGGTCAACCAGCGCGACGAGCCGACCGCGCGGGGCGGGGCGACCGTCGTGCTGCCGCTCGGGCGGACGGGCTGACCGCGCGCACGCCGGGGCCCAGGATCCGCCTCGCGCGCCGGGCCTCCGGGCTGACGGGGGAGGCGAGCAGCCCGTCGTCCTGTCTTACAATGGCGCCGTGACCACGCGGACCAGCAGCCCCGCGGACCTCACGGGCACCGTCGCGCTCGTGACGGGCGCGGCGCGCGGCATCGGCCAGGCGACGGCGCTCGCGCTCGCCGCGGTGGGCGCCGATGTGGCCGCGGTCGACCTCGAGCCCCCGGCCGAGACGCGGGCGCGCGTCGAGGCACTCGGGTGCCGCGCGCTCGCGCTGCGCGCCGACGTCACCGACCGCGCGGCCGTCGAGGCCGCCGTCGCGGCCACCCTCGCCGGGCTCGGGCGCCTCGACGTCGTCGTCAACAACGCGGGGATCACCGAGCGGCTGGCGCTCGAGGACCTCGACGGGACGACCCTGCAGCGGCTGCTCGACGTGATCGTCAAGGGCACCGTCTTCGTGAGCCAGGCCGCCTACCCGCACCTCAAGGCGCGCGGCGGCGCGATCGTCAACATCGCCTCCGTCTCGGGCATGGCCGGCGGCGCGATCTCCCGCCCCGAGGACGCCGCGGTCACGCGCGGCGGCCGCAGCGGCCCGGCGTACGCCGCGGCGAAGGGCGCCGTGATCGCGTTCACGCGCTGGCTCGCGAAGGACGCGGGACGTTACGGCGTGCGCGTGAACGCGGTGGCGCCCGGCCCCGTGGCGACGGAGATGACGCGCGGTTTCGACTACGACGTGATCGCGCAGCCGATCTCGCGGATGGGCCACCCCGAGGACGTCGCGCAGGCCGTCGTCTACCTCGCCTCGCCGATGTCGAACTACGTGACCGGCCAGGTGCTCGTCGTCGACGGCGGCGTCGTCCTCGACTAGTTACGTGGGGGGCCCCGAGATGGCCCCCCACACCCCCCACACGCTCGGAGCCCCCATGCTGCGCCGGGGCGCTCCTCGATGCTCCGACGAACTCCGAGTCCAGGCGACGCTCAGGGCCCGGCGCGGCGGGCGCGAAGCGCGCGCCACACCCGCTCCGGGGTCAGCGGCAGCTCACGGAGGCGCACGCCCGTCAGCCGGCTCAGCGCGTTGCCCACCGCGGGAGCGACCGGCACGAGGCTTCCCTCCCCGGCGCCCTTGGCCCCGAAGGGGCCGGCGCCGTCGGCGTTCTCCACGAACCGGCACTCGAGGACCCGCGGCAGGTCCTCGGCGCGTGGCACGCGGTAGTCGACGAGGTTGGCGTTCAGCAGCTGACCGCGCTCGTAGAGCATCTCCTCGAGGAGCGTGTGCCCCAACCCCTGCAGGACCGCGCCCTCGTCCTGCGCCTCGCACTGCAGCGGGTTGATGCAGCGCCCGACGTCCGCGACCGACACGTACTTCTCGACGGTGATGGCGCCGGTCTCCTCGTCGACGACGATCTCCGCGGCGCCCACGGCCATCTCCCAGAACGGCGTGCTGCCCCCGAGCGGGGCGGCGCTCCGCCCCGGCGCGACGACGCCGCGACCGATCAGCTCGCCCCCTCCCATCCCGAACCGTTCCTCGAGGACGTCCGGATACGCGAGCCGCTCGGAGGCGCCGACGACCGCGCCGTCCTCGAGACGCAGGCGCGCCGCCGGGACTCCGAGCCGCCCGGAGGCGACGTGCAGCAGCTGGTCGCGCACGTCCGCGGCCGCTTCCTGCACGGCGCGGCCGGTCATCGTCGTGGAACGGCTGGAGCTGGTGGTCTGGTCGTAGGGCGTGACGGCGGTGTCCGGCGTGGCCACGAACACGCGCCCCACGGGGATCGCCAGCACCTCGGCCGCGATCTGCGCCATGACCGTCCGCGCCCCCTGGCCCATCTCCACGGCGCTGGCGAGCACGGTCGCGCTCGCGTCGGCGTGCAGGCGGACGATCGCCTCGGACACGGTCGGCCCGATGCTCGCCTTCAGCATCATCGCCACGCCGCGGCCCCGGTCGGCCGCGGCCCCCTGCGTCCAGCGGATGGCGTGCGCGGCGCGGTTGAGCGACTCCTCGAACTTGCCGTCGATCGGCGCGTCGCCCGGCGCGAACTCCTCGCCGTGGGCCAGGAGGTTCTGCCGGCGCAGCTCCACCGGATCGTGGTCGAGCCGGCGGGCGGCCTCGTCGAGGACGGACTCGATGGCCCAGGCGAGCTGCGGCACCCCGAATCCCCGGAAGGCGCCGCCCGGCGTCGTGTTCGTGTAGACGGCGTTGCTGTGCAGGCGCACGTGGGGCACCCGATAGGGACCGGTCGCCGTGTACGTGCCCTTCTGGATGATGCGGGGCCCGATGTCCGCGTAGGCGCCCACGTCGAAGTCCGCGTCGCACTCGGCGGCGAGGAGCAGCCCCTCGCGCGTGAACCCGAGCCGCGCGCGGACGCGGGCGTCGCAGCGCCGCACGGTGCGGAAGGCCTCCTCCGCCGACAGCGCGAGCCGCACGGGCCGCCCGGTCATGCGGGCCAGGGCGCCGACGATCGGCTCCAGCTTGGCGTACGTCTTGCCGCCGAAGCCGCCACCGAGCAGCGGCACGACGATGCGGATGCGGCCGAGCGGCACGTCGAACATCTTCGCCAGCTCGACGCGGACCGAGTACGGGTTCTGGGTCGAGGCCCAGACCGTCAGCTCCCCCGCCTCGTTCCAGGCGGCGACGGCCGCGTGGGGCTCCATCGAGTAGTGCTGCACGCGGGGGAAGGTGTACGTGTCCTCGAGGATCAGGTGGGCGTCGGCGAAGGCGGCCGCGCCGCGCCCGCGCTCGAAATCGAACTGGTGGCAGATGTTGGTGCCGGGCTTCGCCCGGAGCGTGGACAGGTCGGCGAAGTGCCCGGCGAGCGGCTCCGCGGTGTGCACGAGCGGCGCGCCGGGGGCGAGGGCCTCCTCGAGCGTCGTCACCGCCGGCAGCTCCTCGTACGCGACGTCGACCAGCGCGGCGGCCTCCGCGGCGGCCCCCTCGTCGTCGGCGACCACCGCCACCACCGGCTCGCCCTCGTAGCGGACGACGTCGATGGCCAGGATCGGGCGATCGCGGAAGGCGGGGCCGAAGTACGGATCGCAGCCCGTCAGGTCGCCGCTGCCGACGACGGCGCGAACGCCGGGCACGCCGGTGGCGGCCTGCGTGTCGAGCCGCACGAGGCGCGCGTGCGCGTACGGCGAGCGCACGAGCGTGACGTGCAGCATCCCGGGCAGCTCGAGGTCGGTCACGTACCGGGCGCGGCCGGTGACCTT